>CAYGWR010000086.1:0-4667 GCA_964353645.1 uncultured Dehalococcoidia bacterium
CCGCAGGATATAGCCGAGGCTGCCAGCACCATAACGAGCACCACCGTTGAAACAATTGAAACCGGTCTGGCAAGCCTACTTGCCACCGCTATTCACCCCCTTACAGCAGTTGCGGCAGTGGCCCATGAATTCGAGAAGATGCCCTTCGATTTCAAAGCGGGTCTCACGGGCTAACCTTTGCTCCAGATTGCTAAGATCGCAATCGGTGAAATCAACCACTGCGCCGCAGTCAGAGCAAATCAGGTGGTGGTGGTGTTCTGACGGTCTTCTCATTAAATAGCTTCGGCAGTTACCTCCCGCATGCACCTCACAGATAAGGCCGAGTTCGGCTAATATATCAAGCGTACGGTATACAGTGACTAACCCGATGCTGGGATGTTCTTCATGAACCTTTTCGTATATGGCAGCAGGGGTGAGATGGTCATGGGTAAGGGCGATTATATTCAGCACTGCCCGCCGTTGCGGCGTGATTTTATAACCTTGTTGCCTCAGCATGGATGCTATTTTGTTTTGAGTAAGTCTCATCTCAATCTATAAATGAAAACAATTTTCATTTGCTATGCTAGCAGGGCAGCACCTTTTTGTCAACATGGGTTACGGTGCTCTCTCTGCCTCCCTCCCGCAAGGGGAGGGAGGATTTAGCACGTAATCTCCATTGCCCCCTCCCTGATCTAAGCCAGGGACAAGTTTAGAAAAGGGGGGATGAATAAGGCACCTGGATTCCCGCTTTCGCGGGAATGACATATGAGGCTAGGGCACAGTGCACTGTGCCCCTACATCGGTGAGGCATGCCCTTCGACATCAGCTTCATAAGAAATACTCTTGGAGAGGTGCCCTGGTGTACGCGTGTTAATATCCCGCCTGTGATGTTATAATCTCCTTAGCAGTTGACTTTGCTGATGGAGGATTTAATTGAAGCTAGTAGGCGATTTCTATGCGTACCTTTGGCCCGGCGTCACTATGCAAGAGATGACGAAATACGGGAATAATTGCAACTCTTATGTTGTGGCAAATGCTCTGCCCGGGAACAAACATGTCCTGGTGGACCCCGGACAGATAGTTACCGAAACCAGGCAAAATTGTTTGGACAGGTTGATCTCCGAGATGAAAAAAGACGGACTCAAGATTGAGGATGTCGGCTTGATCATCAATACACATGCGCATCCAGACCATTATGGGGCCTCCGAGGAAATCAGGAAAATGAGCGGGGCCCAGGTCGCTATCGGCAAAGAGGAGAATGAATTCCTCAAGCTGGCCAGCGGAGAAATGGCCAAAGCGATCAAGTCGATGGGCTTCGAGATGCCTGAGATCCATCCCGATTTATATCTCTCAGAGGGCGAGCTGCGTTTAGGCAAGGACCTGGTTGCCCAAATAATTCTTATCCCCGGCCACTCCGACGGCCACATAGGTATCTATTGGCCCAAAGAGAAGGTCTTTATGGGAGGCGACCTGGTATTCGAGGGGAGCACCGGGCGGGTGGACATCCCCGGTGGCAGCGCTGAGGCACTTAAAGATAGCATCGAACGAATAGCAAAGCTGGACATCGAGTACTTGCTCACCGGCCATCAGTATGGCAGCCCTGGAATCATAAAAGGTAAGGAACAGATAAAACGCAACTTTGAAATCATCAGGAGGAGCATTTTCCCCTATTTGTGAGTTCACTTATTCCGGTGTCATTGTGAGCGAAGCGAAGCAATCTCATCGCTACTCTTAACATTGAGCCTACGAGATTGCTTCGTCGTCCGCCAGAGGCGTCCGCCACAGGCGGATCGCAATGACATAGTAGAGAGTGGGGTATAGAGAAACATGTCTGGCGACGATAAAGAATTAAAAAGTGCATTCGATATAGCGATGGAGAGAGCCCAGAAGCTCGGAGACATGTCTGCTCAGGAAAGACAGAGGTCAAAGGAGGAGGAGTTTCGAGCAATCGGAGAGGCTCTGGGAAAACGTTACCTGGATGGGTTGCCTATTCGTGATGTTGAGATAGAGCTGAGGAGATATGAGGAAAACCGGCGGATAGTCATTCGTCATCTGCTCTCGTTTCTGCTTAATACGCTTGACACAGGAAATTCCGAGGGGGCTGAGAATATACTGGCTGCCGTTCAGCATTACTCTGGGGACTCAGGTGTTGTGGCAGGTATCAGGAATCTCTTTAATGAATACCAAAAGGCGATCGAACAGGCCTGGGAAGAAAAGCGAATCAAACTGGGGGCAGCCAAGCGAAAAGGATTGAAACTGAGGGGAATCTTCGGCTCTGCTGTTGAGCCTGCTATTGAGACCAGCCCTGAGTGGATTGAGATCAGTCAGCGGTTGGACGCCTCTTATCAAAAGCGCTTTGAGGAGACAAAAACCCTACTCCTCAAAGCGCTCTGAGGCTAAAACCGAAAACGCCGTAAATAATTTCAGTTCAGCCAGCTATTAGGATCCTGTTGGCTAGCCTTTCCCGATTCTGAACACCTTGGTGGCGCACTTAGGGCATACACCTTGTGTTGCAGGCTTGCCATTCTTCATTTTGATCGACTTCGCGTTCTTGATCTCCACCTTGGTTCGGCACTTCATACAGTAGGCTTGCATATGTGACACTCCTTTCATCGTTCTTGCGAACGAGACTAGCACACAATGGCGTAAGTGTCAATAGGTTTGGCGACGATTTCATAAAAATCATTTGACAAAGAGTTAAATAGGGTGCTAGTATGTTCCAAATTCGTGGAAAGTAAGGACATGGTGAGCCAGATACCGACATTTGTCGAGGAGGAGAGGCTGATAGCACAGGGCTATCGGCTTATTGCCGGCATTGACGAGGTCGGCCGAGGGCCGCTTGCTGGCCCGGTGGTGGCTGCAGCAGTTATCTTGCCTTTCGATGAACGACCTTCATGGTTAAGCCTGGTTCGGGACAGCAAGCAGCTTACGCCATCACAGCGTGAGTCTATTTTCGACCGCGTGCTGGAAAGTGGTGTGGCTTTTGGGGTGGGGGTGGTTTCCCAAGAGGTCATTGATGAACGGGGTATAGCTCCTGCAACCAGGCTGGCGATGCGCCATGCTATCGAGCAGCTCTCGACACGCCCTGATTACCTTCTTATTGATTATATGCGCCTGCCTGACACCCGCATTCCGCAAAAAGGTGTGGTCGACGGCGATAGTATATGTGTTTCTATAGCTGCGGCGTCTATAGTCGCCAAGGTCACCAGAGACCGCCTCATGGTTGAACTGGATAGCCAATTTCCCGGCTACGGCCTGGCTCAACACAAAGGGTACGGCACCCCTGAGCACCTGGAGGCTTTGCAGCGCCTGGGCCCCTGCCCTCTCCATCGCAAGACCTTCATGCCAGTGCGAGGACGCCTGTTTCCCCTTACATCTGAAGAAGCGGCGGGTACTATCTCTGAGAGGTGATAGAGAAAGGCTTCAGTGGTAAAGTATCTGAAACTCGCACGAATCACGGCTTGGCCAGCATTTTCACTCACATTTGCAATCCCTTTCGCAGTGGGTGCGAGTGAGGATACAAGCTGGCCCAGAGCATTGATCGGTTTCGCAGCCTTACTTTTATTCGCTGGGTTCGCCTTCGCTCTGAACTTCTATGCTGATAGGGACACAGACAGGTATCATGACGGTGTACAAAAAGACTTCAACCTCCGTCAGCAGCCGATGGTAACCGGGGAGGTTACAGAGCAAGAATGTAAGGTATTTTGTATAGTGACATTGCTGGGAACAATCGCACTTGGTTTCTTGGTGAGCAACCTGTTTGGCTTGTTCGTGGTCCTCGCCTGCCTTGCTGGTGGTATTCTGTATTCATACCCAAGGATTAGATTGAAGGCAAAGCCGGTTGGAGATATTCTCTGCATTTCGCTGCTAGGTATATTGGCGCCTTCGTCAGGCTATATACTTGGCATAGGGGTGCGCCCCACCCTTTTAATGATGCTTTTCTGGTTCCTAGTCACCGCCACCGGATATATGGCTACTGTTGTTAGCGATTACGAATTCGATGCCAAGGCTAAGCTGAGGACCTCTGCTGTCTTTTTCGGTCAAGGTGGATTGCTGAAAGCTATGGTTGTCGGCTCTTTGTTTAGCGCAGTTGTATCGTACTTCATATTCAGGAACGACTTCTATCCAACGGGCACCCGGTATTTCGCAGTCTTCGCCGTCGCAGTGCTAATAGTCTTCACGGTGGTAGTTTGGAGGTCGCTTAAACCGCCGAGGATGCATGTGCCTGTGGTCTCCTCACGCAAACCCTGGGCTTTCGCTGCGCAGGGCATAATCTTACCTGGTATAATTTCGCTGCTGTTTCTAAGTTATGCCTTTCTTAAAATCTTTAACCCGGAGGCTCTGCCCTTTGACCCATTTTTGGTTCTTTGAAGCTTCCCTGGTTTTCTAGAGCTGCTCGCCCTTGCTTAGAAGCAGACGATGTTGCAGTCCCGGCACACCTCGCACTCCGCTCCCCTGCCCTCATTGTGCATAGTGGCATAACGCTGACGCTCTTCGGAGAACCACACCTCGGAGACCGTTTGATGGTTCAAGTCGCCGCATATCTTTTTGCCTAGCGGGTCCATACAGCACAGGTTCACCCTGCCGTCCCAGAGCACAGTCATGTGGCTGGTAGCGTGGATGCAGTGGGTGAAGCGGATTTGGTCCTTCTGATAGGTTAGCCCGGCGAAATTCAGGTGCTGGAAAAC
>CAYGWR010000087.1:0-4664 GCA_964353645.1 uncultured Dehalococcoidia bacterium
GTGTTCTTTAGCTCTTCGATTACGGTGGAGATAGAAACGAGGTTGCTTTTCTTTATGAACGCTCCCAGCATCACCATGTTGGCGGATTTGGGACTGTCCAGCTTATCGGCGATTTCACCCGCCGGAACTTTTACAACATCAATGTCGCCTCTGGAGATTTCAGCTTCTATCAGGGAGGAATTGATAAAAAGAACGCCCCCTGATTGAATCTGATTCTGGAATCTGACTAATGATGGTTTATTCATGGCTACCACGAACTCTGGCGCTGAAGCGACGGGAGAGGCAATCTCCTCATCGGATATGGCTACTGTGCAATTGGCGGTGCCGCCGCGTACCTCAGCGCCGTATGAGGGCAGATAGGTCACGTTCTTGCCCTCCGTCATCGCTGCCTGAGCCAGATTGAGGCCCATGGAGAGGACGCCCTGGCCACCGAAACCTGCGAATACCGCCTTAATCAGCATCTTGCTTCCCGGTTATATCCTTTATCACCCCTAAGGGGAACTCTTTTGTCATCACTTTGTCTATCCACTGCCATGCTTCCAGCGGCGTCATCCTCCAGTTGGTGGGGCAGGGGGAGAGTATCTCCACCAAAGAGAAACCCAAATCGTCTATTTGTGTTTGAAATGCCTTGCGTATCGCCTTTTTCGTCTTTCTAATATTGGCTGGGGAGTTCACCGCAGTGCGCTCAATATATACCGCGCCTTTGGTCAAGGCCAGCATCTCGCTGATCTTGATAGGATACCCCTCAAGCTTTATATCGCGTCCGTATGGGGTGGTGGTAGTCTTCTGCTCCAGAAGCGTGGTCGGAGCCATCTGGCCTCCGGTCATGCCGTAGACTGCGTTGTTGATGAAGATAGCGGTTACCCTTTCGCCTCTATTGGCAGCATGTATGGTCTCGGCGGTGCCGATAGCTGCGAGGTCGCCGTCTCCCTGATAGGTGAATACTATCGCCTCGGGGTATGCCCTTTTGATGCCTGTAGCAACTGCTGCTCCCCTGCCATGTGCTGATTCTGCCATATCCACATCGAAATAGTGGTAGGCGAAGACCGAGCACCCAGGCGGGGGGATGCCGATAACCCGCTCCTGGAGGTTCAACTCGTCGATAACCTCGCACATAATCCTGTGGACTATGGAATGCCCGCAACCGGGACAGTAATGGAAGGTGACTTTCTTCAATGACCTGGGTCGGGTGTAGACCTTCTCCATTATTTCAAACCTTTCTGATAATAAAGGCGTGAGATCACTTTGTAGACCTCGCTGGGGGTGGGGATTACGCCTCCCGGCCTGCCGTAGAAGGATACCTCGCCCTTGCCTTCCAACGCAAGTTGTACATCCTCTACCATCTGGCCCATATTCATTTCGAAGACGAGGTATTGTTTTATGCTTTTAGCCAGCTCCTGAACCTTCTCGGTAGGGAACGGCCAGAGGGTGATTGGCCTGAGCATCCCTACTTTCAGGCCGTTTGCGCGTGCGGTTTTGATCGCCCCTTTAGCAATACGGGCTGCTATCCCAAAAGCGACCACTATCAGCCTGGCATCTTCAACCATAAAGGTATCGCATGTGGTCTCTTGTTTCTTAATCAGTTGGTATCTTCTGAACAGGCTCCAGTTTAGCTCTTCAAGCTCGGCTGGCTTCGAGGTGAAGGTTTTGATAATCCTGCTGGGCCGATCCTTTGCTCCTCTTAGGGCGCGGCTTCTAATTGGTAGTTCTTCAGGGGCTTCGTGTTTGAATTCCACCGGCTCCATCATCTGCCCCAGCATGCCGTCTCCGAGGATAATCACAGGGATCAGATATTTGTCGGCGAGGTCGAAGGCGTGGTGCGTGAAATCAGCCAGCTCCTGTACTGATGACGGTGCCAGGACTATGGTGCGATAATCGCCGTGTCCTCCGCCGCGTGTGGCCTGAAAATAGTCCGACTGAGCGGCGGAGATACTTCCCAACCCAGGCCCGCCTCGGGACATATTGACAATCACCGCAGGTAGTTCGCAAGCTGCCAGATAAGAGATCCCTTCCTGCTTCAGGCTGATTCCAGGGCTGGAGGAGGAGGTCATCGCCCTGGCTCCAGTCAGACTTGCTCCGTACACCATATTGATAGCCGAGATCTCGCTTTCCGCCTGAATGAAAGAACACCCTTTCCTTCGGCTCAGGTGAGTAGCCATATATTCGATAAGCTCGTTTTGAGGGGTGATAGGATAGCCGAAATAGCACTGGCAGCCAGCCCTGATGGCTGCCTCACCTGTTGCGGCGTTGCCTGTCATAAGGACTTTAGCCACGGTAAACCTCTATAGCCACTTCGGGACATACTACAGCACAGATGGCGCAGCCGGTGCATTCGCCGCTGGTATCGAAGGAAGCTGGCGGATAGCCACTGGCATTCACTTTATTGGATTGAGAGATGGCGTGCTTGGGGCAAAAGTGGATGCAAATCTCACATCCCTTGCAAAGCTCCTGGTCTATTTCGATATAGCCTTTTGTACTCATCTCAAAGCCTTTTATAACATATTCAATTTTAAGTCCCCAATGGGGCAGAGTCAAATATTTGAGGCAGGGGTAGCAGTTGGAGAGTATAGAGAAGGGGGAGGGTTTCAAACCCGCCCCCTATAGAATTATCCCAAGATTGGATATATGAGATTTTGAGGAGAGGCAAACTGCCTCACCAAATCCTCGGTCCTCAGCCACCACCCCTGGGAACCCACGTTACGTTCGGTGAACATGTGTTCAATTCAGAGAAATCCCTTCGTGGATTGCCAGCTCCACACTTAGGGCATTTTAGCTCGTTGTCGCCTTCCCCTATTTTCCTTCGGAGTTCAAACTTGTGTCCGCATTTTTCGCACTCATATTGATTGATAGGCATTTCGGGTTACCACCTTTCTCTTCAGGACTTTTCTGTGTCTGCTGCTGATGGATACAGTCCCAATTTGTTGATAGCCAAATATTAGACCAAGGGGTAGCCCTTGTATGTGACTTTTGTCTCGTTTCAAGAAAACGAGAAAGGCGATCGTATGATCGCCTTTAGATTTCGTGGCGACCCCGATGGGGCTCGAGGCAGCGCATTCAAACTTCTTACTCCACTCCTCATACGAGATGCGGAAGAACGGTTCCAACTCAGCCCTCGGTTTAACTGCAATGACTCGCTTGTCCTTTAGCCAAACTTCATCGAAGAGCTGTCGGCCCAGCGCGTTGCGTTGCTCCTGGTTCGCTACTCTCCACGCCTGAGCCACATTTGCCAAGAAAGTGGCCAGCCTGTCGAGAACTTTCCCATCTTTCTGAGGTGGAACCAGGAGCCTCAACTCCTTTTCTATGTTGTCCTTCTCAGCGATGTATTCCTGCTCACCGATGTCTCCCCATCTAAAGAGCTTCTTGTTGCGCTCCAAGCGAGCCAGAAGCTCATTCCGTCTCTTTCCACTATCATCGTAGGCTGCTTCTAGTTTGCTATGCGCCTCAAGTATTTTCTGCTGGTAATCATCAGGTATTATGAAGTTCTCGAGATAAGCTTCTATCTGAGCCTCGTAAACATCGAGGATGGCTGATTGCTGGTGACAGCCCCTGCCCTTTATTCGGTTTGCACACATTAACCGTTCTTTTCATTCTTGGTTGCCCCGGTGCGCATTCTACCTTTGCAGTTCCAGCAGTAAGCGTACCCAGTCAAGGAACTCAGCGTTCCGTGGTTTGGATAGTTCTTCGGGGACTTCCGATTCCGAGCCCGGGCCTCTTGGATAGCATCCCAAAGGGCTTGGCTGATGAATGGCTTGTGTTTGCCTTTTATGTAGCCGCCGTTGCCGTCTGGGAGCTACTATTGACAAATCCAATGAAAAGTGAGATACTCTCGCAAACAGGAGGAAGTTGTAGTCTTACACGAAAAATAGTTCAGCACGGCCCTGACAAAACTATATGACATGGGAGTGGGAGACATGTCCATCTTTGAGCGTCTGATAAGATATACACTGGATAGAGAAATCTCGCTAGCTAAGAGGGTATATTCATCAAATGAACCACTAGTGAGATTTTCTTTGGAAAAGGCGGCCTTACTTGATACGATATTTATTGATAGATTTGTCCCCGATATACTGCTTCTCTATCTTATGAATACTTTAGATAGAATAGTGCGTCCACAGACGATTAACACGCTCATTAACAAGATGGAAATACTTGTTTCTCCCAAGGTTCGCTCTTCTCTCATTGAAGTTGCTGACCAGTGTGCACTAGATGCAGTAGCAAGCTCACGCAAGATGTCCGCTATAGTCGCTTTTGCTGGGAAATATATCTCGGATAGCGTTATCCCTCCAGAATCAGCCGAGGGTTGGTCAAATCTGAAGTTAAAGTTGCACATTCCAACGTTGATATCAAGGAAGCCAGACAGTTTACTCGGGATTTCCCATTTCAACTCCCGATGAGGCGATATTTACCCCTCATCGCGCCTGGTGCCGACAATATATGACCCTTCGGGCCTGGTTGTCAAGTCATCCCAGAGCCGAGCCCACTTGCAGCTCGCAGCATCCAGGCCGGCAGTGCCAAAAACCACCGTCCCGGAACTCCATCCGAGTTCCTGAACCCCGTAAGAGCCAAACCTTCCCCTTTATCACTTCCCACACCGCTTCTCCTGGTGCGCGCTTAGCCAGGAGCCAGCCGTAACCGGGTTATCCGCTCGATAATGGCAGCAAACA
>CAYGWR010000088.1:0-2257 GCA_964353645.1 uncultured Dehalococcoidia bacterium
CATGCCGTGCCCCTACATATTACTGACTAGTAAAACAGCCTAACTAACTGGGGTTTCGCCGGTCGAACCAGCCGCTGGAGTAGAGGACGGCACAAGCTCCTTAAACAGCGCCTCGAGCTTCTCACCCTCAAGCGTCTCCTCAGCAATCAAGCGCTCGGCGATTTGAATCAGCTTGGCCTTATTCTTGGTCAGGATATCCCTCGCCTCAGCGTAAGCGCGTTCCACAAGAATCATAATCTCAGCATCTATCTCGTCGGCCACCTTGTCGCCGTAGTCCTTCTGCTCGTCAACCATCCTGCCCAGGAAGACCAGCTCCTCCCTGCGGCCATAGGTACGCAGCCCCATATGCTCGCTCATGCCGAACTGTTTGATCATCCGACGAGCAACGTCGGTAATATGCTCCAGGTCGCTGTGCGCCCCGGTGGTTACCTCCGTCTTCCCGTAGATAAGCTCCTCAGCAGCACGTCCTCCCATGAAGGTGGTCATTATATCGCGCAACTGATTAATAGAATGAAGATGACGGTCTTCAGTAGGCAGCTGCTTGGTATAGCCTCCAGCCATGCCCCTGGCCACCACGGATATCTTGTGCACCGGGTCGGCATGGGGCAGCATCCGCGCTACCAGAGCGTGACCCGCCTCATGATAAGCGATAATCTCCTTTTCTTTCAGGCTGATGGCTCGGCTCTTGCGCTCCGGCCCGAGCAGAACGCGGTCTATAGATTCCTCCAGCTCGCTCAGGCCAATCGCCTTCTTGTTGCGCCTCGCTGCCAGGATAGCACCCTCATTGACCACGTTCGCCAGGTCGGCACCGCTGAAGCCCGGCGTCTGCTTGGCGATTACCTCGAGGTCAACCGTTGAATCTAGCGGCTTGCCCTTGGCATGAACCAGAAGGATTGCCTTGCGGCCAATGATGTCAGGTTGATCCAGAATCACACGTCGGTCGAACCTGCCGGGGCGCAGCAGCGCCGGGTCGAGGATATCAGGGCGGTTGGTAGCCGCGAGGACGATTACCTTGGTGCTGGAATCGAAGCCGTCCATCTCTACCAGTATCTGGTTGAGCGTCTGCTCTCTCTCATCATGCCCACCGCCTAACCCGGAGCCGCGGTGTCGGCCCACGGCGTCTATTTCATCTACAAAGATTATGCAAGGCGCATTTCGCTTGGCTTGATCGAAGAGGTCGCGCACACGGGAGGCGCCCACTCCGACGAACATCTCAACGAATTCGCTGCCGCTTATGGAGAAGAAGGGAACCCCCGCCTCCCCGGCGACAGCCCTGGCCATAAGAGTCTTGCCCGTGCCCGGAGGACCAATCAACAAGACACCGCGCGGTATGCGCGCACCCAGGGCGAGGAACTTCTCGGGGTATTTGAGAAACTCCACCACCTCCTGTAGCTCCTGCTTGGCCTCATCCACGCCGGCAACATCGCCGAAGGTGACGGTGGGTTTATCCCCGCTGACCATTCGCGCTTTGCTTCTGCCGAACGACATAGCCTGGCTCGAGCCACCCTGAGCCTGACGCAGCATGAATATGATGAGCGCACCAAAGAGTATCAATGGCAGGAAGTTGATCAGTATCGTGCCCCAACTGCCCCACCGGCCCGCGCCCTGGTAATTAACTGAAAACTTGGTCTCGTTGCCCTGGGCAATCTGGCTGGCAAATACCTGAAAAGCGTCGAAGTCCGCGGGAACAGTCGTAGTGTAGGTCACGCCATCTATCACCGCTGTGAGCGATGTATCTTTAATGGTAATAGCAGCCGTGGTATAGTTCCCACCCGCGGGGGAGGGGGACTTCCCCTGCTGCAAATCGCTGATCAACTCCGACGATGGTACAGACACACTCTTGCTGCCAGGCGAGATCAGGGTGAAGAATATGGCTATCACCACCGCCAGGACGACAAGCCAGATAATTAAGCTTCGAGATATTTTCGGCATCTTCCCCACCTATTTGACAATAAATTATATCACAAATGGAAAGAAACTAAAAAGAGAAAATAGTCCCGGGTCATTTGGTAACCGGGGAGCGCAGAGGGGTTTCACCCCTCTGCCAGGGGTATGGGGGTGTCCCCTTCAAATTCTTCTGTCATTGCGAGGAGTCCTTCTTTAGGAAGGACGACGAAGCAATCTCGGAGGTGAATGGGTAAACAGGCGATGAGATTGCTTCGCTTCGCTCGCAATGACATTCTATATTCTGGGGAACAGGGGGTTGATAAATTCCATTGTCATTGGAAAGCACCTTATGCTATACTCGCCGTAAGAG
>CAYGWR010000088.1:2357-4624 GCA_964353645.1 uncultured Dehalococcoidia bacterium
GTTGATAAATTCCATTGTCATTGGAAAGCACCTTATGCTATACTCGCCGTAAGAGCTGAAAAGATGTCACTTGACCTCAATCAGGTAGCAGCCCAAATCGAAGGCATGGCAGCAAACCTCAAGGCCGAGCAGAAAGAGAAGGGAGGCCGCCTCAGCCATGCCCTGGAAGTCTTTCATGCCAAGTCCAGCGACCTTGACTCGCTTAGAAAGAGAATCGAGAGCAGCAAGACCACCTGGCTGGTAGCAGGGATAGCCAGCGAACTCATAGGACGCCACAAGTCCATCTCATGTCCTCCCGACTTCACCGTTATCGCCGTAGATGGTTCCCATATAGATGTCGACCGACACAGCGCGGCAAGGTGCTGCCTGATCAACATCGGCAGCGTGGTACTGCGCTACGGGCAGAAACCCGAGGCTATGCTCCGCAGCCAGCCTGTCCTTTACGCCAGCGAACAGGACCTGACCATCGTAGACCCGCTGAGCAACGACGAGCAGCCCCTGGAGAGAGAACTGCTGGGGATAAAGCGCGCCGTCGCCGAGTGCCAGGCGCTGGCAGAGCTATGCGAGGAGCTTCCACCTAACCTGCCAACGCTCGCCCTGCTCGATGGCTCGCTCATCATGTGGGGGCTGTCGGGGCAGGCCTACCCCGACTATGTGAAGAAGGAACTGCTGGAGAACGGCTTTCTTCAGGCACTGAATAGAATCAAGGAGATAGGCCAAAAGACCAGGCTGGCGCTGGCAAGCTATATCAGCTTCCCTCGAAGCACCGAGGTGGTGAATGCGCTCAGGGTGGCTATCTGCCCCTATGACCCGCCCGACTGCGACCGCAACTGCCCCCGGAGCGCGCCCTCCTCGAAAAGGGAGTGCGAAGCCGTTGCCGGCGTACAGGACAGCTCCATCTTCTCCAGAATCCTCGAGCCCGGGGAGAGGTCGGCGACCTTTATCAGCCGTTCCTCGGTGGTGCAGAAGCACTATGGAGAGAATGAGGTGCGCTTCTTCTACCTGAAAGGCGATGAGGAGATAGCGCGGGTGGAGTTACCACGGTGGGTGGAGGAGAGAGGGCTTGTTGACATGCTTCATGCCCTTGTCCTTGACCAGTGTCGCCGGGGACAGGGCTACCCGGTTGCCCTCAGCGAGGCGCACGAGCAAGCGGTGGTAACCAGCGCCGACCGCCAGCAATTTCAGTACCTGGTTGAGTTAGCCCTTTCCGAGAAACGCCTGTCCACCACGACCTCAGCCAAGAGCCGCAGCAAAAAGACAAGGTGGATTTGAGGTTAAAATTGATACAAGCGCCGTCGCAACGCCAGCGCCGTTCTCTTCGCCTGAAAGATTACGACTATACCCAGGAAGGCGCCTATTCTGTTACCATATGTACACATAGACACAATTGTCTATTTGGCGAAATCGTAGATAGTGCAATGATGTTAAACGCTTTTGGGGAAATTGTTCACGATGAATGGATACAGACAGCCATCGCACGTCCCAATGTGACCATCGACACCTTCATTGTGATGCCCAACCACCTGCATGGAATTATTATTGTCAACGACACTAACATACGTAGGGGCGACCCGGCGGGTCGCCCCTACACCCCAATACCCCACGGGCCGCCGTCTAATTCAATCGGCGCAATGGTAGGACAATTCAAATCACTCGCCACCAAACGCATCAATACCCTTCGCCACACCCCCGGAAATCGTATCTGGCAGCGTAACTATTATGAACACGTCATCCGCAACGAAGCCGATTTGAACGAAATCCGTCAATACCTCCTTGACAACCCTGTACAATGGGATAAGGACGAAAACAACCCCACTAGACAGTTGCCAGAACCACCTTATGATAATATGGTAGGGGCACAAAATTTTGTGCCCCTACGACAAGGAGACAAGGTTTGTCTGACAAGATAGGCGAGGTTATCGAGGCCAGCACAGGCCAGTTCGTAGCTGAATGCTACGAACTGCACACACCACCTCCTCTGGGCAGCCTGGTGAAGACCAGCGACGGCGATATAGAGATTTACGGCGTGGTCTGCAACGCTGCCACCGAAAGCATAGAGCCAAACCGCCGTCCCATCGCGCGGGGCAAGGAGGAGGCCACCGAGGAGGGCATTTATCGTCAAAATCCGCAGCTCTCCAAGCTGCTGCGCACCACCTTCGATACCCTGGTCATCGGACACGGTGTAGGGGCACAGCGCGCTGTGCCCCTACATTACCTCCCGCCGCACCCATCCCGCGTCCACAGCTTCGTCTACCTCTGCGAACAGG
>CAYGWR010000089.1:0-4619 GCA_964353645.1 uncultured Dehalococcoidia bacterium
TGGCTATTGTCTTTTCTTTATGCCTATGCTAAACTGTCACTTAGCCTAAAAAGGTCTTAGGCAAAAAAATCTCTGGTCCTTTACAGCTATGATAGCTAGGAAGGATTGGATAACTGGAGAGGGTAAGGGTTTTAAGAAATGGCAGAACCCGTCTCAATGAAGTTGTTGCTGGAGGCCGGGGTACACTTCGGGCATCAGGTAGGACGCTGGAACCCGAAGATGAAGACTTATATCTTTAGCCAGCGTAACGGTATCCATATCATCGATCTGGAGCAGACCGTAGTCTTGCTCGGTAAGGTTTGTAATTTCATTCGAGAGGTGGTGGCGGGAGGCGAAAACATTATCTTTGTGGGCAGCAAGAAGCAGGCGCAGGAGGCGGTGGAGCAGGAGGCTAAGCGTTGCGGCATGTTCTATGTCAATCAGCGCTGGCTGGGAGGAATGCTTACCAATTTCTCCACTATTCAGTCTCGCATTGACTATCTAGTACGTCTGGAGGATCGAAAAGCTCGCGGTGAGCTGGAGCGCTTGCCCAAAAAAGAGGCCTTGAAGCTGGATAAGGAGATGGCTCACCTCAACCGTTTACTGGGCGGTGTTAAAGAGATGACCAGGATCCCAGGTGCCTTGTTTATTATCGATCCCTCCAAGGAGAGGAATGCTATTGCTGAGGGCAGGAAGGTTGGGGTGCCTATTGTTGCTATTGTTGATACCAATTGCGACCCTGATGAGGTGGACTATCCGATTCCCGGCAACGATGATGCTATCAGAGCAGTGGCGCTTTTCTGCGCTGTGATCGCTGACGCTGTCCTTCAGGGAAAGCAGGCTCGGGAGGCGCTGGCTGAGAAGATGGCAGGTGAGGTAAAAGAGGCGGGGGCAGCAGCGCCTGTTGCTCAGGGTGCTGTCTTGGAGGTAGAGAAAACTAAAGCAAGGTCTGCTGCAAAGGAAGGTTAGGGGGATATATGCAGGTTTCTGCTGAAGCAATAAAAGTGCTGCGTGTGCAGACTAGTGCTGGAATAATGGAGTGCAAGCGAGCCTTACAAGAGAGCAGCGGTGACATCGCTGCTGCTACCGAAATACTGAAGCAGCGTGGCCATGCTATGGCTAAGAAGAAGGAGACTCGTGTTGTGGGGCAGGGGCTAGTCGAGGCTTATATTCACGGGGGGGGGAGAATTGGGGCTTTGGTAGAGGTAAATTGCGAGAGCGATTTTGTAGCTCGTACCCCGGAGTTCAAAGAGCTGGCACATGATCTGGCGATGCAAGTAGTAGCTGCTAAGCCCAGGTTTGTGGGGCGGGAAGATGTGCCACAGGGTGAAGAAGCTGCCGATGAGGATTGCCTTTTACTTCAGCCATTTATAAGAGATCCTGGGAAAAAGGTTCAGGATATTATCACCGAAACAATCGCTAAGGTCAGGGAGAATATCAAGGTAAAAAGGTTTGTCCGCTTCGAGCTAGGGCTAGATGGAAAAGACGCATAGTCCTAAATACAAGCGTGTTGTGCTGAAGCTGAGTGGAGAAGCTCTCATGGGGGATAGGGAGTTCGGAATCGACCCTGCCACCGTGGAGAATATCGCTCAGCAGTTAAAGTGGATAGTTGAAAGCGGCATACAGGTTGCCGTCGTTGTAGGCGGGGGAAATATCTGGAGGGGGGCGGCTGCTGAGGCTAGGGGGATGGATCGAGCCACTGCCGATTACGCAGGTATGCTGGCCACTATGATTAACGCTCTTGCTCTTCAGGATGCTTTGGAGAAAGAAGGGGTAGTCACCAGAACCCAAAGCGCCATAGCGATTCAGGCGATTGCTGAACCCTATATTCGACGGCGCGCCATCCGTCATCTGGAGAAAGGGCGTTTGGTCATCTTCGCTTCGGGGACAGGGAATCCTTATATGACCACCGATACGGCAGCGGCCTTACGGGCTATAGAGATTGGCGCCGACGTTCTGCTTATGGCTAAGAACAATGTCGATGGAGTCTATGACTCTGATCCTTTAGTCAATGCAGGAGCCAAAAGGTTCGACCAGTTGAGCTATATCGATGCCTTGAAAATGAGGCTTGAGGTGATGGATTCCACCGCCCTATCTCTGTGCATGGACAACAAGCTCCCCATAATTGTATTCGATCTTCGAGCTCCTCGCAGCCTGGAGCGGGTGGTGGTAGGGGAACTCAGGGGCACACTGGTTCATGGTGGCGAATAGCACGTGTTGAGGGCGGTTTCCTCAACCATCTTAAGAGAAACCTTGTTCAAATAAGTTTTTGAAACTTTAACGTGGTTTTAACTTTGAGATGAGGGTCGGCCATGAGCAGTGAAGAGGTCTTTGGTATCGCAGATGCCAAAATGCGCAAGGCAGTCGAAGTCTTGAAGCACGAGCTGGCAACCATTCGCACGGGGAGAGCCCATCCTGGACTCGTAGAGCACATCATGGTTGATTACCATGGTACCCCTGTTCCACTCAACCAAATCGCAAGCATCGGTATCCCCGAGGCTAGATTGCTTGTGATTCAGCCTTGGGATAAGCAGGTTCTGTCGAATGTGGAGAAGGCTATTCTCAAGTCTGATCTGGGATTGACTCCCAATAACGATGGTAATATCATCAGGCTTGCTATTCCTCAACTTACTGAGGAGAGGCGCAGTCAGTTAGTCAAGGTGGTGCGGAAAAGGGTGGAGGATGGGAGGGTGGCAGTGCGTAATGTGAGACGGGATGCAGTGGAGGGGCTGCGAAAACTCAAAGAAAATAAAGAGATGTCCGAAGACGAGCAGAAGCGAGCTATGACACGATTGCAGCAGCTCACTGATAAGTTCATTGAGGAGATTGACCGTATAGCGAAGAGCAAAGAGACCGAGCTCTTGGAGTTCTGATCTGTGAGGTCTGGTGGTGGCCGTTAAATCATCAGCGGCAATTGTGAATAAGATTTCGCCTCTTCCCAGCCATGTAGCCATTATCATGGACGGTAATGGGAGGTGGGCAAAACAACATGGTCTACCCCGACTTGCTGGGCATGAGGCTGGCACCAGCAATGTCCGCCGTGTTGTCGACCGCTTCAACAATTATGAAGTTAGGTACCTCACCCTCTACGCTTTTTCCACGGAGAATTGGAGGCGGCCTGATGAGGAGGTTAATGGGTTGATTCATATCTTTGCCCGGATGATTGACCGCGAGACCAAGGCCCTCCATGAAAAAGGGGTTAGGCTCTTTCACCTGGGGAAAGCTGATTCTCTGTCGGAAGAATTGCAGACTAAGGTAAACAGAGCGATTGAACTGACCAAGAATAATACAGGGATAACATTGAGCATTGCTTTCGATTACGGCGGCCGTGCCGAGATACTGGATGCCGCTCGCCGCATTGTCAGGGATGGCATTCGTCCGGAGGATATAACCGAATCCCTTTTCTCTAGTTATCTTTACACTCCAAATGTACCCGAGCCAGACCTCATTATTCGCACCGCCGGAGAGATGCGTCTCAGCAATTTCCTTATCTGGCAATCGGCTTACAGCGAGTATTACTCCACGCCTACCCTGTGGCCGGACTTCAAGGACGAAGAAGTAGATAAAGCGCTGATAGCCTATAGTCGGCGGGAGCGACGCTTCGGCGGATTGAAAGCGGAAGGAGAAGCAAGAAGGACCTGAGGAAATCCATTCTCAGGATCTTCATTGGCGGATGCTTCGGCAAAGAGTATTAAGCGCAGTAGTCTTCGTACCTATCCTCTTCGCTTCCATCTGGTTTGGTAACCCCTGGTTTTCCATAGTAGTGGCTGTTGCTGCCCTTTTGGGGGTTATTGAGTTCTACGCTATGGTTGGCCGCAGGGGATGGCAGCCTCTGACCTTCTTCGGCACCCTATGGACTCTTTTCTTCATCTTCAATGCATATTATGCGCATTCTTATAGTTCTGAATCTACATGGCTCCTGGTGACCTTGGCGCTGGTCACCTCGGCAGTGGCCCTGTCGTTGCTCTGGGTACTTTTCCTGCGTCCTCCCGGTGAAAGAGTATTGATCACTTGGACATCGAGCCTGACTGGTATCTTCTATCTGGGGTGGCTGTTAAGCTACTGGGTTTTGATAATGGGCTTCTATGGAAGGGATTGGGTGCTCCTAGCCCTCTTCGCTACCTTTGCCGTCGATACCACAGCCTATTTCATAGGCCGAGCTTGGGGCAGACATAAAATGGCGCCCACTATATCCCCGGGGAAGACCTGGGAGGGGGCTGTAGGGGGGTTGGTGGGAGCGATAGTAGCAGTCATCGTCTTAGCCCTCCTCTTGGATATAGACATCAGCTACAGTGAAATGGTTATTCTGGGATTCCTCATTGCTGTCTTTGCCCAGTTGGGCGACCTCGCAGAGTCCAAGCTGAAGCGGAGTATGGGGGTGAAGGAAGCGGGTAATCTCATTCCCGGGCACGGCGGCATCCTCGATCGTCTTGACAGCATTGTCTTCACTGGTGTTGTGGTGTACTATTGTTTGCGATGGTTCATCGGGTGAAGCGGCTGGCGATTCTCGGTTCTACAGGCTCGATAGGGCGGCAGACGCTGGAGGTTGTTCGCGCTTTCCCTCAGAGATTCCAGGTTGTTGCCCTGACAGGGGGAAGGAATCTCACCCTGCTCAAGGCGCAGGTTCGCGAATTCAAACC
>CAYGWR010000090.1:0-4613 GCA_964353645.1 uncultured Dehalococcoidia bacterium
CGCTTGCCCATCATTGCCAATGTTATGGTAGCGTGCCTTTCCCCCAGGGCGATGAAGAGGGGGGAGTGGGTCAAAACAGTCGAGGCCAGGGCGCTGGATGCTCTGGAATTTGTGGGCATCTCCGACCTCGCCCGTGAGCCAGCCTCCAGCCTGTCTCACGGCGACCTGAGGCGTTTGGAGATAGCCCGCGCTATCGCCACTGACCCTGAAATGCTTTTACTGGATGAGCCGTTCAGCGGACTGAACCCTGCTGAAACAGATTTGCTGGCGAAATCGATAAGGAGATTACACAAAGGGGGCAGGTTCGGCAGACTGCACAGCGAGGGCCCCACCATGATTATAATCGAGCATAAACTGGCTGAGCTTATGAGAATAGTGGACAGGGTGATAGTGCTCGACTTCGGTGAATTGATTGCCGACGGCACCCCGAATGAAATAGTCAAGAATGAAAGGGTAATCGAAGCGTGTATCGGCAAGGGGGTTTGCTGAGTTGCTGCTCGAAGTAGAAAATTTAAAGGTCTGTTATGCTACTGCCATGCTGCTAAATCAGGTAAGCCTGTGCGTTGACCAGGGGGAACTGGTCAGCCTGGTGGGTCCCAATGGCGCAGGTAAGTCAACATTGCTTCGGACTGTAACCGGTCTGGTGAGATGGGAAAAGGCTACAATGAGAGGAGCGCGAGCAGGCGACATAACCATTGAAGGCAGTGTGCATTTCAATGGTGAAAGGATTGATAACCTGTCTGCACACGAGATTGTGGCAAGGGGTCTGATACATTGCCCTGAGAGGGCAAGGGTCTTTGCAGAGATGACCGTTGCAGACAATCTGAAGGCAGGGTCCTATTTGTGCAAAGACAGTAAACTGATACAGAAGAATTTGGAGACGGTCTATCGCCTCTTCCCTGTGCTCAAGGACAGGAGGAATCAGATATCCGGAACGCTGTCGGGGGGTGAGAGGCAGATGCTCGCCATTGGGAGGGCGCTGATGGTGCAGCCCAGGCTCCTGTGCATAGATGAACCATCGACCGGGCTCGCTTCAAAGTTGAAACAGGAGTTATTTCAGCGCATCAAGGAGATTAAAAGCTCTGGTATTGCTGTGCTCCTTGTCGAGCAGGATGTCAGCTTGGCGTTTCAGTTAGCCAGCAGAAACTACATACTTTCCCACGGGAGAGTGATTGCCCAAGGAACAAGCGAGGAATTACTCAAGGACGAGACAATCAGAAAGACCTATCTCGGCATGTAAGCTGTAGTATTCAGTCTAAATCCGCATTGCATACCCGGCACTTTTTGCGAATCGCCACGTTCTGTAATTTGCACCTGGGGCAAATCTTCTCGGTCTTGTCCCGTACCCAGTTAGTTGCTCCCTCAGGCATAAATAGCAAGACAAGCAGTACTATGCCGGCGAATACCAGCATTTTTATCTCGGACGTAACACGCAGTAGTTCTGTAAGTGGGTAGAGGATAAACACGCCGGCTATCGGTCCATAGATGGTGGCAATCCCACCGAAAACCGCCCAGATGATGGCCTGAAACGATAGCAGAAGCTCCAGCGTTGACGGGCCTGCGATTCTGACGAAATGGACGTAGAGCCCACCGGCAATCCCTGCAAAGAGGCCGCTCAGGCAAAAAGCCAGCAGCTTATATTTGGTGGTATTTATCCCCGATGCCCTGGCTGTGACCTCGTCTTCCCTTATGGCGTGGAAAATTATGCCTGTCTTGGAATCGGATATCTTCCACATTATGAATCCCAGGACAAGCATGAGCACGACCGCTATGTAATAACTGACAACCCGCGAGCTTGAGAGGGGAGCTATGCCCGAGAGGCCGAGCTCGCCGCCGGTAACGCTGGGTACAGCTCGTACAACGCCATCTAGTATCAGGGGGAAAGCAAGTGTGGCGAGGGCCAGATAAGGGCCTCTTAACCTCAAGCAGGGTATGCCGATAACGAGACCTGCCAGCACGGCAGCAAGTGCCCCAATTGGGATACTCAGCGCTGGCGGCAAGCCAACATTAATGTTTATCAAGGCTGAGGTATAGGCAGCAACCCCGAAGAACAGAGCATGTCCAAAATTCATCTGCCCGGTAAAGCCGGAAAGCAAATCCCAGCTAGCTGCGAAGATGGCGAATATACTCGCCAGTATTAATACTCGAAGGGTATAAGTATCCGATGTTACCAGGGGCAGCAACAGCAGGATTAAGCAGAACAGCAAGACTACTGTCCGGCTGGGTAAGACCAGCACCTCTCCCCTGAACTGCCTGTATATCCTGCCAATGTAAGTGGTTGCTATGCTCATTATCGCTCTTCTTCAAAGGACACGCCGAACAATCCTGAAGGCCTGACCAAAATCACAATTAACATAATTGTCAATGCTACGGAACCCTTTAAGAAGGCACCTGAGGGAGCCAGGAAAACGACCAGAGTCTCAGCAAATCCCAGGATTAGAGCACCCAGCAGGCTGCCCTTGATGCTTCCTAAACCCCCGAGGACAACAACAGCCAGAACCATAACCAGTGGGTGCATCCACATGCCGGGCGAAAGAACAAACAAGGGTGCCACAAGAGCTCCGGCGATGGCAGCTAGCGCCACGGATATAGCCATGGCTATCATGCCTATTCGGGATACGTTTATACCCATCAGATTAGCCACCTCCCTGTCCTGAGCGGTGGCTCTTATGGCAACCCCCAGCCTTGTTTTCATTAGTAGAATCCATGTGGCTAAAAGTATGATAAGAACTACCCCAAAAGTTAGCAGGTGCTGGTTGAGGACTTTAATGCCTATAATGGTGGTATAGCCTGAAATCACGGTGGGGACACCTCGAAAATGACCACCGTATGCCATGAGCAAGGCTTCCTGGATGATGATGGCAAGCGCTATCGTTACTATGAATACCGTTGTCTCATGTTGACGGACGGGGTCGATGATCAGTTTGTAGCTAAATACTCCAATGATGGTTACAGCTATTATGGAGAGGATTATAGAGGGAATAAGATTCAGACCCAGGGAACTGGCGAAGGTGAATATCAGGTATGCACCCAGTGCATAGAATGCGGTGTGTGCCAGGTTGATGATGCGGGCTACCCCGAAAATCAGGGAGAAGCCCACCGCCAGCAGTGCATACACACTGCTGCTTATAAGCCCATTGATTATTATAAGCGCAGCCATAGTTCTTTCAAGGACTATCAGCCGATGGTAGGTATTATCCCCTCGGCCAAGATTTTCCGCCTGGCCGAGGGGATATTTCCTGACAAATTTGCCGAAGCTTACGATATGACCAGAAGCTCAATTATCTGGCCAAAAGGTAATAGCATTTTACGGTTTCCATTTCGCTATTACCCATGGTGGCAGTTTGTAATCCACAATACCTTTGTAGACTACAGTTTTCCATGAGCCATCTGCAGGTGGCCATACCCCCACCAGCTTGCCATCCTGCCATTGTACGCCGATAGCAGTCACAAACCCAGGTCCCCACTTCACATCATGGGTCTGGTCGAATACTATTTTGCCTGGCGTTCCAACGTAGTCAGTCTTCTCAAGCTCGACAACAACGGCATCGCTGTCCAGAGACCCTGCTCTCTCTATGGCCCCTTTAAGTATGTAGACTGTGTCGTAGGTTCCAGCGTTATATGTAGGCACCACTCCCTTTTCCGCTATAAACGCATCAACGAACGGCTTGGTCTTTGTGGTGATTTCGACATCCCGCGCGTATATGTTCATGGTCATCTCATAGTTGCCCTTGCCGCCCGTCGCTGTCCAGAAGCCATCGTCCTGTGCCTGAACATTTATGCCAACCGATGCCGCAGGCACTTGAAGCTCGCCCCATTTGGCTGCGTAGGGAATGCCCGCAGGCCCTGACAGCGCGGTGAAGATAATGTGAGCTCCGGCAGCTTCTATTGCTGACAGCTCAGCCGTTAAATCTGTAGCATTTGGAGAAGGCTGCCAGACTCCCACTACTGTCATGCCCATTTTGGGGATTTGCGCATTTGCCGCTGCGACCATAGTATCGCCAAACACATTCTTTTCAGCCAGTATGGCAACCTTCGGCTGCATAATACCGAGCTCGCTTCTTATCTCCTGGGCTGCCATGTGTAGAAGCTGGAAACCGACCCCCGCCAGGTACGTGCCATTAACCGGGGTGACCCTGAACCAGTATTTGTAGCGCTCGTAGTTCTGGGTCACTTTGGTACATAGTGCCACATCGCTGGCGCCGCAACCGAAGAATATCACCTTGTTATCCATGGCAATCTCTTGCATCGCAGCCACAGCTTCGCTTCTGATGCCGCCCATCAGGAAGCTTACACCTTCAACTGTTATCGCTCTCTCAGCAGCGCTCTGAGCGTCCGTAACGCTGAAGAGCTCGTTGGAGTCGACCTGGACCAGCTCGATTTGGTAGGTATCATTCCCAACCTTGATGCCGCCAGCCTTGTTTATTTCCTCGGCTGCTAACTGGGCACCGAACCAGTGATGCTCTCCCATTATGTAGGACATCGGTCCGATGACGCCTATCTTAATCGTTTTTGCTTCCTCTTTACCACAACCTGCTACTGTCAATACCAGACAAGCAAGCAATAGAACTATTGCTCCCTTAATCAACCACTTCACCTATTTGTCTCCTTTC
>CAYGWR010000091.1:0-2577 GCA_964353645.1 uncultured Dehalococcoidia bacterium
TAGAAAGGCTCGACCTGACAGCAATTATATGTGATGCCATCACCAGCGCTGAAGTGCCGCCCACTGTGAGTTTAGTCCGGGACTTCCCGGAGCAAGGTCTCCTGGTCGATGCTGACCGTGTGCAACTCCCCATGTGTTTCAAGAACATTGTGAAGAACGCAGTGGAAGCGATGGAGGGTACGGGGACGCTGACGGTGACGGGGCACCGGACCGCTGATGGTCAGGCGGAGATATCGTTTGCCGACACCGGCCCGGGCATTCCCACGGATAACCTAACTAACATTTTCCAGCCGCTGTTCAGCACCAAAGCTAAAGGTATCGGTTTCGGCCTATCCATTGCCAAGATGATTGTGGAGAGACATGGCGGCATTATAGAGGCGAAATCGGAACCGGGGAAGGGGGCCAATATCATAATACGCCTCCCTCTCGAAGCAAAGCAACACAAGGAGGATAAGCTTGTCTGAGAAACTGAGGATACTGGTTGTTGATGACAACGAGGAGTTCTGCCAGAACCTGGCAGACATAATGGAAATGAAGGGCCATCGGGTGACGACGGCCCAAGACGGGTTCAAAGCCATTGACATGGTCAAGCAGGGCAGTTTTGACCTGGTGTTGATGGATGTCAAGATGCCAGTGATGAACGGCGTGGAGACGTTCAAGAAGGTCAAGGAGATAGCACCACTGCTACCGGTAGTTATGGTAACAGCCTACCAGGTGGAGGAGCTCATCAGGGATGCACTGCGGGAGGGAGCTTTCGGCTGCCTCAATAAACCGCTCGACTTCCACAAACTCTTTGAAACAATAGAGGCTGTTAGGGCGAAAGGAGCGCTAATACTCGTAGCGGATGATGACCAGGGCCTTTGCACCAATATGAGTGAAATTATTACTCAGAGAGGTTACCGGGTGACTACAGCCTGCGATGGGAGCGCAGCGGTACTTAAATGCTGGGAGAATGACTTCGACATCATACTCTTAGATATGAAGATGCCTCCTTTGAATGGCCTGGAAACATACCTGGCCATCAAGGAAATCCGCCCTAATGTAGTAGTAATTGTCATCACCGGCTATCGGACGGAGATGAGCGCCCTGGTGGAGCAGGCGATGCGCCAGAGCGCCTATACCTGTCTGGAGAAGCCTATAGATGTAGACAACTTGTTTTCTCTCCTGGAGCAGGTTAAGAAGCAGAAAGCCAAGGGTATATTCCACAAACCACGATAGAATAATAGAGAGTGTCCAACAGGAGTTGCATAAAATGGATGGCAATGTTGAGGTTATTGTTGTCGATGATGATATCGAGTTGGCTTCAAATATGAAGGATATCCTGGAGGCGGAAGGCTACTGTGTTACGGTTGCACACGATGGTAAAACCGCCCTCGAGCAAGGCGCGAGAAACAAATTTCTCCTGGCTATCATTGACCTGAGGCTGCCTGACATACCGGGTGTTAAGTTGGTAGAGGAATTAGCCAGGCTGTGCCCGGTAACCGAGTTCATAATCGTTACTGGCTATGCTACGCTGGACACAGCTATAAAAGCGGTGGGGCAAGAAAGAATAATAGCCTACGAAACCAAGCCGCTTGATATAGAGCGTTTTCTGGCCCTTGTCAGACACGTAATGGAGCGCAAGAAGGCGGAGGAGGCTCGACGCGAATTAGACCGTATGAAATCAGAGTTCATAGCTACCGTATCGCACGAGCTGCGCACACCCATGCAATCAATCATGGGATTTACCAAGCTGATGGTGCAGGACAAAGCCCTCGACCCCATAACACAAACACGGTTCCTGAACACCATAGATAAACAGAGCGAACGGCTCGCCGGGTTGATAGATGATTTGCTTGATATATCGCGCCTCGAATCGGGTAGATTTATACTCAGGCGGCAACGCCTGTCTCTACGGGATACGATCCGCAGTGCAATATATGAACTGAGTAATCTCATTAAGGAGAAAGCCATTCTAATTGTGGACAACATACCGGAAGGGCTGCCCGAGATAGAAGCGGATGAGAGTCGAATAAAGGAAGTGATGCTCAATCTGGTGGGCAATGCCATCAAGTTCAGCGGCGAAGGTGGCAAAATAACTGTTAACGCTCAAGCAACGCATAATGAGATATTGGTCCAGATAATTGACCAAGGCATCGGCATCTCTGCTGAAGCTCTTCCCAATCTTTTCCAGAAGTTCTATCAAATAGATGGCTCTAACACTCGTATCAGGGGGGGGCTTGGCCTTGGCCTCTATATTACAAAGCAGATTGTTGAGGCACACGGTGGACAAATCTGGGTAGAAAGCAAGTTAAACCAGGGCAGCACTTTCAGCTTTACATTGCCCTTAACAGTTGCCCCTGGAGAGCCGATGATTATATCGTAAAACCCGCTGCCCCGGAAAAGACAGCGGAGGGAGAATTGATCGGAGGTGAGATAATGGCAAGAAAGATACTAATCATAGAAGATGATATCTCGACTAGCCAGTTCCTGAGCTATATTATGGAACGCGAGGGGTATCAGGCTGTTACCGCGCTGGATGGCATAGACGGGCTAAAGAAAGCTCTGGCCGAGAAACCTGACCTGATTATCCTGGAT
>CAYGWR010000091.1:2677-4605 GCA_964353645.1 uncultured Dehalococcoidia bacterium
CGCCGCGTTCAAGGTGGGAGCAAACTACTATATAGTAAAACCTGCTGACCCGGCGAAGATAGTCGATGCGGTGAAGAATATGCTGGAAAAACCAACTCTAGGAGCCATTAAATAATCAGCGCTGAGTAGACACGAGGGGGATACAAGATGGTGTAGGGGATGGAAAGACACCAGGAAAATATCGCAAATGAAGCGCCTGTGAGAAAACTCGGCGAGGTGCTCCTTGACCTAAGCATGATCACTTCTGAACGCCTGAAGTATGCACAGGCCCTGGAGCAGCAAACTGGCAAGAGGCTCTGCGATATCCTGGTTGAGCAAAGGCTCGTCACCGCCGAGGATATGGCAATGGCACGCAGCGTTCACTTGCATGTGCCCCTGATAGACCTTAAAAGGCATGTGATTCAGCCTAATGTATTAAAATTGATCCCTCAAGAGACAGCTAGAAAGTATAACCTTATCCCCCTTGATATAATAGGCGATTCGCTGACGGTGGTTATGTCTGACCCGGAGGACCTCCTTGCCATCGAGGCAGCTAAATCTCAGTCCAAGATGCGGGTCCAGGTAGCGCTCGGCATCCCTTCCGATATTAATCGGGCAATCGACGTTAACTACAAGCCCAGCGCTGAGATAGAGAAGCAGTTAGATAAGTTTCCGCCACTTGACACCAAAGAGGTTGAGCTGACCCCAGAGCTAATTAGCAGCGCACCTATAGCTCAAATCCTGGACCTTCTTCTCGCGCAAGCAGTAAGGCTTAAAGCCTCGGACATCCACATTGAACCACAGGAAGATAGATTGCGCATCCGCTTTCGCATCGATAGTGTTATGCACGACATGTTTTCTCTGCCATTGAGTGCAACCAAGCTTTTGCCAGCCAGAGTGAAGGTGCAGGCAGGGATGGACATTGCCGATCAAGGACGCCCTCAGGATGGTCAATTCTCGATCAAGGTAGGCGTCAGAGATGTTGACATCCGTGTTGCCACCATGGAGACAGTATATGGTGAGACTGTAACGTTGCGGATTATGGACAAGTCCCTCCCCCTTCTCAGCCTGACTCAGTTGGGTTTCTCAGCCGATGCCCTCAAGAAGTATCAAGCGATGTTGAAGAGCCCCTACGGCATGATACTGGTGGGCGGCCCCACCGGCTCCGGTAAAACGACTACCCTCTACGCGTCAATCCACGAGCTTAATCGAAAAGAGCGCAATATCATGACCATTGAGGACCCCGTTGAGTATCGCTTTACTGACGTAAAACAAACCCAGGTTAACCCTAAGGCCGGCCTCACCTTCTCCAATGGCCTGCGAGCTCTCCTGCGTCATGACCCTGATATTATCCTGGTAGGCGAGATAAGGGATAACGAGACTGCAGCGATAGCAGTTCAAGCCGCTCTCACCAGACACCTGATGCTCTCTTCAATCCATGCCAATGACGCCATCGGAGCCCTTTTCCGACTAATAGACCTGGGTATCAAGCCTTATCTCATCGCTTCGACATTGGTGGGCGTTGTTGCTCAGCGCATGGTTCGCCTTATCTGCACTCGCTGCCGTGTTCCTTATCAGCCGTCTGAAAAGGAAAAAGCAGTTTACCTTGACGAAATAGAGCAACTACCAATCAATTTTTATAAAGGGGAGGGATGCAATCTTTGCACCAATACCAGCTATGGAGGCAGAACAGGGATTTTTGAATTGCTGATCATGAGCGAAAAAATCGGGAAAATGTTAACCAGTAATGCCAGTTATGATGATATTAGAAAGCAAGCAATCAAGGAAGGAATGGCAACACTAAAACACGGTGGGATGCTAAAGGTAAAAGAGGGCATCACTACAGTAGACGAGGTGGCGCAAGCCGCCTTGACCCCTGGAGCCACTATCAGCTTCTTCGAGGGTAAGGCTGGCCAAATGGGCAACGCTGAGATGATTCTGTAGGGGCG
>CAYGWR010000092.1:0-4523 GCA_964353645.1 uncultured Dehalococcoidia bacterium
TCGCTCACCTGTATCAAGCGCTTGAGTATTTCCTTGCCCTTGGGCTGAACGGGATCCACTGTGCAGGACAGTTTATTGCGGCCATGCACATTAAACATGCAGCTTCGATTCCAGGGTCTCCCATTGACCTCGTCGTACCCCTCCTTCAGATAGGCAGCATAGCCGCCCGTGACGAAGTCAACAGCAAATTTAGGATGCCTCGGAGCAGCCCCCCTGGTACCAACGGCAAGATAATGAATGGACTCGACCTTGATGATCTCAGCACCCCAGTCTGCCAGATGCATCTCAACTGTGGGACCGGCCCACATCTGCGTCATGCCGATAACCCTTATACCTTCCAGCGGTAGCTTCGCCATATCAGATAATCCCTCCTTCCCTCAGTTTCACCAGGTCATCTTTCGAGTAACCCAAGGAGGTATAGACCTCCACATTGTGCTGCCCCAGCAGCGGTGCGGGCCTCTTTATCTTCCAGGGCAGTTCGGAACATACGGCAGGTCTGCCCGGATAGGTCAGCTTGCCCACCACCGGATGCTCAGCCTCTGCCCAGAAGCCTCTCTCCTGGAACTGAGGTTCCGCCAGCAGGTCTTCAGTAGTATTGATGGGAGCGCTGAGGACGCGCCCTTCCTGGCACGCCTCCACAACCTCCTTCCTGGTTCGCTCCAATATCCAGGGGTACCAGATTGTGCTCAGAAACTCCTCTCTGCGTGTCTCGTCGAACTGATTCGCCCCACCGTAGGTCTCCATGAGGGCCATCTTGAGCACCCTTTCAATCCGATTGAGGAACATGAATCCGCCGGCCACATCGACATAGCCGTCTTTGCAGGGGAAGATACCGTACGGGTACTGGAGAAGTCCCGCAAAATCCATTCGGGGAGTCATCTCTGCGTTATACTCGTAGGCCAGGAGTTCGCTCATCCTTCTATCGATCGCGCCCATCTGGGTTTCCATCAGGGAGA
Organism: uncultured Dehalococcoidia bacterium; assembly: GCA_964353645.1. Taxonomy (GTDB): domain Bacteria; phylum Chloroflexota; class Dehalococcoidia; order SZUA-161; family SZUA-161; genus JACWAE01. The sequence continues at coordinate 957 of CAYGWR010000092.1, forward strand.
CGTCCACATGTTGTCCGACTCCCTGCGCTCTGGTTGCATAGAACGCCATCATAGTGGCTGTAGCCGCCATGGCCCCTCCCTGGTGCTGGATGACATTCATGCCCTTCTTCACAGGCTCGCAATCACCGACCCCCGTAGTGCACATGGCCCCCCCCATGGCATAGATAATGAGCTCCGATGCTTTGAAATCCCGATATGGTCCCGTCTGACCGAAGTTGGAGATAGAGGTCATTACGAGTCGGGGGTTGATTTTTTCGAGGGCCTCGTAATCCAGGCCGAGGCCGGGCATGACATGGGGGCTGAAGTTCTCGACAAGAATATCCACATGCTTCACTAGATCTTTGAAAATCTTCTTCCCCGTCGCGGATTTCAAGTTCAGGGTGATGCTGCGCTTGTTGGTGTTGAGAAACAGGAACAGGCCGCTCTTCTCGGGATGAGGGTCGTCCTCGTGGAAGGGGCCCAGGCTCCTGGCCGGGTCTCCCCCACCCGGGCTTTCGACCTTGACTACCTCAGCGCCGTAGTCGGCAAAGAACTTGGTGCAGGCAGGCCCCGCTATGTGCCAGGTCAGATCGAGCACTCGAACGTCTGATAGGGGTTGCTCAGCCATAAATACCTCCTTTTTCCGGGGCGGCTACAGGGCGAGCCCTCTGCGCCCCAGCTCGTGAGCGACTTCGGGAAGATCGAGTTCCTTCAGCCTTTTTTTCGTTTGCAGGCCGCTGGCCACGTCCCACCCCCTGAGTTGATAATACTCGCCCTTCATTCTCTCAAACTCACCTCTGTTCACCACCATGCCGACCCTCGAAGTAATCTCACCGTCTTTGCCCGGGGCCTGGGCTTTGGGATTCATCTCGTTGCCCTTGAGCGGAGTAGTGAAGAGAGCTTCCGGAATCATGTCGCTTTCCCTGCCTTTGTGTCCCTCCCTGATGTGTATGGCGCGCTGCAAGTTGAACACCCTTTCCCCGATTCGGTACAGTCCCCCTTCGTCTATATCACGACCGGTGACTGCAGCAAGCATCTTGCTGTCTATAGAGGGATCGCCTATGTGGTCTCCTTCCATAGTATGCGTCACCGGCCAGGTGAAGTCGCAGAGTATGAGGCATTCCTTGGCATATTCGCGGTCCTGGATGGCAGCCGCTGCCAGAGCCTTTCCATCGTACGTCGAGAAATCAGCCGCAAGCTCGCTGCCCCAGAACCTCGCAGCAATCTTGCGAAACAGGTCACTGGACATATAAGAGTTTTCGGGGTTATTGGCCCAGTTCACCCACTGGAACAGGACAAGGCCCATCTCGTGCAACTGGTTCACAGCCTGCCTCGGTTCCATCGCGTAGAGCAGGCCGTGAGCCGGGAAAGTGCGGGGGCAATAGCTGAGCAGATGACCCGCCTTCGATACATAGTCGGAGACCAGTTCCTCGGCTTTCGGGCCCAGCGTGGCGGCTGCCCGCTGTATGCCCTGGGCCAGAACGTCCCCGAAGCCTTCCCGGAGCGCCATTTTCCTGACCAGCGCTTCCATGTACTCCCAGCTTCCTATCTTGGACAGGGGGATACCGGTGTTTTCGTCAGTCAGGATGCCTGTGTGTCTGCACCTCTGTAGCCATTTCATCATCGATTCAATGGCGAGCGCATCAACCCCGTACTCATCGCACAGCCTGTTGACGTAGAAAGTGGTTTCCGTCGATTCACTGTAGTACTTGTTGACCTTATCGAGGTAGAACAGCGAGGAGCCACACAGGGACTTGCCCTTTTTTGTCCCGTCTCTCGATTCCACAATTATCCTTCCGTCAAATCCTGCACAGCCCAGGCAAAGGTCCAGCTTCGTCTTCTGACCGGATACGACCTCGATATGGGCCTCGGGCATGGCAATCTCTTTTTGATAATCCGGCCCCTTCCACAGCAACTGGCGGATGTATTTCCTCACTTCACTGAGCCTCTCCGGGTTGGCTGCGGCCACTTTCCCCTTGCCTCTGACGGCAATAGCCTTGAGGTTCTTGGAACCCATGACCGCCCCGAAGCCGCTGGAGCCGCTGGCATCGTTGTCGGCGAGTAGAATTGCATAGGAGACAAGATGCTCTCCTGCAGGGCCACAGGCCACCACCGCGAAGTTGCTTCCGAGCTCGTTCTTCAGGATTTCACGAGTTTCGACGGTGGTCTTGCCCCAGAGAGCGGAAGCATCCTTTATCTCGACAGAATCATCTTCGATAAATAGATACACCGGCTTTTCAGATTTCCCCTGGATCACCAGAGCATCATATCCGGCGAACTTGAGTTGCCAACCCCACCTGCCGCCAAGGTTGCAGTAGGAGAACTCCTCGGGACTCATGGCGGGGGCCTTGCCGCAAACCTGCCACCTTGAGCCGGACAGCCCGCTGAATCCAGCCAGCGGCCCGGTAACGAATATCATGCGGTTCTCAGGGTCGAAGGCGCTGACGTTGGCCGGCACTTCGTCCCAGTATATCTTGGCTGCGATTCCTCTACCGCCGAGGAACCTGTCCGCATACTCTGCGGTGGGCACACTCGTTATCTTCCCCGAAGATAGGTTCACCCTCAGGATTTTACCGGCGTATCCATATTGCCCTGTCATTTTCGTCCCCCGACTAAGCTCTTTTTGAGCTTCGGTTTAAAGATAACTGACGGCTTCAAGTCGGTAGAATAAGCGAAGGCTACGGCCTCCGTCTTATCTCCGTACAGTGAGCGAAGCTCATCAATAGGGCCGGCGTCCAGTGCTCTCATGGGGCATCCAGCCACACAGATGGGCTTTTTCCCCTCTTGAAGCCTGTCCGGGCACAAGTTGCACATCTGCATTTTGGCGTTCTTCTCCGCCCCAAACTGTGGAGCCTCATAAGGACACGATTGCAGGCAGAGGTCGCACTTGTCTTTGCCCAGGCACTTCGCTTGATCGACGAGAACAATGCCGTCCTTTTTCCTTTTAGTAATGGCTCCGGCGGGACAGGCTGCCACACAGGCTGGTTGGGCGCAGTGATAGCAAGATGTGGCAAGCCAGGCGACAAATACATCCGGGAATTTGCCTTCTTCTATGGTTATCACTCTTCTCCAACTTGCTGGCCCAGCTGGCACGTCATGCCAGTCTTTGCAGGCCACCACGCAAGTGTAACAGCCGGTGCACCGTGTCTGGTCGAAATAGAATCCTGTTTGCATTTTATCTCTCCTATGCCTTTGTCTTCTCGACTTGTACCAGGCATGAGTTGTTGGTGAATGCGCCACCAGGCGAGCGTCTGTCGATGGTGAGGACATTGGCACAACCGCCGTGATCGACACCGGCCTTGTCGGGATTATACCACGCACCTTCGGGCAGGTCGGCAACGCCGGGTATGATTCTCTCGGTCACCTTGGCCCGTATGACCACCTCACCTCTCTTGTTGAACACTTTTACCAGGTCTCCGTCCTTTATTCCTCTAGCTTTGGCATCTTTGGTATTCAACCATATCACCTGAGGATCAACCTCTCTCAGCCAGGGTATGTTGTCGAACTGACTGTGTGATCGTCTCTTGGGGTGTGTGCTGGTCAACTGGATGGGGTATTTCTTGGCAAGCGGGTCGTTGCGGCTCTCCC
>CAYGWR010000093.1:0-4496 GCA_964353645.1 uncultured Dehalococcoidia bacterium
TGCCCTCGCTCTCGCCGGTGCCCCTGAAATTGAAGATAAAGGCAACAAATCCCTCATTGCAAAACCCTTCAGCAAGCAAGGGATAGCCTCTGTCCGTCCGATCCGGGGTTCTCTTGGCGGGGACTCCATGGCAGATACAGAGGGCAGGATGTATGCCTTTGCCCGAGGGAAGATAGACCTCCGCTGCAACTCGAAGGCCGTCTACCTTAAGGCTAACCCTTTTTACCGACACGGACTTCACCGTTCTCCCGTCCCTCCTTTGTCATTACTTTCTGCTTGAGACGGTCTACGGCATACTCGCAGACAGCGAACGCCTCCTGGCGATGTATAGCGGCAACGGCTATGACTATGGTAACCTCCCCCGGCCCTATCTTCCCTTTTCGATAGCAGAAGGCTATCTCCCCCACATCCCACCTTTTCCTGATCTCACCGACTATATCCTTTAGCATCTTCTCCGGCGCTTCGCCTGAGACGCCGTGCTCCAGGTAGAGCACTTTTTTATCCCCGGAGCGGCCGCGCACCTTGCCGGTGAAGGTCACCACTGCGCCACAATCTTCGCCTTTAATCTTGGCAATGACCTGCTCGGGTACTATAGGCTTATCAGTAACCTCAAGTATATCCTTCTTGCTCATCTCCGTCTCCCTCCCAGGAAAGTCATCCTCAAAGGACATCTCAGCGAATTATATCCTATCGATGGTTTGAAGTCGAACCAAGGGAAGTCATGTTAAACCGCTATTCCTTCGACTACTATTATCAAGGGAGTGCAGAGATTGCGGCGCTGAGGCTATGATTTCTCTTCCGATGTATCAATGACCGGGGGCGATTGCTCCGGTGCAGGTTCAGCCGGTGTAGACGTATCAGTAACCGGAGCCGTTTCTGCCTCTTGGGGACCGTCCGATATTGGCGATTGCCCTGGTTCAGGCTCAGTCGGTGCAGATGCATCAGTAACCGGAGCCGCTTCTGTCTCTTGGGGACCGTCCGGTATTGAGGTAACAGCCTCCGGCTTCTTCGCCTTGCCACGAAAAACGCTGACACCCACGAACGATACCAGCAGCAACGCGGCGATGCCGCCGATTATCCACCCCCAAGGAGGAGTTTTGGAAAACTCAGCAGTTATGACCTCGGGCGAAGTTACTACCAATGTTATGTTACCTTGAGTCATGTTACCTTGATAGCCGGTTAAATTACCGCTCCACCTATCGAATTTATAGCCTTTGGCAGGGATAGCTGACAGTTGCAATGTTGTTCCCAGTGCATAAGGTATGGAAATCGCTGTTTGATTAGCCGACGTTGAATAAGAACCTTCCTTGGTCGTAATCAAAACTGTGCCGCCTGAACTCGGATTGACGGCCACGAGGACATCATAAAGGGGAACAAACTTGGCTGTTATGTTTTTGGCCCTATCCATCGTGACACGGATGGTAGTATTGCCGGGCGCGTTGTTCCCTATATCACCGGACCAACCGCTGAACGCGAAACCATCCAAAGCAGCGGCAGTCACAGTGACGACAGTGCCGCTGGCATAGGTTTGAGCTGCGCACAACGGCGGATCATAGGTGAAATTGCCCCCCAGGGCAGGATCGCTGACGACCGTCAGCCTATACACCCCTCAGGCACATATCACGCTGGGAGCGAGCAAAGCCACCAGCACCGCTATCAATGCTGCTGCGACGATTATCAGCCAGAGTTGATTCGGTTTTCTCCCCATTTTGAACCTCTAAGCGGCATTAACGTATAGCGAATGCCATCGAGCACCGGATAAGACCATGCCCTTGAATAAAGAGTATCCCAAATAATCTTTATAGTCAATTACTCCGGAAATTTATCAGAGACTCCAGCTTTAGTTTCAGCTTCGTGAATCGGAGTGGCAGTCTATATTTTGTGATATAATAATGGTTGAACATTAGGAGGATGCGGATGATGAGGATAGCAGCAGTTCTAGCTTTGCTTATACTGGTATTGAGCACTCTAGTGGGCTGCGGGACGGCGGTTCCCCAGGCTAAGTTCATCGCCACACCCGCCAACGGCCATCCCCCGCTGGATGTGCAGTTCACCGATAAGTCAACAGGCAACATCAGCGCCTGGGAATGGGACTTGAACGGAGATGGGATACCGGATAGCACCATCCAGAACCCAGAGTACACCTACGAGAATCCCGGTAACTACACAGTAAACCTGACAGTGAGAGGCCCTAATGGCAACGATACCGAGGTAAAGAGCGATTACATCGAGATCACGCGCTGCCCATATTTTGCTGACTTCACCATCGAGCCCATACCAGGGAATTGCCAGGTTCAAGGGAACAGCACATCGTGCACAGGAACTACCACCGTTCAGTTCGTCGATAAATCAACAGGTAATGTAACCGCTTGGGCCTGGGACTTCAATAACGATGGCAGCATCGACAGCACCGAGCAAAACCCAAGTCACATCTACTCCAAAAACGGTAGCTACGCCGTCACTCTCACCATTGCTACACCGGAATGTAGCGATACAATCACGAAATGGGACTATATTAACATCGCGGGATGCCACACCTGAGGCTAAGGTTAGGTGAGCGCCAGTTCGGCGCTGAAAACCGAGATATAAAATAAATAATTGGCAGACTGCGATAGTGAAGATAGTGATAGCTATAGCTCTAATCACGCTGGCATTAGTCAGCTTGACGGGCTGCAGTAATAACCCTGCCCCTGAAGCAAGGTTTTCCGCCACACCTACCACTGGCTATGTTCCCTTGGGAGTGCAGTTCATTGACCGCTCCATCGGCCACATGGATACCTGGCAGTGGGACTTTGACAATGACGGTACAGTGGATAGCACCATCCGGAACCCATGGTATACCTACAAAAATGTCGGCAACTATACGGTCAGCCTAGCAGTGAGCGGACCCGATGGCAGCGACACCGAGGTTAAGATAGACTTTATTGAGGTCACCCCTCACCCGGGTTTAGCTAACTTCATCGCCGAGCCCACATACGGTGACGGAGCTACCACAGTTCAATTCACTGATATGTCAACAGGCAATGTCACCGGTTGGGCTTGGGATTTCGAAAGTGACGGCATCATAGACAGCACTGAGCAGAACCCAACCCACACCTACACTGAAAAAGCCCGTTATTCAGTCACCCTCACTATAACCACAACCGAGACTACGGACAGACTTACCAAGCCGGACTATATCAACCTCAGCGGATGCCCTAGCTGAGGTGGCGGATAAACAGGCGCCGGTCAGGCGCTTCGAACGTAGGGGCGGTTCGCGAACCGCCCCTACAGTATTTCCCTTTACTTGCCCCATCAGGAAATGTATAATATAAGCGCAAATGCGCATATAGATGGAGGACGTGAGATGCGCGATCTGGTCAAGGCCATGAAGGCTCTGTCCGATGAGACCAGGCTCAGGATTCTGAACCTGCTCCTGGAGAGGGAGTGTTGCGTCTGCGAGGTGATGCAGGCGCTGGATATCTCGCAGACCAGGGCCTCCCGCAACCTGAGCGCTCTGTACGACGCCGGTTTCCTCAAGCTGAGAAAAGACGGCTTGTGGTCGCTTTACTCCATCGACAACGAGGAAATGAAGCCGCATTTCGCCGACCTGGTCGAAGCTGTGAGGAAAGGGCTTGACGGCAACGGGCTGGTTGCCGAGGACAGGAAACGCCTGAAGAAAGCCAAGCGCGTTGGCCCCGGCTGCGTCCGAAAGTGCGCCAAGTAGCGCCTCTCTTTTTTAGCTCCAAATATGCGTTATTGCGCATTTAGGGAAGGATTTAAGACAGGGTGGAAACATTTATCGACCTTCTGCATGGCGGGCTCGATGGCCTGATAAATTATCTCTCGGCTCATGTACTCACCTGCCTGGTGCCCGCCTTCTTCATAGCCGGAGCTATCGCAGTATTCATCTCGCAGGCTTCGGTTCTGAAATACTTCGGCCCGCAGGCCAAGAAGGTGCTCTCTTATGGGGTGGCCTCGGTCTCGGGGACAATACTGGCGGTGTGCTCCTGCACCATACTGCCCCTCTTCGGCGGTATCTACAAGAGAGGCGCTGGCCTGGGCCCCGCTATCGCCTTCCTCTACTCCGGCCCTGCCATCAACGTCCTCGCCATAGTATATTCAGCCAGGCTGCTGGGCTACGATATAGGCGCCGCGCGCGCCATTGGAGCTATTCTGTTTTCTGTTGTGATTGGATTAGCTATGGCTTTTATCTACCGCAAAGAGGAGTCTCAAAAGGACACACAGGCTTTTGCGGCGCTCGTCGCTGACCCAGAGGGCAAGAAGCTGTGGCAGCAGATTATCTACTTCGGGACCATGGTGGGCATCCTGATAGCCGCCTCCTCCAAGAACTGGATTGCCACCGGTATACTCTTCGCCATCCTGATAGTCATCCTGTGGCGCTGGTTCAAAAAGGGTGAACTGGTGCTATGGATGAAGGAGACGCTGCACTTCGTGCGCCTCGTTTTGCCCTGGCTGCTGGTCGGGGTGTTCGTTGCGGGGATACTCAAGGTTGC
>CAYGWR010000094.1:0-4430 GCA_964353645.1 uncultured Dehalococcoidia bacterium
AAGAAGCTGGCTCTCAAGATCCCGCCCGAGACCCAGAACGGCAAGGTGTTTCGCCTTGCGGGGCAGGGGATGCCTCGCCCCGGCAACAATACTAAAGGCGACCTCTATGCCAAAGTCAAAGTCGTCCTGCCCACCAAGCTCTCCGCAAAAGAGAAGGAGCTTTTCCAACAGCTAAAATCACTTCTTGCTAAAGGATAATGTCAAATGCGTCAATCACGGAGGTCAAAGATTATGGAAGCTGAATATTCTGAGCCCCGTTATATCATAAGTATAGCAGCTAACATGCTCGGCGTGCACGTCCAAACACTGAGATATTACGAGAGGGCAGGCATGATCGAGCCCTCACGTTCCCGGGGCAACAGACGTCTCTACTCCATGGGTGACATCGAACGGCTGCGCCGGATAAAGACACTGATCGATGACCTGGGAGTCAATCTGGCCGGCGTAGAGGTCATCATCAGGATGAGCCAGCGCATGATTGAGATGGAGAGAGAAATACAGGACCTGGAACAGAGGATACAGCGCCTCACTGAGGCCGGACTCTAGATTAACTCTCGCACGTCGAAAAGCTGATAAGAGTTTGATTGAGGAAGTGAACCATGATGAACCCAGAAAAGCTTACCGAACAGGCTCGAGAGATGCTCCGCTCTTCACATGAAATCGTGCGCCAATACCATCACAACCAGTGGGACGTGGAGCACGTCTTGCTTGCCCTGCTGCAGAAAGAGGATAGCGTCGCCGCTGATGTACTGAGAGAGCTCCGTGTTGATATTGACCGGGTGAGAGAAAGGGTAGAACAGGCCCTGCAACGCAACCCCAGGGTGGCTAATGATGGTGGGCCGATATATGATACACCGCGCGTCGCCAGCATGCTCCAGAGAGCCTACAACGAGGCCACCAGGCTCAAGGACGAGTTTGTGAGCACAGAACATCTGCTTATCGCCATCGCCGGAGAGCAACAGGGAGAATCCGCCCGGATTCTCAAGGAGTTCGGCATCGACCAGGAAAAGATATACCGTGTCCTTAAGGATATACGTGGCGCGCAGCGAGCCACCGACCCCAGTGCAGAGAGCAAGTATCGCGCCCTGGAGAAATACAGCCGCGACCTGACCGAGCTCGCCAGAGCAGGTAAGCTGGACCCCGTCATCGGGCGCGATGAAGAGATAAGGCGGGTGATGCAGATACTTACACGCCGCACCAAGAATAACCCCGTCATCATCGGCGAGGTTGGCGTGGGCAAGACAGCCATCGCCGAAGGACTGGCACAGAAGATCGTAGCTGGCGACGTCCCCAATTCTCTGAAGGGGCGCCGGGTCCTGGCTCTGGACATGGGAGCGCTGGTCGCCGGCAGTAAATTCCGCGGCGAATTCGAAGAAAGACTCAAGGCAGTTATGGATGAGATCAGACGCGCTCAAGGAGAGATAGTGCTCTTCATCGACGAGCTGCATACCGTAGTCGGCGCAGGCGCTGCTGAGGGAGCCATAGATGCCTCCAACATGCTTAAGCCGGCGCTGTCCCGGGGTGAGCTCCAGGCTTTGGGCGCTACCACGCTCGATGAATATAAGAAGTATGTGGAAAAAGACCGCGCCCTGGAGAGAAGATTCCAGCCGGTGTACATAGATGAGCCCAGCGTAGAGGATACCATCGAGATGCTGAAAGGGCTGAGGCCCCGCTATGAAGCCCATCACAAGATTAAGATCGCTGATTCGGCGCTGGAAGCCGCAGCCAAGCTCAGCCAGCGTTACGTCTCAGACCGGCACCTTCCCGACAAGGCCATAGACCTGATTGACGAGGCAGCATCCAAGCTGAGGATCGACGCCGAGAGCCCTCCGCAGGAGATCAAGAGCCTGGAGCAAAGGGTTCAGCAACTGACTAATGAGGAAGAAGCAGCTTCACAGCGTGAGGACCATGAACAGGCAGCCACAATCAAAACACAGCGTTTAAGGCTGGAAAAGAAGTTAAAAAAAACCAAGAACAAGTGGCTCAAAGATAAGAAAATCAAACAGGTTGTAGATGAGGAAGACATCGCTGAGCTCATCTCCAAATGGACCGGAATCCCGGTGAGCCGCATGCTCGAAGGGGAGACCGATAAGCTCGTCCATATGGAGGAAAGCCTGCACCTCAGGATCGTGGGACAGGATGAGGCCATCAACGCCGTCTCCGATGCCATCAGGAGGGCGCGTGCCGGCCTGAAAGACCCCAAGAGGCCCATCGGCAGCTTCATCTTCCTCGGCCCCACCGGTGTGGGCAAGACCGAGCTTGCCCGGGCCCTGGCCGAGTTCCTCTTCGACGACGAGGAGGCGATGGTCAGGCTCGACATGTCAGAGTATCACGAGAAGCACACCGTGTCACGCCTCATCGGCGCGCCTCCGGGCTACATCGGCTATGAGGAAGGCGGCCAGCTCACCGAGGCCGTACGCCGCCGACCCTACAAGGTCATCCTGTTCGACGAGATAGAGAAGGCGAATGAAGATGTGTTCAACATCCTGCTCCAGATACTGGAGGACGGACGGCTCACCGATGGCCACGGCAGGACTGTCGACTTCAAGAACACCGTGCTCATTATGACCTCGAACCTGGGGAGCCAGGAGTTCCAGCGCGGCTCGCTCGGCTTCCGTCATGATATTCAGTCCGATGGCGAGCATCAGCGGCTCAAGGGCGAGATTGAAGGCGCACTCAAGAAGACCTTCCGTCCCGAGTTCCTCAACCGCATCGACGAGGTCATCATCTTCAGGCCGCTCACCGAGGAGCAGATAAGGCAGATAGTTGACCTGCAGATAAAAGAGGTGCAGAAACGGCTTGCGGACAGGAAAATAACAGTGACACTCACTGATAAGGCCAAGGAATGGCTGGCCAATACAGGCTTTGATCCCGCGTTCGGTGCCCGACCGTTGAAGCGAACCATCCAGCGCGAAGTGGAGACCCCGCTATCCAAGAAGATAATACAGGGCGAGGTCAAGGAAGGCGACGAGGTCAAAGTCGACCTCAGCACCGAGGGGCTGGTCTTCAGCACCAACGGCTGATAAAAGAGACTCATAAACCTGTTACCTGTTGTAGGGGCGGTTTGCGAACCGCCCCTTCTTGGGCACAAAGTTAGGTGTCCGCCTTAGGCGAATTGTTGCTCTGATGGACTTGATTGCCGGCTTTTACTCATTATAATGAGCATATACTCAATAAACTCGGAATAGCCTATGGCTCGGCAAGCTGCGCTCCATAGTGCGCCAGATGCTGAGCGACGAACTGGCAGAAATTGACGAACTGGTCAAAAAGATTTTAGGATAAGCCGGAAGAAAGCAACATATAGATGAAGTGGTTCAAAGACCTGCATAGTCGCTCCATCCGTTTAACACAGCAACGCTTAGAGCACATGGAGTTAGACCACCCCGAAATGCTGGGGCAAATTGACAGAATCGAGCACACTTTGCTAAAACCTGATACAATTATTAGGTCGAGGACAGACCCGCAGGTCGAGCTGTTCTATCGGCTTTATAAAGGTACACCTGTCACTGAAAAATACCTATGTGTCGTTATTAAAGGCTCAACCGAAGATTTATTTATCATAACAGCGTATTTTACAGACGCTATAAAGGGAGGAGAGGTGCTGTGTCAAAGGAAGTAAAAGTCTGGTATGACAAAGAAAGCGACTACCTCGAAGTCCTGTTCGAACGAAAGACAGGTTATTTTCGAGAGACAGACAACGATGCAGTCATGGAAAAGGTAGACAAAGAAGGTAATATCCTCGGATTTTCCATCATGAAGATCAGCGACCTGAAACAGCAAAAACCACTCTCTGTCACCCTTAAGTAGAATGGTGACTTCTGCTGAACTCCACCATCATACCAATCTTGCCCAACCCTGATAAGCGCAGGGGCGAGATTCTACCCTCTCAAAACATCGGCTTATTTGCCCGCCTTTGGGCGGGTTTCAAACCCGCCCCTATAACCTAGATTCCTGCGCAAGCAGGAATCTATCACGACTATTTACATGGTCACCACCAAGAATGAAAATAGTAGCGGAAGGCTAAGTACCGAGATTCTTCGCTAAAGCTCAGAATGACACGGAATCCTACGCCTTCTATTTTCAAAGGAATGACATACAAAGGGCGACCCGCTGGGTCGCCCCTACGAAAAGGTCGGAGCACCTGCTCCGACCTACCCAATTAAGGATATGCCCTTCGACAGGCTCAGGGCGAATGGAACAAAAACACTCTATTTTCGGAGTAATGGCATTCAGGAGGGCGAGGGCACAGCATGCCGTGCCCCTACCTTTTTGCTCGCAGGCGTCGTTGTCCCCGCTCAAAACCAGATGTATACTAGCATAAACAAGGGGTTGAAAATGGGTCCGTTAGAGGGAATAAAGGTTCTCGACCTGTCACTGTACGGGCCGGGCAGGTACTGCTCCATGATTCTGGCCGACCTCGGCGCCGAGGT
>CAYGWR010000095.1:0-4363 GCA_964353645.1 uncultured Dehalococcoidia bacterium
GCAGATAATTGCGGGGTATACTACTGCCACTATTCACTCTGACGGGTGGTGAACGATGAAAGTTTCATGTTCTCAAGAAGACTTAAGCAAAGGGTTGGCGGTGGTGGGCAGGGCGGTGGCAACCAGAGCTGTCCTACCTATAACCAATAATGTTCTGATAGCAACAGAGGGCTCTCGACTCAGGCTGGCAGCAACTAATCTTGAGATTGCCATCAGTTGCTGGATACCTGCCACTATTGAGAAGGAGGGCACAGTTACCATTCCGGCAAGGCTGTTAACCGATTTCGTTAATTCCCTCCCCAGCGGCCGGATAGATATGGCACTTTCACCTCGCAGCCGAAGCCTTGAGTTAAGGTGTGCTCGACACGAGGCGCACATCAGCGGACTGGATCCTGCTGATTTCCCGGCTATCCCCAAGATCACCGATGGGATGAATGTTAAGGTAAAGCCTGGCGATCTAAGGCTGGCAATCAATCAGGTGGGGTTTGCCGCAGCGTCGGAAGAGTCGCGTCCCGTGCTTACCGGCGTCCACGCCGAGTTCGAAGGAGAACAGCTTACTCTGGCTGCTGCTGATGGCTTTCGGCTGGCAGTACGCAAGGTATCTCTCGCTAAGGTTGTGGACACAAAGATGGCTATCATCATCCCATCTCGGTCCCTCACCGAGCTGAACCGCCTCATCAGCGAGCAGGAAGAGCCTCTGGAGCTCACCGTCAATTCACAGAAAAGTCAGGTGCTGTTTCGACTGAGAAATGTAGAGATGGTCTCCCAGTTGATCCAGGGCACTTTCCCCAATTATTCTCAGCTAATTCCCAAGAGCTACAGTACCAGGGCAGTGATCAAGCTTGCCGAGTTCCTGAGAGCCACCAAGAGCGCCTCTATCTTCGCCAGAGACGGCAGCGGCATTGTTCGACTCCAGATAATGCCCAAGGATGGTAAGGGGAAGATAGCTATCTCAGCCCGGGCCGAGGAGATCGGGGATAACCTGGGTGAGGTCGATGCCACTGTCGAGGGAGAGGAAGCCAAAATTGCCTTCAATAGTAAATATCTGATGGATGTTTTGGGGGTTATCGCAAAAGAAGAGGTGGCTCTGGAGACCACAACCTCCTCCAGCCCGGGCGTCATCCGCCCGGTGGGAGATGAGAGCTACATACATATAGTAATGCCCATGTTCGTGCAGTGGTGACTAAATTCGGAATCAACCGATGACTTCTTGGATGTAGCGTTGATTGGCATAACATAGTCTATACTGAACAGCCTCTGTTGTTGTCATAACTTTGATTTTTAGCATATCAAATATCTCGCACTTGTCCTGGTAAGAAGCGCTATATAGGTCATGTCTTAACCTCTGGCAATAGTAAGAGAGCTTGACCTCTGTGTTCATGAGGTGTTCTATCAGTTCCTTTGCTTTAATATGGCTTTCTAGGTTCTGCTTATCGGTTTGCCGGTCTGTCTTAACCTTATTCATTTTGTCCAGAACGAGATTTTCATCAATCTTATTGTGGCGGAATGGTTGGAAAAGGCGTTTTGGGGGGGACACTATCTTCTTAAATAAAGGTTGTATAGTATCCACGCTGGTGGTAAAATACTGCCACAGCATAAAAAATTGACCAGGTTCGCCACTGTGCGTCACGAGCTTCGAGAGGCATGAAAGCGGCTTGAGAGGCCTGGTGACCGTTAAGAAGGCTGGGACATAGGATGGGAAAGGCACTGAGTCGAGTAAAGCGCCTGATTGTTGTAATAGCACTGGCTTCGGGCCTGATAGTATGCGTTGCTAACCCGCTTTTTGTTCAGGCTGCCACACCGGCAATCTCCATGAATCCGACGACTGGAGTTCCGGGGGTCTGCCGGGTAACTGTCAGCGGATCTGGTTTTGGTGGCAATGAAACAGGCATTACCGTGACCTATGACAGCACCCCCGTTGCCCAGGGTATCACCGCCGATTTCCAGGGTGGCTGGAGTGTTGCCTTTGTCGTGCCAGCTTCAGCCTCCGGTTCACATGTTATTAGCGCATATGGTTCTGTTACCCCGAAGGCGAGCGTACCCAATCTAAACTTCACCGTAACTCCAGGCATATCTATTAGTCGGGCAAGTGGGGCTGCAGGGACTTCGGTGACTGTTACTGGCTCTGGTTTTGGTGCCGGTGAAACGGGCATTATCGTAACTGTGGATGGTGCTATCGTTGCCCAGGGTATCACCGCCAACTTCCAAGGTGGCTGGAGCGCTGCCTTTGTCGTGCCAGCTTCAGCCTCCGGTTCACATGTTATTAGTGCATATGGTTCTGTCACCCCGGCGGCGAGCGTCCCCAATATAACCTCAACTATTACTCCAGTCATATCCATTAACCGGTCAAGTGGGCCTCCGGGGGACTGGGTAACTGTTACTGGTTTGAGCTTTGGTGCTGGTGAAACAGGCATTACCGTGACCTATGACAGCACCCCCGTTGCCCAGGGTATCACCGCCGATTTCCAGGGTGGCTGGAGTGTTGCCTTTGTCGTGCCAGCTTCAGCCTCCGGTTCACATGTTATTAGCGCATATGGTTCTGTTACCCCGAAGGCGAGCGTACCCAATCTAAACTTCACCGTAACTCCAGGCATATCTATTAGTCGGGCAAGTGGGGCTGCAGGGACTTCGGTGACTGTTACTGGCTCTGGTTTTGGTGCCGGTGAAACGGGCATTATCGTAACTGTGGATGGTGCTATCGTTGCCCAGGGTATCACCGCCAACTTCCAAGGTGGCTGGAGCGCTGCCTTTGTCGTACCAGCTTCAGCCTCCGGTTCTTATAGGATTGGCGCCTACGGCTCGCTTACCCAAGCAGCCAGCGCTACTGAGGTGGGTTTCAACATCGGATCTGCCATCTCTGCAAGCCCAGACTACGGATATGTGGGAGAGACAGTTAGCGTTACAGGCTCTGGCTTTGCTGTGAACGCCCCTCTCAGACTTATTTATGATGATCAAGATGTCCCTGCGGGAGGGTCAACCACGGACTCTTCCGGCAGCTTCAGTGAGTCAATCACAGTTCCCAAGTCAGTGCACGGTCGCCACACTATAAGGGTTTCGGACGATCAAAACAATAACTCTAAAGTCACTTTCACCATGGAAAATACGCCGCCCGCCGTACCCCGACTGCTATCCCCTGGAGACGGCACCAGGATTGGTCTCCCGGGTGGAATCAAGCCGACTTTTAAGTGGACTAGCGTTACCGATCCCAGCGGGGTTACATACACTCTTGAAGTGGATACAAACCCCGACTTCTCTCAGCCAATCCTCCGGGTAACAGACATCAACGGTAGCAGCTATACTCTAACCTCGGCGCAGGCCCTGTCCGGAGGTGAGTACTATTGGCGGGTAGAATCCATTGATGGTGCCTCCAACGAGAGTGGCTGGTCGCAGCTATGGTCGTTCAAGCCCGGGGTTATGGCGCGCTGGACTTTGATTACCATAATTATCTTTGGGGTAGCAGGCGTCGGGACAATGGCATACTTCCTTGCGGTTCGTCTGCGGCGGAGAAGGGCTCAGTTTATTCCGGTCCCTGGAGTAGATATTTCCGAGGTTCTCCCAGGAAGGCTGCGATTGCCCGAAGCTGATGTAGCCATCGGAGACCAGACTTCGCCCCGGAGACTGGCTTTACCGCACCCTTCGAAGAGGGGAAAGATGCTGTCTGCGGAAGAAATGGCCCGCCTCAAAGTCATTTTAGATTTTGCGCAGTCCTTGCCGTTGGCTGAGCCGGGCTATACCGCGAACTGGCTGGTTGATTTGCTGCAGAGCAGTATGGGGATTGAGATGTCCGCTCTGGTTTACGAACAATTGCTCAAGGGCGAAGTCCAGGTACATTATTATCCGACATGGATGCGCCATCCTACTTACCAGGATCTGACAACATTGCTGCAGGGGCAACCTATTCTGCAAGACTTGAACGCTTTCATTGACTTAGTTAACCGCTGTGCTTCTGAAGCCACTGGGTTACTCCAGGATATCTATCGTGATACTGTAGCAGAAATTATTCCATCAGACTTTATAGCAAGGGGTGGCTGGGAATTCATCTCGGCGATTTACTCCGATACGCTCAGTTGGTTCCGGGGCAAGTCTTTGCGTGACCCTGCTGAACGGGACTATATCTTGAAGCGAAAGGGCCGTCCCATAAGGCTCTGGTTGTGTGGCGAGGACGATACGTCTTTCGCTGGGCCCCTCATGCATGTGCACAACGAGAATGAATCCTCAGTAGTTCGAACTCTTCATTTGAAGCTACGCCGCACTTATAGGAACAGCGACAGGGCGAAGCAACTTGCCAGCATGATGACTCAGGTTGAGGTGCAGCGGGATAGGCTGGTTAACGCATTTAGCCAGGCCTCCAGCCAATTTACTC
>CAYGWR010000096.1:0-2648 GCA_964353645.1 uncultured Dehalococcoidia bacterium
CTCATGCTGCACATTCCTGCCTCCTCGGGTCTCTCGCAGATAGGTCGGTGCTACCTCCGTCAACTTCAGCGCTCCATCAAGTTCCCGGCAGGCCAGCAGTCCCCCATCCGAAGTAATCCTGGCCCCGTGGAACTCCAGCCTCAACCGCTTATCGAATTGAAGCTTCAGTGCCTCTTTAGCTTTTTCACCCATTGGGTTCCTCCATCCAGCCCCCTTGCCGCGGAGCTAAACACAGGGGCCTTTGAAGCTATTTTACCATAGCAGTATGCCTAAGTCTCAGTTTGATATGGGAAATGCGGGTTCATAAGGAGTACTTCCGACGCGACGCCATGGGTAACGAGCGATATTACTACTTGTCCAAGAGAACACACCCTCTTGAATACGTCCTTTCTTTGTTCTCAGAGCCTCCATTAGCTCTCGCAACGATTGAGTTTCCTTAGTAACTGTTGGCTTCTGCATGACTCCACGCTCTGCCCTGAATGGGAAGCACAGCCCCTATCTTGCTTGCTAGAGTATCCAATAACCTATTCTGCGAACAGTGAATGCTATCGTGCCTAGTACGTGGGTCTGCCCCTCAGTGGAAGCAGAGCAAAAAGCACGAAATGAATGCAACCTGGGAAGTTCGTGCTGGACTAATATAAATCACTGAAGGTAGGCGTGTCAATGATTTTGGGGAGGATTTTTGCCAATCCAATAGATGACTCAGGACATGATGTGCCCATTGGCTTCTGTCTCAAACCACGGCATGCTGTCTTCGATGCTCCATCAATCACTCTACTATTGATACACAAGGAAAGGAGCCAAAGTAGCACCTTTGATATATGTTAATAGTACTATAGATGGAAACGATAGGTTAAAGTTGTTTCGCCATACCCCATCTGCCATCAAAATTATCCTTCAACGTGGCTATACTATCCTTTTCCAAATATACCGTACCTATATATGCGGGCATAGCCGTTTTCAACGGTAGGATCCTCACGCCATCTATAGCAAGCACATCGTCAACTAGGGCCATTCTGCGAGTCGTGCCCACGGGACTGATTTTTGTTTCCCATCGCCCTTCGCATTCTTCTTCGAGCTTTCTTACTGGCTCGGGATCTATTCTACCATCCACGACCATTCGGACATACGGGCCGGCGCGCGTCATGTTGCGGTAGTGCCTTAGAAGAGGATCTGAAAAACTTCTGAAACCACTGATCCATAAAGAAACATTCCTTGGTTTTTTTCTACAAAGGTTTAGAATGAGAAAAGCTACCCACATCCCACTGTAATATAGTGTCAGTTTTCCCTCTTCTATACCTATCCCATACTCACCAAAATTTTCGTTGTATGTGTGAGACAGCTGTTCAGCGCACATTCTCATGCTTTGGAACATATCAGGGCTGAATTCTTTCTTGAGCTTCTCTTCTCCTTCTTCCCAGACCACCAGTGGGTCCGCTGGGATATAACCCTCCGTTCCAAAATAGTCCTTTGCTTCGTATGGGAACAGTACCTTGGCCATGAATCCATATGTGAGTAGCTGGTCGCGTCCACGTCGCAAAGGAGCTGCCGTAATAGATTGTACGGACTTTCTAGCTTCTCGGTGTAATCTGGCAAATGTCTTTATGTTAGGGAAAGCAGTGGTATAGGAGACATAATAGGTAGCCGCTTCCGTTGGCCAGCCTATTCCCAACAGATCAAACAGTGTTTGGAAAGCTACTTTTGTCTCCAGTAGATTTACTTTCACCATAGTCTCTCTCAGGGAACTCTATTATATATAGCACTGTGGAAGTTTTCAATATCTGTAAAATCCAAATTTAGAAATATTCTATATTCAGATTCTTTCGAAACCTAAAAACATAGAAAGAGAACTTTTTTATTGACTAATGTTGGGATGACACTATGATTTCAGGCATTCCGCTGCTGCAGCTGAAGATAAAGACATATACAACGGAGCAACAGGAGACATGGCTGCTCCGTGGCCCCCGAAATACGAGAGTACTTTTTATTCTGACTATTTCGAATTACCAGCGGCAATGTTATGGTACCGATTACACTGGGGCCGCTATCCAGTGAAACGGACTGGAAATAGCTTTATGCGGCCACAAGACTCTAAGAACATGGCTGGGGTGTCAGCCAGTAGTACCAGAGAGGAGGTCGACGATGGCATCAACTCGCTCCGCTCACCTAGTCAGGGGAAGACCCACGCAAGTGCCGTGTGATGAGTTAGTGGTAAAGCTTGAAGAAGTGGATACAATCGTCCGCAAGGAGATAAGAGGGGAGATAGATTCCGTGAACCCTAATACGCACGCATCGTCTCGACTGGCGTGTTTATTGAGATGTCGCTCAGATGTTCAAAGTGCAATAACATCATTGCTTGGCTCCAGTGAATAGGAGGTTTTTAGAACGCCAAATCTCATGCTAAATATGTGCTTCGGTGCGATCACCTTATTTTTGGAGCCGTTAGTTTATCGCTCCAGTGGGCTGATGTAATAAATCGCTATTTCGTGCAGCGAGGCTATTCCAGAGTTGCCTAGGCTTAACAATCTGAGCTATTGTCGAGAAAAGAGGGCAATCTGAGATTGCCCTCTTTTCTCGTTTTTCCATGGTCAATAGGGCAGGCAGATGCTCCCTGTTCGGGGACAATCCGCACTTCTTCGGGTATGCGG
>CAYGWR010000096.1:2748-4359 GCA_964353645.1 uncultured Dehalococcoidia bacterium
AGGGCAGGCAGATGCTCCCTGTTCGGGGACAATCCGCACTTCTTCGGGTATGCGGCTGACCGTAGCTTTCGATTGGAAACGGGCGGGGAACTGTGAAGGAATTCTGGTCCTGCATCGGACTTTTGCAAACATTTGAGTCATTGTCGCCAAGTCGGCGAAAGCGCCTCCTATGGCTTCTGATATAATTGGCTGGGCAGTCTATTCATGATGAAATAGGATGTTCTCATGATAGAGAATGCGGATATGCTTGCGACCACGGAGTTGAGAAGGTATGCACTTGACATTATTGAGGCAGGCATCCGCCGCGTGCTCCCGGCAAACATCATGAAATCTGCGTTGAGCTATGACAGTGCTGAGAGGATGCTCAGCGTCATGGAGAATTTCTACGACCTGTCGGGCGTCAGGGTTTTTGTTATCGGCGGAGGGAAAGCGTCGGGTTTGATGGCTGAAGCCCTGGAAAGCATTATTCCCCTGGATAGTATCGTTGCCGGCGTGGTCAATTGCAAGGGAGGAGATTACAACGCGAACAAAATCAGGGTAGCGTTTGCCGGTCATCCGATTCCAGACCAGAGAGGTGTTGATGGTGTCAGGAGGATGCTGGCTCTTAAGGACAAGTACCGTATCAACGAGAAGGATTTGATGATCTGTTTGCTTTCTGGGGGCGCCTCAGCTTTGATGCCCTGTCCGGTGGATGGCGTAAGTCTGGAAGATAAGCAGCGGGTGACCGAGATACTTCTTGGCTCCGGGGCGGAGATAGCTGAGATTAATACTGTCAGGAAGCATTTGTCCAGGATTAAGGGTGGGTGGTTGGGTCATTACTATTCTCCCACAACCGTTGTCTCTCTGATACTCTCCGATGTCGTGGGTAACGATTTGGCCACCATTGCCTCTGGTCCCACAGTCGCTGACCCATCAACATTCCGCGATGCCTATAACGTACTGGAGAAATACGGTTTGCTCGCCAGGTGTCCCAAGAGCGTTATCAGTTACTTAACGAAAGGGTGCCGGGGCGAGGTGGCTGAGACACCTAAAGCACTCACCAACTGTCATAACTACATAATTGGCGATAACAGGCTGGCTTTGAAGGCTATGTATGATAGAGCCATTGAGCTGGGATTCTGTCCCCTAATACTCAGTTCTGAACAGAAGGGTGAGACAAATGCTGCTGCCCTTCAGCGGGCTGGCGAAATACTGAATTCAAAGTATGCTGGCTATGACGCTTTGTTGATGGGTGGTGAAACCACGCCCAGGTTGTCCGCTAATGCTGGTAAAGGCGGAAGAAATCAACATTATGCGGCTGCATCCATGCTGGCTATGGAGAATTACCCCGGTCAGTGGCTTGTGGCAAGTATCGGCACTGATGGGTCGGACTTCTTACCTGATGTCGCCGGAGCCATTGTGGATAAGGATACCGTGGAAAGAGCCAGAGCTAAGGGGCTCAATATGAGGGATTATCTCGACAGGTTTGACAGCTATAGCCTGTTGAAAGCGATTGGAGGTTCGTTGGTAGTGACTGGTGACACCGGTACTAATGTGGGCGATATCGCCCTTTACCTCCTGGCGTGATAATCCTCTGCCCTCGGGTAAAAATCGTCTTAATTGCGTGTGTGT
>CAYGWR010000097.1:0-4335 GCA_964353645.1 uncultured Dehalococcoidia bacterium
GGCGGGGGTCTGCAAAACCCCTATTCACCGGTTCGAATCCGGTCGTCGCCTCCACTTTTTGAAGCTAAAATTAAGCCCCTGGGCGGTGTCCAGGGGCTCTTTATTGAAAATAGCTAACCGATAGCTAACGGGTGCTCACGGTGTTGAAGGTATCAGCAAACCCTCCTCAAAACGCCTTGCAGCGGCCTCCTGCAGCCCCGGTGTGACATGGGAATAAGTGTCAAGGGTTATTGTTATTGAAGCATGCCCAAACGCTCGCTGACTATCTTTGGGTAACCCCCCTGGCAAAGCATTAGAGTAGCATGGGCATGTCTCAAATCAAGGTGCATTCGGGCAACCATGCAGCAATATTCGAAATATGTTACTATAATGAACACGAGGCTTTTGCGAAAGCCTGATTTTGTTGGTTCTCGCAAATTTTTGTGCTGAAAAAGAGAGACTAGAGTGATGCCTAATCAGGCGCTTCGGCACCTGAAGGTTATTGAACTTTGCACCCTTGTAACCGGTCCCTATTGCACCAAGCTGCTGGCTGATTTCGGGGCCGAGGTAATCAAGATTGAGCCCCCTGTCATCGGCGATTGCGCTAGAAGACGGGGCCCCTTCCTGCATGATATCCCGGATCCCGAGCTGAGCGGGCTTTTTTTGCACTTGAACACCAACAAATTGAGTATCACTCTGGATGTGACGACAGAAACAGGGAAGGGCATCTTAAAAGAACTGATAAAGCAGGCGGACATTTTCATTGAAGACAATCCTCCCATGGTGATGCAAAAGCAAGGATTGACCTACAGCGATCTCGAGAGTTTGAATCCACGGCTCGTAATGACATCGATCACGCCTTTCGGGCAGACAGGCCCTTATCGCGACTACAAAGCTTATGAACTCAATTCCCATCACGCTGGTGGCGAAGGTTACCTTCTGCCTATTCATTCCGACGACCCCGACAGAGAACCGGTCAAGCCAGGAGGCATTGTGGGGGATTGTATATGCGGTCTCAGTGCTGCCCTGGCAACTCTAACTGCAACATACGCCATGGTTGAGACAGGTGGGGGGCAGCACATAGATTTGTCGAAGCAGGATGTGCTAATGTCACTGGTCCAGATGCATGTTTGTACCTTCGCAAATCTGGGTGAGGTGCACCAAAGATTGACGAAAGGTTTTTTGATGGTACTGCCGATGGAATGCCAGGATGGCTACATCATAATAACAGTCGTAACCGATCGCGAATGGCGTAGCCTTGTGGAGTGCATGGGGAGCCCGGCATGGGCCCTCGATGAGAAGTTCTTATCATGGGCAAATCGCCACTGGTATTCCGATGAAATAAACCCCAGAGTACAAGCCTGGGTGCGGCAATTCAAGAAAGACGAGCTTTTCCACAAGCTGCAGGCCAAGGGTGTGGCGGCTGCGCCCGTCAACACCGCCGAGGACCTGGCCCAATCCGTTCAACTGCAAGAACGAGGGTTCTTTGCTGACATTGGTCACCCCCTGGCAGGTACACTTAAGTATCCCACAGTTGCATATCAGCTTAGCGAGACTCCTTGGAGAGCCACGAGGCCCGCTCCTCTCCTGGGCCAACATAATGAGCAAGTCTATTGTGGTCGTCTGGGATTCAGTAAGGACCGACTGACAAAACTTAGAGAGTCGGGAGTGATATAGAGAAGGCCTCAGCCAATATGAACAGGACTGCTCTGCAGGGAATACGAGTAGCCGACTTCTCCTGGTTGTGGGCAGGATCTTATGCAACCGGGCTCCTGGCACTTATGGGAGCCGAGGTCATAAAAATTGAGAGCATGACCGCTGTTGACCAAACCCGCGTAATGAGTTTCACCATCGGAAAGTCATTTGAGGGTGTGGAGAGCTCCTATGTATTCAACGCTATCAACTCGAACAAGCTTTCCGTGAAACTCAATCTAAAGAAACCACAAGCGGTTGATTTAGCTAAGAGGATAGTACAGGTTAGCGATATAGTTGCCGAGAATATGCGGCCTGGTACTATGGAGCGGCTGGGACTGGGTTACAACGTGCTCAAAGATGTAAAGCCTGACATTATTATGCTTGCCTCTTCAGCCTTTGGTGGCAAAGGGCCCCAAAGAGTCTACGGAGGCTACGCTCCGGGCTTCGCCTGTGCCAGCGGCTTGGCCAATCTGACAGGATACAGGGATAGAACACCCAACCCGATGACTGGCTCGACTGACCTCATGGCAGCAATTACCGGCGCATTTGCCTTGATTATAGCCCTGAACTACAAGCAGAAGACAGGACTGGGGCAGTACATAGATTTGTCCTCTGTCGAGAGTCAAGCGATTCTGGCTGGGGACACAATCATGGAGTACCTTATGAATGGCAGAGTACAGCATCGTGACGGCAATCGGGACAGAATAATGGCGCCGCATAACTGCTATCGCTGTCGTGGTGAAGATAAGTGGGTTAGTATAGCGATATCGACTCCTGAGGAATGGAATTCCTTCTGTGAAATATTAGGCAACCCACCGTGGACCAGGGATGAAAGATTCGCTGATGCATATGAGCGCTGGAAAAACCAGGAAGAGCTGGATAAGCTTGTAACAGCATGGACACTCAATTATACGCACTATGAAGTGACTGATATGCTACAGAAAACGGGCGTTGCAGCTATGCCTTCATTAAGCAACGAGGAGATCGTCAATGACCCACATTTCAAGCAACGAGGAGAGTCCACTACCGTGGAACATCCGGTCATGGGCAAGGTGGCTGTCTTCGGTGCACCGTGGCGCTTTTCCAAAACCCCGATTAAGATTACCAAGGCCGCTCCGGTTATGGGTGAGAGTAACAATTACGTCTTCCGTGAGCTCTTAGGCTTATCAAGTAACGAGATCAGTCGGCTGGTAGAAGAAAAGGTTATTTTTTAACCGGAGATAATCTCCTAATCGTTATCATATCACCTGTCAGCCACGAGCCTTCCCCGCTAGACATTCCCCCGCTTCCTTAGAGTCTGGTCTACTCCTTTGAATCCCCTTTAAAATTTTGATATGCCCAAGTATTCACTATACTCCACCAGATGAGAGAGCGCTTTAGCCCCTCTCTCCGGGGTTGGGTACGGGACAAGATAATTCTGTTCCAGCCATCTGTAGACTTCCCCCTGTTTCACGATATCGATGCCCATTGCACAGAAAATGACGGGCTTACCGTATTTGGCCCTCATCTCCTTCAGCCTTTCCAGTTCCTTCAGTTCACCAGCCTCTGACAGCTTCCTCATTTCATCTACGTTAGTCATCCACGGTGCATGTACGGAAAACCACTCGAGGAATCTGCGAGTCGCTGCAGGAGAACCCAGCACCAGGATGGCATCTATGTTCTCATCCTCAATCAACGGCCAGAGGCAGTTGTAGTTGAAGCGGTCTCCGCCCATGTCGATGGGGTTCCCGTGAGACCACCGACGTGACAGAACGGAATTCAGCTTCTCTATCGTTGCAGGTGACAGAGATGCCAGTTCCATACCCTGCCTTATTACAGAGTCTGCGGCCATCACAGCCATGCCCCCGCCTATCGATAACACCCCTACCCGCCTTCCTCGAGGCAGCGGCTGGCCCAATAGGACCTGAGCCACATCAATGAGTTCCCCGATCTCCTCCACCCTGATCACCCCGGCCTGCTTGAACGCCGCATCGCTGATTAAGTCTGAACCCGCCAGGGCAGCGGTGTGCGACCGTGCTGCCTTGGCCCCGGCCTGCGTTCGCCCTGCCTTCACTACGACAATAGGCTTCTTCTTCGTAATCTCCTTTGCCAACTCGAAGAAGCGCTGGCCCTCCCGGAGGCCCTCGATATAGCCCAGAATAACCTTTGTCTCACCGTCCTGGGCCATATATTCCAGATAGTCCTCGTAGTGTAGATCCGCCTCGTTCCCGCTGCTGACATACTTGCTGAATCCCAGCCCCCTTTCTACACCCGAGGTGATAATTGACTGTCCCGAGTTCCCGCTTTGAGATATCAGCGCCACGGGGCCCTTCCTCAACGGTGGCAGAAAGATGACAGTATTGAAATCGGAGGAGGTATCGAAAAATCCCATGCAGTTCGGTCCCATAAAGCGTATCCCGCCGCGCCGGGCGACCTCGACCAACTGCCTTTGGACTCTTGCCCCTTCTTCGCCGCTCTCGGCAAGGCCCCCGGAGATAACCACAGCGGATTTGACCCCTTTCTGAATGCACTCCTCCATAGTTGCCGGGACATCCTGGAACGGCACCGTAATGATCGCTAAATCTACGGGAGCAGGCACTTCAAGTATGCTCGGATAAGCCTTCAACCCCAGCACTTCGGCTTCATGTTTATTAACAGCGTATATCTCCCTGCCTTTATCGC
>CAYGWR010000098.1:0-4293 GCA_964353645.1 uncultured Dehalococcoidia bacterium
AGTTACGGTTTATCTTTGTTATGGCACTATCATCCAACTGCTTGTGTGCAAGCTTCTGGTAACCCGATATAGAATCGAGGTAAGCGCGAAAGGCTGGTTCTGC
Source organism: uncultured Dehalococcoidia bacterium (assembly GCA_964353645.1). Lineage (GTDB taxonomy): Bacteria > Chloroflexota > Dehalococcoidia > SZUA-161 > SZUA-161 > JACWAE01. Next base: position 104 of record CAYGWR010000098.1, read on the forward strand.
CTCAGCGAATCCGGGCAGGCTCAAAGTCTCATAAATTTTGCGCAACTGAGCTAGGGGTTCTTTGTCCAAATCCTCGTATTTCACCTCAACCAAGTTTCCCGCCGGAATGAGAGATTTATCGGCCAGCAGTTTCTGCATAAGCTGAGCATAGAACCGCAAGACCCAATTCTCGTGTTCACCCTGGCCAACTTCCTGCAACTGTGTCCTCTCCATTACGACGCGATATAAATGCTGGGTGGAGCGGAAGATATTGTAAGGATTACGGTAGATGTGGATGAATTTGGCATCGGGAAAGAGTTCGAGCAGAGCCTTGATACGTGCGCTATCGGCGCAATTCTTAATGACCAGTCGCTTACCTCCGGCTTTCAGTGTGGCCTTACGCAGAATTAAGAGGTAGACCTTTTTCCATTTATCGATGGTAGATTTAGGCAGGTTGCCGAAATAGGTAATATACGTTTCAAAGAAGTATGTGGCTCGTCGAGGATAAGAATACATATGCAGGTAGGAATAAGGCGACATGTTGGCAATGGCAAGGTCTTCTTCTTCCGGGTTATCCATGGAGAGTGGGATATTGTCTATCTCTCTGGTGGGATGCCATTTCTTAGCTATCTTGTTAAAGGGGTTCTTAAATACTCTTTCATCAATCAAACATAAACCCGGGGCAAATGCTTGCCACATCGAGACACAGCCCAGATTCTTGTCACGGACCAGTATATTATGCAGATGGGTTGTGCCGCTGCGCCAATGGCCAATTATAAAAATCGGTGAAGGATGAACTGCCGTTCTTCTGACAGTTCTGCCGAATCGGAGCGATTCGTAGATTCTGAGGGGGCTGGTAAGGAGGCTGACCAGTGTAACAAACAGGACTCGGGGAATGAACTTTCTCTCTATGCCTCTGTTAGCCCAGAGTACCTTTAGCCAACTGCGGAATGAGCCGAATATAAACGGGTGTTCGAATAGGCGAGCACGCTTCTGTTGAGCCATGGTACCTCCTTTTCGTTATCGACGGGTTGAGGCGGAAGGAATGAGGCTTTTCTTTTCCAGGTAGCTCATGATTTGTTGAGCGCATTCTTCTAAATTGCATTTATCGGTCTCCACTACTATTTCGGGGGACGGGGGCTCTTCATAGGGGGCACTAATACCGGTAAATTCCTTAAGCTCGCCTTTCCGTGCCTTCTGCCAAAGCCCTTTGGGGTCGCGCTTCTCACACTCGCCGACCGAACATTTACAATAGACCTCAATAAACCTGCCCTGCGGGATCAATGCTCTTGCCTGGTCTCTATCCTCCCGGTATGGGGAAATGAAAGCAGTGATTGCAATCACACAGGCATCGGCAAACAGCTTGGCAACCTCGCCAAGACGTCGAATGTTCTCTTTTCTATCCTCCGGCGAGAATCCGAGGTTCTTGTTAAGACCATGCCGAACATTGTCCCCATCCAGCACGTAGGAATTGCAGCCGATTTCAAACAGGTGTCGTTCCACCTCGTGTGCTAAGGTGGATTTGCCCGAACTGGGCAGGCCCGTAAACCATAGGACGATACCTTTATGCCGGTTTCTCGTTTCTCTATCCGCCTGAGTCACCAGGGGTTTGTGCCAGGTTATGTTCGTGCTCTTTTGCTCTGTCATCTCCTCTTCCTTTCCCAAATTTATTCCCTGATTTCCGAGAGCAGCCGAAATCACAGGGTTTGCTCAGAAGCAGGTCCTCTTATTTATAGCTATATATATCTTCTGATACCGATGAGCTTAGAAATGTTACACCGATCTTAAGATGGCCTGTACAATTTACGGACGAAACTCTCGTCTGGGTGTACCATGAGTCTGAACCAGATAAACAGGCAACCGAACAGATAATTGGTTACAGGATACACCCGAGCCAGTTATAAACCTTCGGTGTTGAAACGTCCGTTTATAACAGAATCCGATGGATAAGTGGGCTGTCGCCATTACGCGGCAGTAAAAACCGAGCCAGCCCGCCAACCGCTCAATTGCAATAGTCGATATCGACTATGTGCCCCCATTATACCATTTTTGTCAAGCCCTTGCATGGCCTCATTCTATCTTCAACATTGCCTGGTATCCTCTGTCTGTGATACTATCTAGGCAAGCTTTATAGAATCTCAGTAAGGTAGCTATTGGAGGTAATGTCGCGGAATGACTATGTATGATTACAAGTTCGCCGGCGCATCTCTGACCGCATGGGCACAGCTTCGTCACGCCTGGATCGCGATGAACAAGATAGCTGAGATCAGGCTCGGCGAGATAGGGGCAACGCCGGAAAGTATCGCTATACTGTGGGCTTGTAGAGATTTCCCAGGTCCCTTACGCCCTGCCGAGATAGCCCGTCTGGTCTTTCGGGCACCGCACACAATAGCGGGGTTGCTCAAACGGATGGAAAGGGAGGGGCTCGTAGTAAGAATACCCAAGAAACCGGGACACCCGTACACAGAAGTGAAGCTAACCCCGAAGGGTAAAAAGGCCTGCGCACCAGCGATAGCGATTTTGAAGGATGTGATTGCCGAGACCATGTCCGTCATGTCGGAAGAAGAACTCGAACAGCTTGGGAAATTGACCAGACCGCTGCAACTGAAGGCGCTGGAGATGCTTAATATGAACTTGAAGCAGTCCCCGGGGAACCCTGAAGCAGTCACTATGCCAGTAAAAGTACATAAGAGAAACCAGAACAAATAGGAGTGTATCTTCGGAGGAGTGTTATACAAACATCGGAATAGCTTATATTAGTAGCTCCTTCCGGTCTCTAATCTGTGTAATCTGTAATGCATGAATATCCCTGGACTAGCCAGTAACCTTTTGGTTATGAATTAGCGTTGCTCTACTTTCAGGCTTTGCCTGGAGCAATGGGGGTGTGTCATGCGTGTACTGATCACTGGCGGGACCGGACACCTGGGGATTGGTGTTTGCAAGGCCTTTGTGAAAGACGGATTCAATGTGCGCCTGCTGTGTCATAAAAAGCAGGGCAAGAGTTTAGGTTCCGATTTGGAGATCGTATGGGGTGACATAACCCAGCCGGATTCGGTCAAGAAAGCTGTGAATGGAGTGGATGCGGTAGTCCACATGGCAGGACTCGTACAGCCATTGACCGAGGCAAAACCTGAACTGGCCACCAGAGTCAATGTTGAGGGCACTCGGACAGTGGTGAACTCGATTAAAGAGAGGGCGGAGAAGATTCCCTTCGTGTTCACGTCATCGGCTGCTGTTTACGGCCCGTGTCCGGACGCCACTGAGCTGCTTAGCCCTGATCGTACTCCCTGCAACCCCACATCTGTCTATGCCGAGACTAAGCTCAGGTCAGAAAACTTGATTAAAGAGTCAGGGATCAGATACGTGATCCTGCGTTTGACCTCAGTACCGGACTCGAGGCGTAGAATCAGTGATTTTAAGACCCAGATGTTCACCATACCCCTGAAGAACCGGGTGGAGTTCTGCCACGCAGACGACCTGGCTCTCGCAATACTTAATGCTGTGAAGAACTTCGACAGGGTGGAAGGCAGCACCCTAATGATTGGCGGCGGCCCCAGCCAACAGATGCTGTTCGAAGATATGCTGCGAGCTACTCTGAATACCTTTGGACTACCCTTGCCACCGCGCCATAAGTTCTCCGAGGAGCCATTTCCCCTACACTGGTACGATACAACCAAATCGCAGGAGTTGCTCAAGTATCAGCACAAGACCCTGGACGACTACTGCCGGGACTTAGCCGGACAATTTCCCGCACCCCTCATAGCCCTCATGCGCCACTTTATAGGCCCGGTCTTCGGCAGGATCATAGTCCGAGTGGTGTAGCTAATCATCTGAGGAAATCGACTCTAGACCGCGACACCATGATCAGAAGTTAAGGGGTCATTTCCCCAAATCTACGGCGACTCCTTGATTCGTGTTTCGACTCTTTAACTTAGTGAAAAAAGGTGGCTTCTTCCACACCTATTCGTATCGTAACTCTGGGAATGGTACAAATGAGCCACATCGAGCCAAAGGCATTGAACAAACCGCTATTTCGTGCAGTCCAGCTCAACAAAATACTATTTCATGACTCAAGAGTATGCCTCAATTAGTAGGCCAATAGTACGCATGGTTGGGGATTGCAGGAGAATCGCCCGTTTCCTAGTTTCTTCGGAGGTCACTAGATGATATACTGTTCAAAGACAGACGACGGAGAGCGGGTATTCTGAATG
>CAYGWR010000099.1:0-4269 GCA_964353645.1 uncultured Dehalococcoidia bacterium
AGCCTCCGTTCCTGATGATTATCTGCGGCTTGAATTCACCCACTATGGGCTGGACTAACTCTTCGAAGGCCAGTTTATACGAATCGTAGCCCGCATAGGGAGGCATGGGGATATTGACGGTAAACCCCTTTCCCTCGCCGGAGCCGATTTCGTAGGCGAAGCCAGTGCCGGGATAGAGTGTCCTTGGGTCCTGGTGCAAATCAATGAGCAGTACCCTGGGTTCATCGTAGAAATATTCGGAGGTGCCGTTACCGGCATGGGCATCGGTATCCAGGATCAGTACCCTCTGCAGTTCGTATCTCTGTAATAAATACTTGGCGCAAAAGGCAACATCGTTATAAAGGCAGAACCCTTCCCCGTAATCAGGTTTAGCATGGTGCAACCCGCCGCCGAGGCAGACCGCCTTCTTGAATTTGCCTTCCTGAACTAGGTCGCAGGCTTTCTTAGCTTGCCCGATGACCAATCTGGCGGCCTCTTCCAGCTTCCCCGGTTTGCCGCCGGGAATATTATCTCCGCTGTGGAATCGATAAATAGAGCCGGAGTAGTTCAAGCCAAGGTGGGCAGCCCTGTAATACTCTTTGGTGACTTCGATATATTCTTTCTGGCAAATCAGGAGTAAATCTTCGTCGCTGGCCCAGTCTGCTTTGATTATGTGGTAATTATCGTCCTCGGGCAGGTGTTCCCGCAAGAATCGATAAAACTCAGTATAGCGTTCCCCTCGAAAAGGGTGGCCCGGCCCGAAATCATATTCTTTTAATTCCTCTCTGTACAAGATCGCGATCGGCATTTCTTCCTCCGGCAGGAGAAGTCCTGAACCTCGGCGGGCGACCCAACGGGTCGCCCCTACTACATTTGCTGACCCTGTTGACAAGTGTATCAGGCCATGACAGAATTTCAATACCTGCATACTGATTCACTGTTGAAGAGAGGAGATAGGCTATGGAATCTTGGCAGCTTACTTCCTATCCCGAGCTGGACATGGTGATTCGTCTTGTCATAGCTGCATTTCTGGGCGCGGTAATAGGCTACGAGAGGGCGCGTGCAAAGAAGCCTGCTGGCATACGCACCCATCTCCTTGTTTGCATGGGGGCAGCTCTGTTCACCGTTATCTCAATCTATGGTTTCGGTGAAAACGGCGACCCCTCGAGAGTAGCTGCGGGCGTAGTGGTGGGCATCGGCTTCTTGGGAGCGGGCACCATTCTTCGTCAGGAGAAGGGGGTTGCGGGTCTCACCACAGCAGCTACCATCTGGGCGGTGGCAGCTATAGGTGTGGCGATGGGGGCCGGACTCTACGTAGTGGGGGCGGTGGCTGCAGGTCTAGTGCCCCTCGCTCTGCGTTTTCTACCCCATCATCATCCTGACACAGACTAGTAAACCTAGCAGCGAAAGTAGAGCGGATTATGAAAGAGTGTAAAGTCGAGCAAAACAAATCGAATTGCAACTGTACCTATGAGCCTTGTGCCAGGAAGGGCCTTTGCTGCGAGTGTGTGAGATACCATCGGCAGTCAGGTGAGCTGCCCGCCTGCTATTTCCCTAAGGATGTGGAGATGACCTACGACCGTTCCATAGAGAGGTTTATCCGGACCTATCAGAAGAATAAATTCTAAATGCTAGTTTCTAAATCCTAAACAATGTCGAAGGTTGCAATTATGTAGGGATACGGTGCACCGTGCCCCTACTCCTCTACGGAACAGCCGCTTTCATTATACGGGGTAGCGCGATGTTCACGATAGTGACATCGAGCATCATCATGAAAAGAGGCACACAGGTGATGAGAAGGACCCACTACCTTCTTCTCCCATGTTCAATCATTGAAGTCTGTCCGATACTAGTCACGCAATCCTTTCAGCGGCTCGCTGGCCTGAGGAAACTACAAATTGAGGGCGACCCAGCGGGTCGCCCGTACCTACTCATCGAGTGTCTGTTGCTTAAATCTCCAGTAGAACCTTATCACCTTCCAGCTTCACGGCGTATGTCTTCACTGGGCGTGGTTTTTTGATCACCTTAGCCACTGCTGATATCAGACCCGGGAAACTGGTCCAGCGAACGACATGGCCATCGCTGAGGTCGAACTGTGAGCCATGACGAGGACAGGTTACAACAGTTCCCTCGAGCTTCCCGGCCGAGAGCTTTGCCCCCATGTGGGGACAGATGTTATCAACAGCATAATACTTGTCCCCAACTCTGGCCAGGAGCATGTTACGTCCTTCGGCGGTGACCTCTTTCATAGTCCCCTGAGCCAGTTCGCCCTTTTTGCCTACTTCCACAAATTTACTCATTATTCCTCCTCTCTGAGAAACCGCTTGTTTTAGTGACTTTCTTATGTGAAAAGGGGAGCATTTAGCAACTCTTTTCAACCCCCTGAATCCCCCAGTCTTGGGGGACTTTTGAAACTGGGGGACACCCCCAGACCCCTGCAAAGGGGCTTTGCCCCTCTGCACTCCCCTGTTGTTAAACGACCTCGAAAAGCTTACTTGCCTTTCTTCTTACCCTTAGTTTCTTTCAGCAGGTCGCCGAATACCTCGGCATGGTATATCTCATGATCCCTGATGCGGGTGATGAGCTTCTTCAGGTCCGGGGCTTTAATCTCCTTGGCGGCGCGGTCATATTCGGCAGCTACTTCCTTCTCAATCTTTATATCCGCCTTGAGCATATCCGCCATCTCTTTAGATTTGTCGACCTTGGTGTGCTCGAGCCTCGGTGTGCCTTTCCCGCTTACCAACTCCTCAGCGAGCCATCCCATGTGCTGCATCTCGTTTATAGCCTGGTCTTGCATCTCTTGTTTCATGTCCTCGTTGGGTGCCATATATGAGTGCAGGAGGTACTGGATGATGACGGTGTACTCGTGCTCAATCCCCCAGTTGAGAATCTCAGCGACCCTGTCTTTTTTGGTGCCTCTCAAGTCCTGCATCTTTTTCTTTTGGACTTTATCCACGAAGTGCACAAATTTGCCTCGGTGTGCCATTTCATCAGAAAGGATACGTTTCAGAAGCCGTTTAGTCTTGGGGTCGCTAGCAGCCTTGATGTGCTCTTTATACATGGTGATGGCGTCTTCCTCTGCATGCACATCGTCGGTCATCCAGCTGGCAATCGCTTTGCCGAGTTTGCGCATCTCCCCTCTCTTGAAGCTGGGGGTTCCATTGAGGTTGACGATGGTCTCGGCGAGCCAATCGAGGTGGCGCATCTCCTCCCGGGCGATGGCCTCGATCTCGCAAGCCAGCTCGCCCTCGCCCATAGCGTAGGCGTGTGTCAGATACTGGATGATGGCTGCATGCTCCCCTTCAAGATCCTTGTTGAGCAAACCGATGATATCCTCGGGCATCGTTTTCCTCCTCATTCTGATTTAATGATTTGCTGGACTCCTAAAAGCGCAACTTAAGTAGGGGCGTTCAATTGAACGCCCCTACGCCTTAATCTACCTTGACAAACTGGGCCTTGGGCGCGCCGCAGACAGGGCATCTATCAGGAGCGCTGCCCTCGATGGTGGCCCCACATATCTGACACACGAAGTAGTCCGTGGACTTGGGCTTGCCCCCACCCTTGATGGCATCTAGTGACGCTTTGTATAGACCTTCGTGCATTATCTCTACCTTGCGCGCGTAGTCGAAGGTGCGCACCGCTTTTGGCTTCTGCTCCTTGTTCGCCAGCTCGATGAACTCAGGATACATCTTCACATGTTCCATGTTCTCGCCTGATACGGCTTCTTTCAGGTTGTCCTGAGTGGACTTAATCCCTTCCATAACATCGAGGTGGTTGCGCGCATGAAATGTCTCCGCCAGCGCCGCAGCGCGGAACAGCTTGGCCACCTGAGGCTGCCCTTCCTGGTCTGCCTTGCGCGCAAATGCAAGGTATTTGGTACTTGCCTGGCTCTCTCCGGCGAAAGCCTCCTTGAGATTGTCTGCTGTCTTTGCCATCCCTTCACCTCCGTTTTTAATTCTTTGCCGTAGCGCCGCCCGCCTCTGGCGGGCGACGCTACATTAGATTTCCTTTTCGCGGCCCAGCTTGCGCAGCAGCTCTTTCCTTATGCAGTGGTCCATTACAACTGTGAGACCTGCCTTTCTCGCCTTGGTAGCCGCCTCTTTACTGACAATGCCTTCCTGCATCCATATTGCCTTGGCTCCTATGGCGATTGCCTCTTCTACTATAGGCAGCACGTCTTCAGGGCGGCGGAAGATGTCTACAACCTCGACAGGCACGGGGATAGAAGCTAAATCAGGATAGGCTTTTTCCCCCACGACTTTGTCAGCGTTGGGCGTTACCGGTATTACG
>CAYGWR010000100.1:0-4248 GCA_964353645.1 uncultured Dehalococcoidia bacterium
CAAAGCTTCTGGGTGGAGCTATGGGGGCTACCCGGCCGCCTTGCGATAACGGATGGGTGCCGGCTACATTGCAAATAGGGCTCACAGGGAAGATCGTTTCTCCCACCCTCTACATTGCTGTAGCTGTATCAGGGGCGAGCCAGCACCTGTCTGGGTGCTCCGGGGCTAAGAATATCATCGCTATAAACAAGGACGCTGAGGCAAACATCTTCAAGGTAGCCCGCTACGGTGTGGTTGGCGACTATAAGAAGATACTGCCTCACTTTACCAACAAGGTTAAAGAGCTGCTTAAAGGCTAGGTTCTAAACAGAGATTCAAAGTTAAGTAGGGGCGTTCAATTGAACGCCCCTACGTTTTTGCTCGAAACGTTACTCTTTGTTCTGCTCGCTGTGGATGCCACCATCACCTAAGCTTTGGGGCTGGAGCGAAGTGCCCTGAGCCGATGCCAGACAAAGAAGGACACCAGGACTAAAAATATTGCCACGATGGGGATGTCGAAGGGCCGCATTGCCTCTCGTATTCGCTCCCAGTCTTGCCCTAAGAGGTAGCCACCGTATGCCAGGCCGATAGACCAGGGGTGTGGGGAGCTTGACAGCCAGAGGGACAGAAGTCTATCATTGTCCCACAGTACGACGGGGCCGGGTCACGCCGCCCCCTCAGTAGATATGGGAAATTCCAGTTCAAAGGTACGTTACCTCCATACTATTGTGCTATAAAGGAGAGGCAAGATTTTTGCATGAACTTCATTGATTTGGGTAAACTGATAACAGAGTATGGGGCTACGACTGTCTATGTCATCCTTTTTGCCATCATTTTCGCGGAATCTGGCCTATTCTTTGGGTTCTTCCTGCCAGGTGACAGCCTGTTGCTCACAGCCGGGCTGTTTGCCTACAAAGGAGTGGAGCTGGCAGGCGGGGGAGAACTGAAGCTAAGTCTATGGGTGTTGATGCCGCTGCTCTTTGTGGCGGCAGTGCTGGGCGACAACGTGGGCTACTGGTTTGGCAGAAGGGTGGGGCCGCCGCTCTTCAAACGCCCGCAGTCGTTGCTCTTCCGGCCCAAGAATCTGCAGGCGGCCAAGGCATTCTATGACAAACACGGCGGCAAGACTATCACTCTCGCCCGGTTTATGCCCTTCATTCGCACCTTCGTGCCCATCGTAGCGGGCGCAGTGAATATGGAATGGCGCCGCTTCACGTTCTTCAACCTGTTTGGCGGCCTTTTCTGGGCAGCCGGGGTGACGTTTGCGGGCTATTCGCTGGGCCGGCTCGTTCCCCCCAATGTCCTTGACAGGTATTTCCTAGTCATTGTCCTTGTCGTCATCATAGTGTCGCTGTTGCCAGCCCTCATTCACCTGTGGAAAGAGGAACGGCACGAGATTTTCGCCTTGATCAAGACGCGCATACTGAGAAGGCCGGCCGCTGAAAAGCACGCGTCGGAAGAGAACAAGGATGACCAGGCGAAGTAGGAGGTCGAGAATTCCAGGCTGCCGAACAAAAGGAAGGAGGTGAAAGGGAATGCCAAGTATGAAAGCTTTTTTTACCAATATGTCAGCCCCAATGCCCCTTCGCAGAAAGCTGTATCTCGCGTTCCGCAACAATTTCATTAAGATACGGAAAAGACAGAGCTGCTGTGGTCATCACGGAGAACCTGGATGCTGAGAGGTATTAAAAGAGCCTCCTGGTCAAGGAGGAGCACAGGGGTGAGAAGACATTTTCCTGTTCGGATAGAAGTACAAAGTATTCAGGCGCTACGTTAGTAAAGGATGCCTCTCCCGAAGATTAAGCCTGGTATCAGGAATAGCACCAGTATGTAGATTAGCCATCCTATAATACAGGTGCCGATGGCGCGCCAGGTTGAGAAATCCAGGGCTTGTCTTACAGCGATGACCCCTGCTATCAAAGTCCAGACTGATGCCACGAAGACTATAATGAAACCTACGAATGGTATGAATGAGAAAAACCTGAGGACACCCGGAGAATTAGAGAAACCTATGGTTCGCAGCAACTGACCGTAATCGGCCTCTGTATCAGGGCCTTTGAATATGGTGACTCCTATTACGTAGGTTACAAACGACCATATAAGCCATCCTGCGATGGCAGTCCCCAGACCTATGAGAAGGCCCCAGAGAAACCAAATCGGACTGTGTGTATGCTCCAGAATCCCGCTGATGCCTAACCCGAGACCGGAAGCAAGGCTGGTGATAACAACGGCCGCAAATGCCTGCAAATTGACGCTGGTATCGTGTTCGACCTCTTCATAGAGATTTATGTCCAACTGGGCAGCCCTGGCCATCCTGTCGAAAAGCGACTGTGATCTTGGGGCATTAGTTGTCATTGGCACTCCTTCCTTACAGCTACTTTTGGGACGAGTCTGAACCCGGGATACATCCTTTACTGCAACTCGAAATAATAATCTGCCGACGAGTCAGAGGTCGGCATTATCCCGAAGAACGCTGGCAAAGATGATACTATCATCAAATCATCCTTGTCAAGCTCGACGCATTCAATTGACACGTTCGGAAGATAGACACAATATATTATCCATAGTATAATCCCCGCTACGAGGGATAGAATAAAGCTTACGGGGGAGAATTATGGAGAAGAGGCTTTATCGAAGCCGTACAGATAGGTTGATCTGGGGGGTGTGTGGAGGTCTGGCGAAATATTTTGATGTCGACCCCACCATCATAAGGGTAATAGCAGTATTGCTCATATTTGCCAGTGGATTTGGCATCTTAGCCTATATAATTATGGCGATTATTGTCCCCCTGGAAGGCTCCAGCGTTGTTACCCCCAGGGAAGTAGTAAAAGAGAATATAGAGGACATAAAAGCTTCTGCCAGTGAATTGGGTAGTGAAATACGCTCAACTTTTGGGAAAAGGGAGAGCGAGGGTAAGCACGTAGATGAGATTGGTGACCGTCGCCGCACCCTCCTCGGCGTTATCCTCATTATTATAGGCATAGTCATTCTGATAGGGATGCTCGATATCTTTCATTGGTTTCACTGGGGTATATTCTGGGCTGTTATTATCTTGGTCATCGGGCTGCTGATTATATTTAGTGCAAGGCGGAGGTAGCTGTGTCTGAGAAAAAGCAGCAGCAATCGCATGGCGCTCTTATCTGGGGCATTATCCTGTTGTTTCTGGGTATAGTGTTTCTGCTCCAGGTCCTCGATGTCCTCCCCTGGGCGCTTTGGGTAACCCTGTGGCGTTTCTGGCCGCTGTTGATAATCATCATTGGCCTGAACATCCTGCTCAGCCGACAAAATCTCTGGCTGGTTGGGGCGCTGGTATTGGTACTGTTAGGTGCTTCCCTAGGTGTAGCCATCTGGCAATATGACCAGGCCTCGGAGACGGGCATAAAGAGCTACTCTGAACCTCTAGCGGACCTCGAACGGGCTAGTATTGCTATAAACTTCGACGGAGGAAGTCTATCTCTGGGAAGCCTTGCATATGACTCATCGAACCTTGTGGAAGTAGCTTCAAAGTCTAAGGGCGGAGATGGAGGCATTGAAGCTGATTTCCATCGGCAAAATGGGGAAGGAAGTCTTCATTTGAGTAGCAAAGGTGTTAATCGGGTCTTCTGGAGTGGGCCCTTGGTTGACTGGGAGGCCATGTTCACTCAGAACATACCGTTAACGTTACATATCAAGTCGGCCGCAAGCACTATATCCCTTGATCTCAGCAAGCTTCTGTCATCTGAAGTCCTTGTGGAATTGAACGCTGGTAATTGTAAGGTTACCACCCCGTCATCGGCAGGCACTACCTATATCAAGATCGACGCTAATGTTTCTAATATTGAGGTGACTATTCCTACCGGGGTAGCTGCCAAAATACAGTTGGATACTAACGTAACCAACATAGATGTAGATAGGAGTCGCTTTCCTCAAAGCGGTGATTACTATATGTCTGAGGACTTCGTGACCAGTGGGAAGCAGGTGGAGCTAAAAATCAAATGTAACGTCGGTAGTGTGCAGGTGAAATAAATCGGCGAGATTAATGCAATCCCGCTCAACTGGGGGTGATAACGATGGCAATCGTCCAGGTTAGCATCGTTCCCCTGGGAACTAAAACTACCTCTATCAGCAATTATGTGGCCCAGGCTCTCAAGGTTTTGCAGAATCAGAAGTCCGTGAGCTACAAGCTGACCCCGATGGGTACTGTACTCGAGGGGGATTTGGACAAAGTACTAAGCATGGTCAGGCAAATGCACGAGAGTGTGTTCAGAGAAGGGGTGCAAAGGGTTCTTA
>CAYGWR010000101.1:0-4204 GCA_964353645.1 uncultured Dehalococcoidia bacterium
ATCGCCTTAGCTTCCTTTCCGGTCTCGTCTTTACGATTGTCACATTTCCCCTCCGGAATGTCAATCAGGAAGCTAATGGCTGAATTCGCACCAGGGTTAGATAGAGGGCAGGACGCTGATGCACATTACAGCTGATGCACATTACAGATGAGGAGGCAATTCGCTTATCTTAATAAAATAAAAGACCGCGCCATGGCATTTCGCAGCCGTCACGGCCTTTTCTATCTGTGAGGAGTAGCAATACACACCAAGAGAAATTAAGCAACAAGGTTAGGATTGCAACACGAGTAGTACTCCTGCCAGTTCCCTCTCATCGTCCACTACAATCTTAAGCCTTCGACCGGAGGGTAACACATAGATGTACTTCCTCACCGCACTTATTATCGGGACTTCGTCAAGAGGCTCCCTTTCTACTTGCTCCTTCTCAACACCGGCAGTGGTAGTTTCCATGGGACTGTACCTCCTCAGCTAACATTGTGCCCGATAGAGAAGAAGCTAACAATCCCGCACAGGTACTTTTTTTGCTATACTTTAGTCAGACCGGCCCAAATACTGTGGGAGCATCACATTTTAGGTCAAAAACGTGGGGGAAAATAAGAGGGCTATCGTGGAACACGAGACAAAAGAGAACGAGCCTATTTCGATCCCCTGACGCTTATTTCAGAGATATTGTCAGCCAGATACCAGTCGAGGTCCTTTATACTGGCTCTGGCCCCCAGTACAACCTGCTCACTGGGGATGACCTCTCTATTTCCTGTTACCATGTGCATGAGGGCCTTCCCTCCTTTAACCAACTTGAACAGCTTATTCATATCCCCTCCTTCAGGCAAGCCCTACTTTTCGAGACCGCAGTTCAACTGTAATCTCTGTGGCTTGAATTGTGACCTGAAAGGAAGAGGCTGACAATTCTACTAGAGTACTTTCATGCGCCGTACTTTAGTTTTTTCCAGCAGAATACATCGCAGTAAAAAGCGGCAAGGCGTGTCACACAGGGTTATTTAGAGGCCGTTTTCTAACAGGGGATTGGGGCATCCCCAAACTGTAGGGGCGCATGGCATCCGCCCTTGCCCCCAAGACTGGGGGATTTAGGGAACTGAAGAGACCCTTCAAACCTCCTTGGAAAAGAGGTGTCCTTCCCAGAAGGACCCAGGGCTTGGGGGTGTCCCCCAAGATTGGGGGATACAGGGGGTTGAAAACACCCTTAATTGCCTTGGCGTACTCAGTATGATATAGTTTGAACTATGAGTGCTAAAGTTATACACGGCGGCACAATCACTTCACCACAAGGGTTTCTCGCTGGTGCCACCTACGCGGGCATCAAGAGCAAGGGCGACAATCTTTTAGACCTGGGGATCCTTTGCTCAGAGGTACCCTGCATCGCTGCCGGCGTCTTCACCGCGAACAAGATAAAGGCAGCTTCGGTTCTGCTGTGCCAGCGTACTCTCAAGGGCAACAAAGCTCAAGCCATTGTGGTCAACAGCGGCTGCGCCAATGCCTGCACCGGCCAGCAGGGCATGGCCGACGCTGAAGAGATAGCAGCCTTGACCGCCCGAAACCTGGGGCTGCTGCCCGAAGAGGTGCTGGTCGCCAGCACCGGTGTTATCGGCAAGCAGCTCCCCATGAAGCAAATTCGAGATGGCATCGAAAGCATAGTACTCTCCTCGGAAGGCGGGCATACACTGGCAAAAGCCATCATCACCACCGATACCTTCTCCAAAGAGATCGCGGTGAAAGTGAATCTGGGGCAAGGTGAGAGCGAGATCACCATCGGCGGCATCGCCAAGGGAGCAGGCATGATCCATCCCGACATGGCGACTCTGCTCTGCTTCCTGACCACAGATGCCGCTGTATCACCCGCCTTTCTCCAGAAAGCGCTCCAGAGAGCAGTCGATGCCTCTTTCAATATGATTACCGTAGACGGCGACACCAGCCCCAACGACTCCGCAATCATACTTGCCAACGGACTTGCCGGAAACAAGGTGCTCAAGAGCGGGAGCCCCAGAGCGGAGAAGTTCGAAGTGGCGCTGCGTGAGGTCTGCCTTTTCCTCGCCAAGTCCATCGCCAGGGATGGAGAAGGAGCGACCAAGCTCATCCAGATCACTATTGAAGGAGCGCTCACCATTGCCCAGGCGCGCAGCGGCGCCCGTATCGTAGCGGGCTCATCGCTGGTGAAATCGGCTGTGCACGGCTCAGACCCCAACTGGGGACGTATCATCGCTGCGCTGGGGAGGAGCGGGGTGGACATGGAGGAGACCAAGGTAGACCTCTACCTGGATAGCCTCTGCCTGATGAAAGAGGGCCGCCCACTGCACTTCGACAAAGCGCAGGCCAAGTCCATCCTGGACAGGGCAGGGGTGCCGATTAGAATATGCCTCAACCTCGGCGATGCCTCAGCCACCGCCTGGGGCTGCGACCTCTCCGAGGAGTACGTTACCATCAACAGCGAGTACACGACCTAGTTTAATCATCCTCGACAAAGAACCTTACCGCCCTTGATAGTCCCAGTCAGTAGGTGCTAGAATTGGGCCAGATGTAAAAAGTCGGTTAAGGAGGTCAATCATGCCTATACCAAGAGATCAGTTCGACGAAGGTCTGGACGATACCAGTTACAAGGTAATCGATTTCTTGAAGACACATTCTAAAGAGGCTTTTGAGGTTAACGAGGTGGCAGAGGGGGTATTCAACCCGGCACCTGGCTCAAAGCAGCCTGGCCCGACTTCACCTGAAATGCTGGCCAAATCGAAAAGAATGGAGTTCTTCCTCGCAGACCTGGTGCAAAAAAGCATGGTAGATAAGAGATCGATAGGGGACAAGGCCTACTACTGCATTCACAAAGACTAGCCCTACAGACAGGATAAAAAGCCGGTAGCCTCAGTGGCTTGGCCTGTTGTCTCAGCTTCGGGATTTCATCAGCGTCAAATTGGCCGGGAGAGGAGGAGGGAAAATGGAGTTTATGGAGGTCATTCGCAAGAGGAGGAGCATCAGGAGGTATAAGCCTGACCCCGTCCCGGAGGAAGAGATTAAATATATTCTTGAAGCTGCCAGATTAGCGCCCTCCTGGGCCAATACCCAGTGCTGGCACTTCGTAGTGGTTACTGACCAGGCCGTCAAAGATAGCGTTGGCGCGGCAGGAAATAGATGGATTGCCAAAGCCCCCGCCATAATTGTCGCTTGTGCTGAGCCAACACAGCCAGGAGTCAAAGAAGATCAGCACTACTATATGCTGGATATAGGTATCGCCATGGAGCACCTGGTGCTGGCTGCAGCGGAACGCGGCCTGGGCACCTGCTGGATAGGATGGTTCAACGAGGCTAAGGTAAAGGAAGCACTGGGTGTACCTGAGAACATGCGTGTCGTCGCCAGCACCCCTCTGGGCTATCCTGCTGAGGAGCCGCCTCCCAGAGGCAGGAAGAACCTTGAGGAGATATTCAGCTACAACCAATACGAGCAGAAACAGAGCAGGGTACTGCCTTAGTTATCACGATATAATCGACTACACAGGGGACATAAAGAGTGGCAGATAATTCCGAACAAAGACATCAGCACGCTGGTAAATCCAGCAAAGCGTTTCTAAATGCGGAACGCGTTTTCCAAGAAACCGGCCTTAAGAACGGCGACAAGTTCCTGGATGTCGGATGCGGAGAAGGGTATTTCTCCATTGCCGCTTCAAAGATCGTTGGGAACAAAGGGAAAGCGTATGCTATTGATAGTTACGAAGAATCGATTGTAGTATTGAAACAACAGATTCATCGCGAGAATATCAGTAACATTGAAGCAATCGTAGCCAACGTGACTAAAAAGATGCCACTGCCCCAGGCCATCATAGATGTGTGTCTGATGGCTAACGTAGTGCACGGTTTCGTTGCCAATGGAGAGATCCCAAGCATGATGACTGAGATAGCCAGAGTAATGAAGTCAGGAAGTACGCTCGCTGTAGTGGAGTTCCGGAAAATCGATGGGCCGCCTGGGCCTCCCATATCCATAAGGATAACCCCTGAGGAACTCGAGGACCTAATATCCGGCTACGGCTTCAAAAAGAATAAAGTCGCCGAGGTTGGCCCGTTTCACTATGCTGCGATGTTCCGCACCATACCCCGGAATAGTCACTAAATTAGCTTCTATGCTCACGAAAGCGGCGCTGTCCAGAAGGAGAGATTCTCAATCGCCTGCTGGCACCTGAAAAGCTCCCTTATCTCATTCTGCT
>CAYGWR010000102.1:0-1307 GCA_964353645.1 uncultured Dehalococcoidia bacterium
CAGCCTTAATGTTGTTTTTCTCCAGTTCTTTGCCCAGAGCCTGGAGTATATCTTCTGCACCTGCTGCCATACCGCAGGTAGCTGTGCCGATCAGAATACGGGGTCTCGAGCTGTTCTGCATTGCCTTCCATTGCGAAGCCGCTTCTCTTTTTATCTCTTCGAAACTCATTGTGCCCCCTATCTGTATAATGATGCCAGACTTAAGGTGTTAGTTTTTCTTTTCTATTAACTTTTTCGCTGCGTCTGGCGTCATTCTGCCATGCACCTTATCGTTGACTACCACGACCGGCGCCAAGGCACAGGAACCGAAGCAAGCTACGGTTTCCAGCGTATATTCCAGGTCCGGCGTAGTGTTTCCGTCCTTGATGCCTAATTTGTTCTCCATCTCACTGATTATCCGGGGCGCTCCACGTACATAGCACCCTGTGCCCCGGCATATCCTTACTATATTTCTGCCAGTTGGGACGAGCTTGAACTGAGCATAGAATGTCCCTATGCCGAACACAGTGCTAGCTGGAACATGAACGAATTCGGCTATTCGCTTCATTGCTTGCTCCGGTACATGGCCGAATCGCTGTTGAACTTGCTGTAGGATTGGGATTAATTCGCCCTTTTCGCCTTTGAAGTGCGCCAGGATTTCAGTCATTTGGCTCTCGATGGCTTTATCAGGCCCTGCCGTGACTGTGCGCGCACCTTCGATCGCTGGAGCAACTTTCATTTTCGCACCTCTTGTTGTCTCTTCATATAAGTGCTATTTGGGTTGATTGCCAATCAGCATTAGCCAAAGGCTACCATTTCTCTTGGCTGAGCCGACACCACAGCCAGGTTGCTAGACGCTTGTCCAGCTTACCTACCCAGCCCTCTATCTTTTTGATGTCGCCGCTGGCGAGCGCTGCCCTTTCCTCCCAACTGAGGACATAATACGCAGAAAGGGCTTTTTCGGGATTGTCGGCTAACTGAGCCAGGAAGTTGCTGTCGTCAGCAGCCCGAGCCAGTATCTCAAAGATAGCCTCTTTGCCGCTCTGTGCTGCCTTGGCTTCTCCCTTGGGCAATTTGCCCAATGCTTCCATTGCCTTCTCCTTTTTTGGACCTAATATCGTAGCCATTGATATCGCCCCCTTTTCTTCCTCTACATAAAGTATATCGATTTCAAGCTTTGCTTACATTGGACTTTCGTGCAATCTTGTTATGTCCAAAGGTACAATACTGTTACTGTATTGAAGAACGATAGCCTGTGTACTTTAGGGCTTCCCTGGGCACTTAGTTGAGGAAATTTAGCAACCCGGGAGTGCTGAGGGACGCGAAGC
>CAYGWR010000102.1:1407-4152 GCA_964353645.1 uncultured Dehalococcoidia bacterium
CCCAAATTTATATTTGCCAAGTACACTCCGATGCTTTAGAATTGGCTGTGGCACAAATCGCCAAGGGATGCTCAATATTAGATGAAACAAAAGACCAGGGTCATTATCGCTGATGATCACGCTTTACTGCGGGAGTCAATGAGAGACCTCCTCGATCGGCAGGAGGATATAGAAGTGGTCGGTGAAGCATGTGACGGGGAAGAGGCCATAAGGTTAAGCTATGAGCTAAAGCCTGATATCGCACTAATGGATATCGTGATGCCCAGGCTGAACGGTATAGAGGCGAGCAAGGAGATAAAGAAGATCAGCCCGGGCACTGCTATCATAATTCTCACTGCCTACGATGATCCTCAGTATGTAATGGGCTTGCTTGAGGCCGGAGCTGCTGGGTATCTGCTGAAGAGCGCTCGTGGCCGTGATGTGGTGGCTGCGATTCGTGCTGTGAGGGCAGGTGAGTCGGTTCTCCATCCATCGATAATAGCCATGCTGCTTAAGCGGGCGATGGGGATGTCGGCTGAGGAGAGCAAGCCGAAAGGTAAAGAGCTCCTCACTGACCGGGAAATTGAGGTGCTGAATCTGGCAGCAACGGGAATGAGTAACAAGGAAATAGCAGAGAAGCTCTCTGTAACGGTTCGCACAGTGAAGGCTCATATCTCTAATATATTTGCCAAGATGGACGTTGCTTCACGCACCGAAGCTATACTGAAGGCTGTGCGGGAAGGATGGCTTGAGCTTGATAAAGCCCCTACCAGCATTGACAACTAGTGAGCCTATTGACAGCTTGGTGCCCCTGATTGAAATTACACCCACAGGTTGGTTCTGATATGTCCCGTAGCAGAAGACTGATTACCCTGAGCACACTCTCTGGCTTGCTGGCACAGGCCGAAAGGATAGAAGATATCCTTCCCACAGCTATTGAGATAGTTGCCGATGTCATGGAGATCGAGGTGGTTCTGATATATACGCTGGATACCAGGAGAAAGGAACTGGAGTTATCGGCATATCGGGGGGTGCCTGTAGAGTTTGCTCGCGGGGTGGACAAGATGAGGCTCGGAGAGGGTTTCAACGGGCGTGTTGCTGAGAGCGGTGAACCGATGATGGTGAGCGATGCTGCCGAGGACCCTCGCCTGTCCAGGGAAGCGGTTCGGCGGGAGAAGATCAAGGCTCAGCTTGTTGTCCCTATGAAATCGAGGGGGCAGGTCGTTGGCACAATCTGCATAGCTACACGCCATAAGCGGGAGTTTCGTACTGAGGAGATGGAACTGCTGACAGCTATCGGCAATCAAATCGGCATCGCTATAGATAAAGCTCGTCTCTACCAGGAACGGGCATCACTGACGGAGCTGTTACAACTATCCGAGGCAAAATATCGTGAGCTATTTCAAGATGCCAGCGATGCTATCTTGATCCATGACATGGAAGGCAATATCACCGAGGCAAACAAGGCTTGTGAAAAGCTGCTTGGTTATCCCGTAGACGAGTTGGTGGGCAGGAAGGCCTCCGAGTTTCTGCGTGGTGATGCCCTTGACCTCGCCCGGCGGATTCAGAATAAACTGCTCAATGGAGAAAGAATCGAGCAGCGCTATGAACAGCATTTAGAGAGAAGGGATGGCTCCGAGGCAATTATTGAGATCGCAACCCGTCTGATAATCAGCAATGGTAAACCTGTGGGATTTGAGCACATTGCCCGCGATGTCACCGAAGAACGGAAGATGCGGGATAATCTTCGTTTCTACCTGAAGCAGGTTCTGCAGGCCCAGGAAGAGGAGCGCAAACGCATTTCTCGCGAACTTCATGATGATGCTGGTCAATCCTTATTGTTGCTGATACACCGGTTGGACGCGCTGGCTTCTGACCCTGCGAACAAGCTGGCTAAACCAGCTAAAGATAAGATCGCCCGGTTACATGGACTGGCTGTAAAGATTCTCGATGGCCTGAGGCGCTACGCCCAGGAGTTGAGGCCAGCCATTCTGGACCACATGGGCCTGGTAGCAGCGCTGGGATGGATGGCCGAGAACCTGGACCGGGAAAAAAGGACGAAAGTCATTGTAGAGGTACGTGGAACGGAATGCGAACTATCGCCTGAGGCCAGACTGGTGCTTTTCCGCATCGCTCAGGAAGCGTTGAACAATGTGAAGAAGCATTCTGAGGCAACCAGGGCTGTGGTCAAACTGGAGTATGAGCCGCAGAAGATAATATTGACGATCACCGATAATGGCAAGGGGTTTGAGCTGCCGGAAAGGCTGAGCGACCTTGCCAGCACCGGCAAGCTGGGCCTCACTGGCATGGAGGAACGGGCAAGGCTGCTTGGCGGTACCCTGCGAGTTCAGTCTAAGCCAGGAGAGGGGACGACAGTAACTGCTGAGTTGCCGCTAAACGGCACATGAACGCGCAACGCTAGCTATAGATACGCCAATACCAGGTTGTTGATCACAGCAACCATAGCCACTACTGCATATGGCACGAGCAGGAACACAAAAGCAGCCCGTCCGAAACCTCTGAAGCCAAATCTGAAAAGAATAAACCGCAGAGTTATAGCTGCGAGTGATATAGCGAAGACAGCGGCCAGGTCAGCCAGGAATAGCCCCGCAAATCCGCCCTTCTCCAGTGCCCACCCGGCCAGTGAGCCAGCTTCGTTGAGATAACTTTTTCCGCTTAAGGCCAGGATAGCATAGGTGCTCGCATAGTCCAGAAGGGCCACAAAGCACACGAATGCCAGCAGCCAGGGCTCTCGCCATCGCCATA
>CAYGWR010000103.1:0-4065 GCA_964353645.1 uncultured Dehalococcoidia bacterium
CACGTGCGCCAACGCCAACACCCACGCCAGCGCTAACGCCTAGTCCTACGCAAGCGCCAGCATCCGCGCCTGTATCAACACAGACACCTACTGGCACAGTCAATATAAGCCTGGAACCCGGCTGGAACCTTTTCTCGTTCAATGTGATGCCAACCTCATCCAGCATAGAGACTGTGCTCTCATCCATAGAGGGGCAGTACACAGTTGTAGAAACGTTTAGCGGCGAAACATTATCATACTATCCTGGAAACTCATCGGAAGAGAGTACGCTGAAGACCCTGGATCCCTACCACGGTTACTGGATCAAGATGGAGCAGTCAGGTACATTAAGCATAACCGGAACCCCTGTGGCAGCGACTACGCCCCTGTCTCTGCAAGAGGGCTGGAACCTGGTAAGCTACCTCGGTGATGAGCCGCTCCCTGTGAGCACAGCGCTCTCCTCAATTGACGGCCTTTATACCGCAGTCCTGGGTTACGATGGCCAGGCAGTTTCCTTTTATCCCGCCCTGCCGCCGGAGATGAACACTCTGGAGGTTCTCAGGCCAGCATACGGTTACTGGATCAAGATGAGCGCGCCAGCAACCCAGGTCTATCACAGCAGCTTATGATGGAGACAATTTCATGCCGAAAATAGAAAAGGCCAAGGGGAGAGTAGATCGAAAGCTATTGCTTATTATTGCCCCTGTGTTGCTGGTGATTATTGCCCTGGCTGTAGCTGCAGTGGTCATACCGGGGAGAGGTGGGAACGGACAATTCCCGCCAGGAGGACCTACCCCTACTGGTTCCGCTCCCGACGGCTCAGATATTCCTGATAGTTTAGCGCCTACAAATAGCTGGATGAACTTCTACGGCCTGGAATGCACTCTTGATGGGCAACCGCTGCCTGCAGGAACTGTAATAACAGTCCGTGATCCGGAAGGTGTGCTTTGCGGCGAGTTCCCGGTCACCCAAGCCGGCCGTTACGGCTTAATGCCGGTGTACGGTGACGAGGTATCAACGGAAGCTGATGAGGGGGCAGTAGCGGGTGATTCACTCGACTTCTACATCAATGGCATCAAGGCAACAGTAACAGGGCCGGATGAACCTGTGTGGACAGCAATGGGCGACTTGAAGCAGGTAAATCTGGCAGCTTCCACTACGCATTGAGCCCCATCACAGACGGCGAGCTTCCAAAATGCAAGGAATTTGGAGCTAAAATAGCAACTCTGACGAAGGCGTAAACAAGAAACGGTTTAGTGATTTACCTCTTAACGAAACTACACTCAATACCAATTCTGTAATTGCATTCTGCACACACAGAGGTTCATAACCGCCTTACTATTGATTGCTTAGAGCTATTGGCCTTGGGGTGATTGGTGACGTCTGCCTCCGTCAACCTGATATAATAAAGGCCGTTCAGCAACAGGGGAGTGCAGAGGGCCCATCCGCCTTAGGCGGATGGCGATAGTGGGTAATAGTATTACTGCAGTTGCTGACTTGGGAAATACCGATTAATCATGGTGCGAAAAGGAGCTGGGAGGAATGGTTAGTGTTCGTTGGACTGGAGCAGCGGGGCTTGAATTTACGCACAATGGGCAGACTATCCTGATAGACCCTTATCACTCAAGACCGGGAAAATTCGACGTATTCTTCAGGCGTCTGATGCCAAACATCCATGATATTGAAAGTTATCTAAAAGAGATACCCGGAAAATTGTCAGCTATTATCGTTGGGCATACGCACTTCGACCATGCGTTGGATATTCCAGAATTTTCAAAACATTTCAATGGCCCTCTCATAGGCAGTCTCAGCCTCGAGAAACTTATGGCCCGGCACGGTATGGCGGGACGAGTGACAATATGCGAAGGAAATAAAAGGCTCGAGCTTCCTGGCAACGCAGCAGTTACTATGATTCCATCCACGCACGGGTTAGTAGCCTTTGGCCGTATACCTTATCCGGGATCCATAGACCCGAGTGGCCGATTCCCTTTGACAGCCCGAGAATACAGACACGGCGAGGTTTATATGCCTAAACTGGAGATGGGGGGGACGATATTCATGCATGCTGGAAGTGCTAATTTAATCGAGTCGGCATTAAATGGGCACTATTGCGATGTCCTGTTTATGTGCGTACCGGCTTGGAAGAAAGTCCCTGCATATACCACCCATTTGCTGGAAATTGTGAAGCCCAGAATGATTATCCCGTTCCATTTTGATGATTTTACTACTCCCGTGCGCCCGCATTTAAAGCCTCGGATTCTGCCATTGACGGACCTGACAGGCTTTGTGAAGCGTATCAAGCAAAGCGTACCGGACATTGAAATTAGAATGCCACAACCCTTTGAGACCATGACCTTCTAACAGGAATTGGAAGAACAACCGTTATAATAGGCTATGCCTATGAAACCTGAATCCGTAGCAGACAAACCAGTGACTGAAAACCACCATGAGGAAGCCTTAGAGCTGCTCAAATCGTTTCTACAGCCCTGGCATACTGCAGTTGAAGCTCCGGCAGAGGCCCAAAGGAAGGTGCTGAGCACTCTCCTCAAGGGCTATGCCCAGACCGACTACGGGAAGACGCACGGGGCGGCGCATATAGAAAGCATCGCTGATTACCGCCAGGCCTTTCCTGTGGTTACCTATGAAGACTACAAGCCCCTCATTCAGCGTGTGATGGTGGGCGAGACAGGCTTGCTGCTCAGCGAAGAGCCAATTGGCTGGGCTATCACGCGAGGCACAACGGGCGATGAGTCCAAGTTCATTCCCATGACTCCTACCGACCTGCAGATGAGGGTCAGCGCCGGACGGGCTATGCTCAACTATGTCGTCAACGGCAAATGCCCCGAAGTGCTGGAGGGCGCTAATTTGAACCTGAACTTCCCCTCGGTGATAGGAAAGGTGCAGGTAGGAGAGAAGGAACTGGAGTACGGCTATAGCTCGGGCATCTATCTGAAGCATGTATCGGCATACACCCCTATACGCTCAGTACCCACACAGGAGGAAATCGACGCCCTGGGGGGAAGCAAGTCCCTCCGCGCCTGGGAAGCCCGCTTCGAGCTGGCCTATCAGAAATGCAAAAACGAAAACGTTACCATGGTAGGCGGTGTTTCGCCCACAGCTATCCTGTTCGGCAGCTATCTGCGCCGCGCTCACGGCGTCTATCCCAAGAACCTATGGACGGTACGGATTATGACCTTGGGCAGCGTGCCCGGTATAAATACCAGGCAGGAGCCTGCATTGCATGCCCTCTACGGGCCAGCCGCTATTCGTGAGATTTACGGTGCTACTGAAGGAATGTTCGGTCAGCAGAGAGACAATCGCAGGGCTTGGGTGCCCAACTATGACCAGTTCTTCTTCGAGGTGCAAACCAGGCGGGGCATAAAGCTGCTGCACGAGATGAAGCCCTATGAGCTGGGCAGCCTTATCGTTTCGACGCCGGTGCTGGCTCGCTATAAGATCGGCGACATGATACTGGCAGGCCGGCCCCCATACTTCCGCTGCATAGGCCGTGACCGCTGGTGGACCCCACTGGACTATGCCTGGGGTGAGTTCATGACATTGAATCTGGGCCGGCTTTAGGATTCAACGCTTGGGTACGAACGCACGAAGCAGTATCATGAGTGCGATGACAATGAGTATAATTACCCAGATATAGTCCCAACTTATGAGCGAGCCCAGGCCTACGCCCAGCAGGACCAATCCAAAGATAACGTTCCCTGCCACTGCACGCCGGTGCTCCGGGACAAGCACACGATAGAATGCCGTAAGCAACATAATAGCCCCGGCTCCGGCAAAGAAAACAGCCCAGCCTTCCCACCAATCGAAGTGGTCTTTATAGCCCGTGGTCTCAGCCAATATGACCAGCGCCCCCCAGATGAGGATTACCGCCCATCCCACCGCGTTAACCCGGTCACGCCGCCACTTCTCGTCCCAACCCTTCCTTTTCTCGTCTTCTTTCTCGTCCTTCTCCCGCTTCTTCTCTTCGCTTTTCTCTTCTCTTCTATGTCCTTCCGACATGTGTCCTCCTTTTGAAGGTCGATGATTTTCGGTGATTCTACTATAAAACTGCAACAAGCTTAAAGACAG
>CAYGWR010000104.1:0-4045 GCA_964353645.1 uncultured Dehalococcoidia bacterium
AACGAGGAGATAGATAAGCTGCGCCACGCCTCTACCCGCGCCCTCTTTATGCGCCGCGACGTTATCATCGTGGCCTCGGTCTCCTGCATCTACGGCCTGGGCGAGCCGGAGGAGTACTACAGCTTCGTGCTGAGCCTCAAGAAAGGCGAGAAACGAAACCGAGACCGCATCGTCCGCCAGTTGGTAGACATGCAATACCAGCGAAACGATATAGATTTCACCCGCGGCCGTTTCCGCATCCGAGGCGATACCCTGGAGATACAGCCTGCCTACGAGGACATAGCGGTACGCATACAGTTCTGGGGCGACGAGATAGAGCGTATCCTGGAGATAGACCCTCTAACCGGCGAGCTTCTCGCCGACAGAGAGCAGCTAGATATATACCCCGCCAAGCACTTCGTAACATCCTACGATAAACTGACGGCCGCCATCTCCGACATTCAGGCCGAGCTTGAGGAGAGGCTCGCCGAGCTCAATAGCCTGGGCAAACTGCTCGAGGCGCAGAGGATCGAGGCTCGCACCAACTACGACATCGAGATGCTGCGCGAGACGGGATACTGCTCAGGTGTTGAGAATTACTCACGCCACCTCGCCCGCCGTCCTGCAGGGAGCCCACCCTGGACACTCCTGGACTACTTCCCCGAGGACTTCCTGCTTTTCATAGACGAGTCCCACATGAGCCTGCCCCAGATCAGAGGCATGTACCACGGAGACATCTCCCGCAAGCAGACGCTCGTTGATTACGGCTTCCGTCTCCCCTCGGCACTGGATAACCGCCCGCTGAACTTCGATGAGTTCGAGAAACACATACATCAGGTGATATATGTCTCGGCAACGCCGGGACCTTATGAATATGAACACAGTACACAGATAGCGGAACAGATTATCCGCCCCACTGGCCTGCTCGACCCCACCATCGAGGTCAAGCCTACCAAGGGGCAGGTAGACGACCTACTCGACCAGATAAAGACGTGTATATCACGCGGAGAGCGCTGCCTGGTCACTACACTGACTAAGAGGATGGCCGAGCAGCTCGCCGACTACCTGCTGGAAATGGGTATAAAGACCCACTACCTACACTCGGAAATCGAGACACTGGAGCGTGTAGAGATTCTGCGCGACCTCAGGCTGGGGATCTACGATGTGGTGGTGGGCATCAACCTGCTCCGCGAGGGATTGGACCTACCCGAGGTGAGCCTGGTTGCCATCCTGGATGCCGACAAGGAGGGCTACCTGAGGTCACAGGGGGCGCTTATCCAGACCATGGGCCGTGCCGCCCGCCATATAGAGGGGCATGTCATTATGTATGCCGACATCATAACCGAGTCCATGCGCCGCGCCATAGATGAGACCAATCGCAGGCGCAAGATACAGACGGCCTACAATCAGGAGCACGGCATCACTCCTCAGGGCATCAAGAAGGCAATCAAGGGCATCACAGACCAGCTCAGGGCAGTGGCCGAGACCCGAGCCACATACACCGTGGCCACCGGCATCCCCAAGGATGAGATCGCCCGCCTGATAAAGAATCTGGAGTCCCAGATGAAAGCCGCAGCCAAGAATCTGGAGTTCGAGAAGGCGGCGCTTATCAGGGACCAGATTATGGAGCTGAGAAAAGAGCTGGTAGGAGAACCGATATCTAAAGGACGGTAACTTGGAGCAGGGAGAGACCAAACAAGAACGCCGCGAGAAGAAGCAGCAAAAGAAGCGCGAGAAAATATTGCAACATGGGCGCAGCTTGGTCCGCGTCTACAAAGACGCCGTGCTCAAACGCGCTAAAAAGGTACGCAAAAAATGAGAGGAAAGTAGGGGCGTTCAATTGAACGCCCCTTACTACTTGGCCTGCCCCCCAAAAACGGCGCCAGTTTTGATGTTAGACTGGAACCAATTAATGGACTCTGTCGAGGTCAGCGAAAATCTTCTTCTTTAAGTTCCTATTATCCACGGCTACCTCAAGCACCAGCTCGCAGTCGGCGAAATCATCGACCCTTGTGGTGCCCTTGAGCCGACCTACGATAGCTGTCTCTTCCTCTTTCTATAGCTTGCCCTTCTCACCACTCTTAGCAAGATTGCCCTTGATAACCTTCAGCCCTTTGTTCAATAAATCGTAGTTAATCTCCGACACTGTAACCCGACAGCCAGATTGAGCGCAGACCCGGGCAATGCCATCGCCCATGATGCCGCAACCTACTATACCAACTTTCTTGATAGCCATTTACACTCCTTCTCTGCAATTGATTTTTAGCCTGTTCGAATATATCAACTGAGGGCAGTTCATTCAAGCTGGACTAGCACCAGCAACACCCATTCTCTATCTGACAGTTGCGTGTACAATTCCCCCAAAGTGCGTCACCTGCCGATTCTCGTTAACCCCTTTGAAGTATGTCCTCTTTAGAGATTCCATACTGACACTTTCCACTCGATAAAACCCTCTTTGGGAAAGGAACTCCTCGATACCATCATCTTTCACTGCGAACTTGGGAACTTCACCTCTTCGCTCATAGGCTTCCCGCCATTTCTTCGCGTCGCCGTTCTTTGAAGCCGCATCGTTGGCCGACTGAAACGCGTAGTCGAAAATGATAGAGCTACCTTTGCCCGAATTCTGAGCCACAAAAGCTAAGGTCTCATCGATCGCCTCTGGGGTGAGGTACACCGTTACACCTTCCCAGATAAAAAGGGTCTTCTTGCCCTTGTCATAGCCACTTTCTAGAAGTCCTTCACCGAGTTTCCTCTCGTCAAGGTCCAGGCTAACAAAAACCACATGGCTGGGAAGTGAGCCAAATATCCTTTTCACTTTTTGTATCTTAGCCCGCTGTGTGTCTGGATGATCCACCTCAAAGACTTTAACCCTTGTCTTAAGTTCATCGAATCTATAGGCCCTGGAATCGTATCCGGCACCCAGAATAACCAATTGCTCTATCCCATCGGTAATACACGCCTTCAAATAATCATCGATATATCTGGTTCGAGCCACCACACTATTGGCAGCGTGGGGTATAATCCGGTCAGCATACCACAAAGCGATTCTAATAAGGAATCTGCTCCACGCTATAATACCGAATTTAAGGCCGATGAAATATCTTGCGAACTGGTCATGACACACTCGCTCATCACTTGGTCTCAGCCACTCGGCTGCTCTGAACGCAGCATTAGCTTCTGCAGTAGCACTTGGTTTACCTTTTCTCATCGTACCATCCTTTTCTAGGTTGCTTTCTGCCTCACATACTACATACGTATGCCTTGACAACATACAAACATTGCCACTATACTCATGTAAATTGTCTAAGGCTCAACTCAAAAGTCCCTTCTTGTGCAAGGTATTATATCACGTCGCCGTAAAAACTGGGCCTTGCCCCCGACTGACTTGAAGAGTCAATATTGCGAGGCCAACAAAAAAGGGGACAAGCAAAGCTATGAGGCTAGCAGATGTTCTTACTGGCTCGAGGATTGTCGCAGCTCCCATAATTGTATGGCTAATATTTTCAAATAAAACGGAGGCTGCCTATTATCTTTTCGCTGCTGCTGCGATCACTGACCTCCTTGACGGATATTTTGCCAGGTTGAGCAAGAAGACTGCCACATACGGAGCAACATTTGACGGTTTGGCCGATTTCGTTCTTGTTTATTCCACAATAGTTAGCCTCGCCATCAAGATAGAAACGTACTGGCTGCTTGCAGCAGGATTGATATTGATAGCTTTTGCAGTTCTTGTGGTGGGGCTTATCTCAAAGAAGAAAGGTGGTTTTACGATACCGCACCTGGATACAAACCTTCTGGCTGCTTTTGTCTATCCCACTATTATGGTATATATTATCGACTGGCGTTATGCAGATATTGTTCTCCTTATCACGTTCCTGGTTTCCCTGTACTACGTTATCAAGTATGTGCGCTATTTACGGACTATCTATAAATAAGCAAAGACAAATATCCCTTAGACATTCTAGCTAGTCTTCCGTTCTCTCACCCCTTCCTACTTTTAGAGGACAAGTGCTTAAAAAACGTCTTGATTCTGCCTTTGAAGTGATTAGCTGTATAAAGCGCTCCT
>CAYGWR010000105.1:0-4039 GCA_964353645.1 uncultured Dehalococcoidia bacterium
ATAATAAATTAGTATAGCAAATTCGTATTTCCTTTACAAATACCTCTGGGAGCATTACGCAACTTGTAGGGGCGCACGGCTGTGCGTCAGTTTATGTGTCATTGCTTTGAAAATAGACTTTTTACCGTTCGCCCTGAGCCTGTCGAAGGGTGAACGGCCCGTTCATGGTTCGACAAGCTCACCACGAACGGGAATATCTCCTCGTTATGGGAGATAATATTTTCATTCTTCGTGGTCCTTCCAGGGAAGGATGGCAGATTCCTGCGCAAGCAGGAACCCAGGACTTCCCCCTTTTCTAAACCTGTCCCTGACTCTGACCAGGGACAGGTCCCTGACTCGTTCAGGGAGGGGGTAAGGGGGATTAGGCGCCCAATCCTCTCGCCCCTTGCGGGAAAGACTTGCCCTGAGGGCTCAAGCCCGAAGGGTGAAAGCTATCCCACAATCTTGATTTCAAGCATCTGACTTATTCTTCTGTACACCCTCCTGAATCTAGTCGTTTCGGAGCACCTCTGAATACCGTAAAATCTGCTACAACTTTCGAGGGAGATTGCTGTGGTGGAGGGCTGCAACAGAAGTTGAAATTGCAAAGTGGAAAGTGGGGAGGCAGATCCACAGCCACTGAGATTGCCACGTCGTCCTTCTTTGAAGGACTCCTCGCAATGACATGGAGAAGGGTTCCTGGATTCCCGCTCAAGGCGGGAATGACATATAGAAGCGGTTACGTAAATCGGTTACGGTGGCGCGGCTCGTTTCGTGTGTCGTGGTGAGGGCAGGGCGAGGTGACCTCGCCCCTACGGTTTTGGGCACGGTGCACCGTGCCCCTACAGGGGTTCCTGGATTACTGCTTCCACAAGAATGACATATACAAAGCTAGGCGATTAAACCCTGCTCTTTAAAACGTGCGATGTCGTCCCAACTGTAGCCGTTTTCCAGCAGGACCTCCTCCGTGTGCTGCCCGGACTGGGGTGCTGTCATCCTGATAGAAGATGGCATCTTGCTCAGTTTCATCGGGTTAGCTACCAGTTTTATCTTACCTAAGGTAGGATGTTCGACCGTGGCAAAGAAATCGTTGGCCCATGCTTGCTCATCCTTAGCCACGTCTGTGGCGTCCTGCACCGGTGCATAGATAAGCTCATGCTCATCAAGTATCGGTTTCCATTCCTCCCATGTCCGTTTAGCCATGGCTTGCTCTACCATGGTAAAAAGTTCATCATTGTTCATCATCCGCGACATCATGGAGTTGAACCTGTCATCCTTTTCGATGTGCTCCAGTCCCAGAGCCCGGCAGAAACCCGGCCAGTAAGGGTCCTGCTGCAGATGCACGAAGTATATCCACTTGTTATCCTTGGTCTGATAGACATTGGTCATGGCAGGCGTCTCTGATCTTTTGCGCGACGGAGCGTATTCACCTGTCGCCAGCGCGCAACTCATGTCGATGCTTAATACCCAAACGCCGGTGTTGTATAGGCTGACATCAACCTCCTGCCCCACGCCGGTGCGCTCTCTTGCGTAAAGGGCAGTGGTTATGCCGCAGGCCAGGGCAATCGAGGCAGTGTGGTCTCCCATGCCCCCTCTGGGGAATAGGGGAGGCATGTCTGGCTCTCTGATTGAAGCCATGAAGCCGGACCGAGCCCAGAAGGCGCTCACATCATATCCACGCCTTTCTTTATCGGGGCCCTTGTGGCCGTACCCGGTTAAGCTGGCATAGACAAGCCTGGGGTTGAGCTTGGAAAGCGCCGCATACTCTAGATTGTAGCGCTCGAGCTCGCTGGGGCGCAGGCTCGTGATAAATATATCGGCTCCCTTTAGCAACTTGTAAAGGACAAGCTGCCCTTCTTTCTTGCTTATATCGAGAGTCATGCTCCTCTTATTGCGGTTATCCAGTTCAAACAGCCAGTCCACAGCCAGCCCTCCCACATTCGACAGGCCCCGCATTGCGTCACCCGTCACCGGGTGCTCGATGTGCACCACATCCGCCCCCCAGTCGGCGAGCAGGGCTCCAGCTCCGGGAGCCGCCACCCACTGAGCCACTTCCACAACCTTGATTCCTTCTAAAGCCTTTTTAGCCATGACTTTTGCTCTCTAACCAGGTTGGACATCAGAGATGCCCAACGCCCTTTTCTCAAGACATCAGGGATCGAGATAGAGGATCATATTGATCAAAGTAGGAAATTGTAGCTACCTGCTTTTTAAATTGGAGTTATAGCTGGTCGGCTTGAAGTGGTATCTGTAAACGCATTTCCGGGCACCGCTGTTCAAGGTCTCCACCAGCTCACCCTCTACATCCCTGCCAGTCATTTCCTGAAGCGCACTCCGGTTGTAGTTGGTGGAGCAGACGCATAGTTCCGGGCTTGGCTCCACGATGCCAAGACGGACAAGGATACACATGCACCCGCCGTAAGTGTCCTTCACATCCGCTTCCCAGTAAAGGGTATCTCCTGCTATCTGAAAACGCCGCTTGTGAGGTACTGTCTCATCCAACCATTTGCACGCGCTCTCGATATCCATGCCGGTAGGTGGCGTCCCGACGAACTCCTTGAAACCCTCATAGCAAGCCTTGCCCATCTCCTCGAGGACTTTATTTCGGGACTCCTCATCAAGCGCGAAGACGCCTTTCATGATGCCCCGAACCAGGTTCGGAAGCACTTTCGGACCGACCGTCTCTACATAGAGCTTGAGTATTTCCGGTTCAACCTTGCCCTTGCCGACCTTAGCTCCCAGTTTCTCCTCTACGTTTGACTTCCCGGACTTCTTTGACGGTACAGTACTGCGTTTTTTCATTTAAGCCCGCCTTTATATTTAGACTCTAAGTCCTTTTTATGGTCCATGAGTATCCCCAAAGTTATGCGTTTCGTATACCAGGCTACCGGTATCTCAAGCAGCTTACCCCAGGATGGCACTCGCACCTCCACCCTGTCCACTATTTTGGTGCCATCGCTTGTCTCGTAGAGAAAGGTGCTCTCCAAAGTGCCCTTGGCAAATCCCTCAATCGTCTCGTTCGTCATGCGATCAGGTGGAATTATAGTCTGCCTTTGCTTCGCCGTGCGCGTGAATCCGAGCACCTTAAGTCGCCACAGTGCGACACTCACGTTGTTAGCATCCTCAAGCACCTGGACTGACTTTATGACACGCTTGTGGAGTATCGGAGGATGGGTATATTCCGAGATCTCCCTGAGAACTATGTCCCTGGGTGCTTTGATTGTGACGGTCAACTCCACACTTCTCATGTTTGAACCCTCCGTAAGTGCGCTGAGCTACTGAGGGGTATATCGAGAGAGGATACCAGCTCCAGTAGTAGGGGCGTTCAATTGAACGCCCCTACATGTTCACTCTTTGCAGTAAGAATTAAATACTAATTCTTGGGCGCTGCCTCTTTATATTTATAGACCTCGATGGCGAAGCGGGGGCACATCCAGCCGCAAATACCACAGCCATTGCACTTCTCGGGATTGGCGAAGGCGGGAAGAAGATAACCCTTGGGTGTGAACTTATCTCTGGACATCACGATGCCCCCTCGGGAGCAGAATTTGGCGCAGTAGCCGCATCCTTTGCAGATCGCTTCGTTAATTGTTATTTCACCTTTAGCCATGTTTCCCCCTAGGCGGTTATTTGAGAGCCTTTCCCCATTTTTTGATGTACTTAGTCTTGACCTCGGGGTTGACCAGCCCAAAGGGCCACTTCCCTCTGGCTACCCTGATGATTTCATCTCCGGGACGGAGCTGCATTTCAGTGAGGGCTTGTGGCGACAGACCTGCGGAGTGGGCTGTTACTATGAAGTTATCAAGCTTCAATAGAGGGCTGTCGGAGGGGATAGGCTCCGGTTCGGTGACATCGAAGGCTGCCGCAGCAATATATCCCTTGGTCAAGGCCGTGTACAGCGCCTTATGGTCGACGACGCCGCCGCGCGCGGTGTTGATGAGGCAGGCGGTGGGCTTCATCTTCTTCAATTCTTTGAGTCCCAGAATATGTTTCGTTTCAGGGGTCAGCGGGGTATGTATAGAAACGATGTCCGACTCTGTGAGCAACTGGTCCAGGTCTA
>CAYGWR010000106.1:0-3959 GCA_964353645.1 uncultured Dehalococcoidia bacterium
AAAGGAGAATGGCAGGAGGCACCTTACTTTGGCAGGGTGAGAGCGAATGTTGTGATTGGTTATCTGGACAATCAAGGCGACGTGGTCAACAAATCTCAGACAGCGGAGTTCTGGGTTGTTCCGTGGAGTCTTGTAGGGATAATCCTGTTTGTCATGGGTGTGGTAGTTCCAGCCATAGTGATAATAAGCAAGAGATTCCGCTTGAGGCTTGAGCGAAAATAAAAAGGGGCGGTTCGCGAACCGCCCCTACGATTCACCAATCTTGCTATTTTGCTTTCCAGACTGCCTGGCGCTTCTCCATGAAGGCTCTGGGACCCTCTTTGGCGTCCTCGGTGGAGAAGATAATCATGGACATCAGACGTTCTATGGAGTAGGCAGCATCGAGTGCTAGTCCTCTGAGCACTGACTCTTTGATCGCTTGCACCGCCAGGGGGCCATTTGTGCAGATTTTCTCGGCGTACTCCATCGCAGCGGGCATCAGTTGCTCGCGGGGCACGACCTTGTTGATGAGGCCGTATTCCACAGCTTCTTGAGCGGTGATCTGGTTGGCCGTGAGCAGCATTTCCATGGCGCGGCAGTAGGGTATCTGGCGCGGCACTCTGACAGTTGTGCCACCGCCGGGGAAAAGCGCCCAGGTCGGTTCCATTATGGCGAACACCGCGTTTTCGGAGGCGACCCTGATATCGGTGCCCAGGAGCATCTCTAATCCCCCGCCCATGCAGAAGCCGTTAACTGCGGCGATGACGGGCTTAAAGAGGTCGAACCCGCGGAGGACAGCGACAAGAGACTTAGCGGCCTGGGGGTCTGACTGGAGGTCCCGGAGGTCGGACTGGGTGATCTTGGGCAGGAAGGTCTTGAGGTCTCCCCCCACTGAGAAGGCGGTCTTGCCGGCCCCGGTGATGATGGCTACCCAGATATCCCGGTCATCTCTAACCTTCACCCAGGCGTCGCAAAGCTGGTCCATCATCTCGTCGTCCATGGCATTGAGCGCCTCACGACGGTTCATAGTGATGATTGCTATGTGTTCCTTCTTCTCAAAAAGTATTGCAGGCATGTTTACCTCCTCTATTTAGATTTTCTGGATGCCTTTGACTTGGACGCTGGCTTGAATTTGGGCAGGTACCAGTCCTGTTCCTCGACCTTTTCGAAGGTTAGCTCCAGGGGCATATCTATATAGATATCCTCGTTTTTGCAGCCCACTATGTTGCTGTGAATGCGGGGCCCTTCCTCCAACTCCACAATGGCGACATTGTAGGGCGTGTCCCATGCCGGGTAAAAGGCCTGATGGGTGACCTGCCAGGTGAAAACCTTGGCTTTGCCGCTGGCTTTGACCCACTGATAATTCATGCTCATGCATCTGGGGCAGAGGATGCTCGGCGGGAAACGCCACATTCCGCAGTCGTCACATTTCTGAATTAAAAACTCCCGTCTCTGGCAGCCATCCCAGAAGGGCTGTGAGTCCTCGGTTGGCGAAGGAAGAGGCTTAGGAATCTTAAATTCTTCTGCCATAGTTACCTCCTAAGGATCAGAGTTGAGTGGCTGAAGGATGGCGGATACTCATTGACCACGCCACCGAATCCGGTGACGAAGGCGAGCTCCGCATTCTTCACCTGTCTCTCGCCACATTCTCCCCTGAGCTGGCGGACCGCTTCGATGATGTGTCCCAGGCCCATGGTGTGACCTTCGGAGAGCAGCCCTCCGGCGGTGTTGCAGGGGAGCTCTCCCCCTAGCTGCACCCTGCCCTTTTCAACAAAGGGGCCACTCTCTCCCGGCTTGCAGAAGCCGCCGGCCTCCAGTTGTGTAAGAAAAACGATGGTAAAGGCATCGTAAAGCTGGCAGACGTCTATGTCCTTGCGGGTAACGCTTGCCATCTTGAAGGCTATATCGCTGGCCTTGGTCCAAACGGCCCAATCTGATACTTTAGGTTTGCGCCAGGGGCGTAACAGCGGCGCTCCATGCGCCTGCCCAAAGCCGCTGATGTAAACGGGGCGATGTTTAAGGTTCTTGGCCCTCGCTGCCGAGGTCACCACGACCGCGCCACCACCATCGGTCCAGGGGCAACAGTCGAGGAGGCGCAAGGGCTCTGACACCCAGCGTGAATTCTGATGGTCCTCAAGTGTTATGGGTTTGCCATACATCTGGGCGTTCGGGTTCAGGCAGGCATGCTTCCTGCAGGTTACGGCCACCGCTCCCAGTTGCTTGCTGGTGGTTCCGAAATCGTGCATATGCCTGCGGGTGACCTGAGCTAGAAATGGTACTGCTGAGACTTCTCCCTGGGGCAGGGTAAACTCAAAGTTAGGAGGTAGGCTGGGAGGGACATCTATAGGGTTATTCTGCCACCCGTAGCAGCAGACCACAGTGTGGCACATCCCCGCGTTGACGGCCATAGCAGCCATCTGCACTGTGACGATGGGTGTTGAGCCGCCGCAGTCCACGGTGGCGTTGAAGTTGGATGAGATACCCAAGAGGTCAGCCACTCTTCCCGAGAAGCCGTGTCGTTCTCCCTGCTGCGATGGGTGCACGAATAGAAGCCCATCTACATCATCCTTGGCCAGCCCGGCATCCTCAATGGCCCTCTTGCACGCCTCGAGGGCAAAGCTCATGGTGCTCCTGTCGGAGATTTTTTTACCCAGCTTGGTCATGCCGGCTCCAACGATGGCACACTTATCTCTCAAGCTCAACGTATCACCTCCTGTCTCGATTGGAGAAGGATTTATAATTTTGAGGACGTTTAGCAGCTCTTAAATTTATTTAGAGGTCCTCTTTTTGGGCGCTTTCTTTATAGAGAAGATCCTGGCAGCATTCTCGCCTAATATAGCGTTGACTTCTTCCTCGGTGAAGGTTATCCCCTCGGGGGCATTCTGTGGCAAACCTTTGATCAGGTCTGCATATTCTTTGGTGGACATGAGGGCGGACACGAAGGGGTTATCGGTGCCAAACAAAACTCGATCCTTACCCAGGCGGTCCAGGGCACTCCTCAAGACTGTGCAGAACTTGCGGAAGCTAAACTTCGCTACGTCTTGCCAGGCAGAGATATCGGTCAGTATATTATATTTCAGACCGGCGAGATAGAAAAGCTGCTCATGCCAGCCGAAAGCCATATGGCCGGCGGTTATGGTGAGATTGGGGAAATCCTGTATCACATCGTCTAGGTGGATGGGGTCACCGTACTTGCCACGAAGTGGTGCTGCCCCGAGCTGTCCCGTATGGCATGCCACAGGGACTCCCAATTCGGCAGCTTTTTCCAGCACATGATATGTCTTGGGTTCGTTGACAAAGAACCCTGTCTGAGGATAGAGGTTCAGCCCTTTAAGGCCCCATTCCTTGATAGCGCGTTCCACTATTTTCACCGCATCAGGCCGTCGTGGGTCAACAGTGGCAAAAGCGATTATCTTATCGGGGTGCTTGCTTTGAAGTTTGGCATACGCCTTGAGTTGCTTTTCAAGGGATGCTTTCGGTTCGCCGTACATAATCCAGTAATCCATGGGTAATAAAACAGTCTGGTCGATGCCATTGGTTTCCATATCGTTGATCAGGGCTTCTCCCTCTGGGTCCCACATTGAAGGAATCAGGGTTTCCCTTATCGTATCCAGGGGCATCTCCATCCCCAACGCCTTCATCCCGTTGAGATACATGCCAGATACTGTTTGCCACCATCCCTCAGGGTACCATTCTTCGGCTACCAGGTGATAATGGGCATCGATTAGCATTTCCTCCTCCTTTCGCCAGTCACATCCGCAGATTTTGGCGCAACAACAAGGTTTCCCCCCAGTTTTGGGGGCAAGGGCGCATGCCATGCGCCCCTACATTTTGGGGGAGACCCCAAAAGATTTGGCTTGCCGACTTGCCCTACCTAGGGAGACCAAGGCCGGCAATGGCAATGATTATCCTCTGAATCTCGTTTGCACCGCCGCCGACGGCTTGCATGGGTGAGAATCTATATTCCCACTCAAGGTATC
>CAYGWR010000107.1:0-3937 GCA_964353645.1 uncultured Dehalococcoidia bacterium
GCGCTTCCGGCGTACTCTGGTTTGTACTTGAAGCCGTTCCATATAGCAGGGTTGTGGCTGGCGGTGATGATAACTGCCCCTGCTGCTTTCTTAGCCACGATGGCGTAGCTGATTACAGGGGTTGGTGCTGCCTTGGGATTAAGGTACGCCTTGATCCCGTTAGCGGCGATTACTTCGGCTACAGCAGCGGCGAAATCCTCCGAGGCGAACCTGGTGTCGTAGCCAATCATTAAGCCCTGTTTGGCGATGCCCCTGTCCTGGAGGTAATTGGCTACCCCCTGAGCGCAGGCGCGGACGTTGTTGAAAGTGAAATCCTCTCCGATTACGCCTCGCCAGCCGTCGGTGCCGAACTTTATAATTGAGGGCATTTCAGTCCTCTCTAAAATGAAATGGCATTATCTTCGATGGTTTTCCCTGCCCAGACCTTGATACCGTGCTCTAGCTTGTTATCACTGCCGATGATAACATTATCGCTGATAATGGAGCCATCAGTAACCCAGGCATTGTCTCCGATGACGGTGTTATTGCCTACCACGCTATTTCTTATAGTTACATTCTTTCCCAGCTTAACATTTTGCCAGAGTATAGCCTCATCTATCGCACTGCCTTGTCCTATAATACATCCGCTACCCAGAACAGTTGGTCCTGAAATCTCAATATCTTGCTCGATGGTGCAACCTCTGCCCATCACTATCGGGCCAATCAGCTTGACCGAAGGATGGATTTTGCAGCCTTCCTCAAGCCAGATGTCATCAGCCATCGGTTTGCCCGGGAGACGGGAGACAGCTTTGCCCATGAGGAGGTCGTGATGCAGTCTGAAGTAGTCACTGGGTTTGCCGGTGTCGAGCCAGTAAGCATGGGAGCGATAGCCATAGAAAGGAACACCACGCTCCACCAGGTCGGGGAAAAGCCCGCGCTCCAGCATGCAACGAACACCTGATGGGATAAGTGACAGCACATCTGGTTCCAATACATATGTGCCAGCGTTAATGAGGTTGGAGGTTACTCTCTCCGGGCTCGGCTTCTCGATGAATCCTTTGACCCTGTTCTGGCTGTCCAACTCGACTACTCCGTATGCTGTGGGGTCATCTACAGGGGTAAGTGCGATGGTAGCCTTCGCCTTGTGGGCTCGGTGAAACCTTATCATCTCAGTGAGGTCTAAGTCGCTGAATATGTCGCCGTTAAATACTAAAAAGGTATCATTCAGAAACTGCTCCGCATTTTTCACCGCCCCACCGGTTCCCAATGGCGTCTGCTCAACTGCGTAGCTCAACGTCACTCCGAAACTGCTGCCATCTCCGAAATGACGCTGGATGCGGTCGGGGAGGTAGCAAATGGCAAGTATGATCTCGTCGATATGATGTCTCTTAAGGTGTTCGACCATATGCTCCAGAAACGGTCTGTTCACAATAGGGACCATAGGCTTAGGGAGGTTGCAGGTGAGAGGACGCAGCCGCAGTCCCTCGCCCCCCACAAGGATAATCGCTTTCACTGACACTCCTCGCTTGGCTTCAGTCCGGCATCTGTCCTTAGCTTTACCGCCTTATCGATGCGTTCCCAGGGTAGGTCGAGGTCATTGCGCCCAAAGTGGCCGTAGGCAGCTACTTGTTTAAATATGGGACGGCGCAGCTCCAGCGACTCGATGATGGCTCCGGGGCGAAAGTCGAAGTGCTTTTTGAGCAGCTTCTGAATTAGCTCTTCATCCACCTTGCCGGTGCCAAAGGTCTCGATGGAGATGGAAAGCGGATGAGCTATCCCGATGGCATAGGATACTTGAATCTCCAGGCGGTCAGCTAGCCCGGCAGCGACGATGTTCTTGGCGGCATAGCGGGCGTAATAAGCAGCGGAACGGTCTACTTTGGTAGGGTCTTTCCCTGAGAAAGCACCGCCCCCATGCCGGGCAACCCCTCCATAGGTGTCAACCAGAATCTTGCGTCCGGTAAGCCCGGTATCTCCCATCGGCCCGCCAATCACAAACCGTCCGGTGGCGTTGATATAGTATTTGGTCTTTTTGTCTAAAAGATTATGGGGAATTACATGCCTTATTACCAATTCCTGGATGTCTCGGTGGATGACCTCGTTGCTGGTTGCCTCATTGTGCTGGGCACCGATGACTACCGCTTCTATTCGTTTGGGCACTCCGTAGCTATACTCCACAGTTACCTGTGATTTGCCATCGGGGCGCAGGTAAGGTAGGGTTCCATTCTTTCTTATCTGGGCTAGGCGCTGGCAAAGTTTGTGAGCCAGCACGATGGGCAGAGGCATGAGTTCAGGAGTTTCGTTGCAGGCAAACCCTATCATCATCCCCTGGTCGCCTGCCCCCAACTTCTCCTTCTCATTTGAATTGTTCTGTTTTTCCCTAGTCTCTATTGAGTGGTCTACACCCATTGCAATATCTGGAGATTGCTCCTTAATGGAGACAATCACACCGCAGGTATCGCAATCGAATCCGTACTTGGCACGAGTGTAGCCTACCCCGCGTACAGTTTCACGAACGATCTGTGGTATCTCAACATAGCATTTGGTGGTGATCTCCCCCATCACGATCACCAGACCGGTTGTCGCCATGCTCTCGCAGGCTACCCTGGCCATAGGGTCTTGGGCCATGATGGAGTCTAGAACAGAATCTGAAATCAGGTCGCAGAGCTTATCCGGGTGTCCCTCAGTGACCGATTCCGAGGTTACCAGCACCGAGGGCGATTTCATGAAAGTAGTAGTCATTGGCTTTTCCTCTCCTTTAAGTTCCTGCCTCCCAACTCTCCAGATATTTTCTTTGTTCTGAGGTCAGGGTGTCAATTGTGATGCCCATAGCCTTCAGCTTGAGCTTGCCCACCTCTTTATCCACTTCTTCGGGAACAGGGTAGACCCTGGGCTTGAGTTCTTTTGCTCTTTTGACTATGTACTCGGCGCAAAGGGCCTGATTGGCGAAGCTCATATCCATAACGCTTGCCGGATGGCCTTCGGCGGCAGCCAGGTTGATTAGCCTGCCTTCTCCGAGAAGGTAAAGGTGTTTCTTGTCAGCGAGTGTATATTGTTCCACAGACCCCCGTATTTGCTTCTTGTCCACTGCTAGTTTCTCTAAGGCAGGTATGTTAATCTCTACGTTGAAATGGCCGCTATTTGCCATAATTGCCCCTTCTTTCATCGCCAGCATATGTTCACTGTCGATAATATGCAACCCTCCGGTGACGGTTATGAAGATATCACCTATCCCAGCTGCTTCGAGGAGAGGCATTGCCTGGTAGCCATCCATCACCGCTTCCAGAGCGCGGATAGGGTCAATTTCACATACTATAACATGGGCACCGAACCCCTTTGCCCTCATGGCAACCCCTCGACCGCACCAGCCGTAGCCGCAGATCACTACTTTCTTACCCGCCCAGAGGACATTGGTTGCCCGCGTGATGCCGTCCATGGTGCTTTGCCCTGTTCCATAGCGATTGTCAAAGAAGTGCTTTGTCTGGGCGTCGTTCACCGCAATAATGGGGTATTTCAGCTTTTTCTCCTGCTCCAAGCTCCTCAGCCTGATCACACCTGTGGTTGTTTCCTCTGTCCCCCCGATAATATTGCCGACAAGCTCTTTACGTTCCTTGTGAATCGATGCTACAAGGTCAGCGCCATCGTCCATCGTGATATGTGGCTTGTGGTCCAGAGCGGCATTGATATGTTTATAGTAGGTTTTGTTGTCTTCACCTTTGATGGCGAAGACAGGGATGCCCTGTTCCATAACCAAGTAGGCAGCCGCATCATCCTGGGTCGAGAGAGGGTTGGAGGCACAGAGAGTTAACTCAGCGCCACCTGCCTTGAGGGTTAAAGCTAGGTTAGCTGTCTCGGTGGTGACATGAAGGCACGCAGAAATGCGGATCCCCTTCAGGGGTTTACTCTTGGCAAACCTTTTCCCTATCAACTGCAGCACTGGCATCTCGCGGGACGCCCA
>CAYGWR010000108.1:0-3915 GCA_964353645.1 uncultured Dehalococcoidia bacterium
TAGCATAAAGTCCAATTAGCACTTCGCAAGGCCCTGCATCATCTGGAAGAATTTGCCCTCGGTCTTTATCGATGGAGCGATTATCACCTCGGTTTGATGCATTTCTTTGATATTGCGTGCCCCGCAGACGCCCATCGCAGTGCGTAGCGCCCCAATCAGGTTCTGAGTGCCATCGGTGACCGATGTAGGCCCGAAGAGGGTCTGCTCCAGAGTGCCTTTTATCCCGACCTTTACTCGCGTTCCCCTGGGCAGGGCTTCGTGTGGGGTTGCCATCCCCCAGTGATTGCCTTTCCCAGGAGCTTCTTTCGTCTGAGCAAGGATTGAGCCCAGCATCACCGCATCGGCACCGCAGGCGAAGGCTTTGCAGATGTCACCCCCATTGCGCATGCCACCATCAGCTATTATAGGGACATGCCGTCCGGTAGCTTTGAAATAATCATCTCGGGCAGCGGCGCAATCCATAATCGCAGTCGCCTGGGGGACTCCAACACCCAGCACCTCCCGGGTAGTGCAAGCCGCGCCTGGCCCCACGCCCACAAGCAGTCCGTTAATTCCGGTCTCCATCAGTTTGCGGCAGGCGCTATAGCTCACGCAGTTGCCGACAATCACAGGTACAGGCAGTTGCTTAACCAGTTCCGAGAAGATAAGCCCGCGGTAGCTCTTTGAAACATGCCGTGCTGTGGTGACAGTTGATTGTACAACCAGAACATCGATTCCGGCCTCAACGGCGAGTGATGAGAGCTTTTTGGTGTTGGCGGGTGTGAGTGAAACAGCGCAGACAGCGCCTGTCTTTTTGATCGCCCGTATCCGGTCACCGACGAGGTTCTCTTTTATCGGCTCTGAATAAATCTTTTGAAGGAGTGCTGTGACTTCCTGCTGCGGGGCGTTGGCGATCTTATCCAGGACGCTGTCAGGATCATTGTAGCGTGTCTGTACCCCCTCCAAATTAAGCACAGCAAGCCCGCCAAGTTTACCCATCGCGATGGCGAAGCGAACGTCCACTACACCGTCCATTGCCGATGCCAGGATGGGTATGGAGAGATTAAGTTTGTCTATGGCGAAGCTTATATCTGTCTGATCAGGGTTAATAGTGATTTCTCCGGGAACAAGGGAAACATCGTCGAAACCGTAGGTTTGTCTCAAGGTCTTATGCTGGGAACGTTCCATAACTTGTCCTAATACATGAGATTTAGGAAAGGATATAATAAACAGGTATATAAAGTCAAGTAAAAGTTAAGAGCAATAGACTGTCATCAAGCTATAAGATATAATCATTTTCAACATGTCAACGCTCTATTTGGTAGCTACGCCTATCGGCAACCTGGAAGATATTTCGCTGCGTGCTATCCGTATACTCAGCGAGGTGAAGCTTATTGCCGCTGAGGATACGCGCAGGACGCGCCATCTGCTTTCTGCCTACAAAATCAAGACTCCGCTGACCAGCTATCACGAGCACAATAAGAAGTCGAAACTTTCTTATCTTCTGGGACGCCTTGAACAGGAAGATGTCGCTTTGGTCTCAGAGGCCGGCATGCCCGGCATCAGTGACCCCGGTTACGAATTGGTTCTGGCGGCAATCGAGCGGGATATACCTGTCGTTGCCATCCCCGGTCCATCAGTTCTGCCTACTGCTCTTGCTATCTCAGGATTGCCTACAAACCAGTTTATCTATCTGGGCTTTCTCCCTCGAAAAAAGAGTGAACGGCAACGTCTTATTGAGTCAGTTGCGCAAGAGCCACGAACCATCGTCGCTTTTGAGTCGCCGCACAGGTTGCTGGACTCATTGAGCGACCTTCTTGAGGTATTGGGAGACAGAAGAATCGCTGTATGCCGGGAGTTGACCAAGATCTACGAAGAGGTCTTTCGGGGAACAGTAAGCCAGGCGATAGCTCATTTCTCGCAGCCGAGGGGAGAGTTCACTTTGGTCATCGCGGGATGCAGCCATAAGAGAAGTGATAACGAATTAACAGACTATTTTATCAAAGAGGAACTCCG
This sequence comes from uncultured Dehalococcoidia bacterium, assembly GCA_964353645.1. Taxonomy (GTDB): domain Bacteria; phylum Chloroflexota; class Dehalococcoidia; order SZUA-161; family SZUA-161; genus JACWAE01. The sequence continues at coordinate 1,996 of CAYGWR010000108.1, forward strand.
CAAGCTTCGTTGCGAAGGGGTTACCGCTAAAGAAGCTGTGGCTAAACTCGCTGCAGTAACTCATTTACCCAGGAAGGTGCTCTACAAGGCGTGGCTGGAAGTCCGTTAGCCTTTGGTTTTTTAAACTGCTTATGTTACAATAAATGATAATTGAAATCTCATGGCTGAACGTATTTTTATTGGAGTGGCGTGGCCCTATGCTAATGGGCCATTGCATCTAGGGCATATCGCCGGGGCGTATTTGCCTGCTGATATATTTGCTCGTTATCACCGTCTCAAAGGTAACGAGGTATTGATGGTCTCGGGCTCGGACCAGCACGGCACACCCGTGACCCTCCGCGCCGAGGCTGAGGGCAAAACCCCACAGGAGGTAGTAGCTCGCTATCATCAGGGTTTCCTCGATTGTTGGAAGAAATTAGGGATTTCGTTTGACCTGTTTACCACCACTGGGACTCAGAATCATGCCCACGTTGCCCAGGATTTTTTCCTCAAGCTGCTCGATAAAGGCTATATCTATAAAAACACGATGCCTCTCCCCTATTGCCACAATTGCCGTCGTTTTCTTCCCGACCGCTATGTAGAGGGCACCTGTCCTTATTGCCGCAGCCCTAGAGCGCGAGGAGATCAATGCGACGATTGTGGTAAGCCCCTGAATCCTGTGGACTTAGTCGATCCACATTGCAGTATATGTAAGAGTACTCCTGAAATCAGAGACTCGGAGCACTTCTTCCTGCGTCTTTCCGCCTTCTCTGACAGGTTGAAGTCCTGGGTTCAGGAGCAAAGCCACTGGAGGCCGAACGTACTAAATTTCACGCTTCGATACTTAACCGAGGGGCTAAGGGATCGTGCTATCACCCGCGACATCGAGTGGGGTATACCTGTGCCGTTGCCTGGTTTTGAAAAGAAGCGCATCTATGTCTGGTTCGAGGCAGTGATTGGTTATCTCTCGGCATCTAAGGAATGGGCTAAATCTTCGGGCGATGGCGAGAGATGGCACAATTTCTGGCAGGGTGATACCAAAAGCTATTATTTCATCGGCAAAGATAATATCGTCTTCCATACTATCATCTGGCCGGCAATGCTGATGGGCTATGAGGGACTCAATCTCCCCTATAATGTGCCTGCCAACGAGTTCCTTACCCTGGAGGGTAAAAAGCTGTCAACCAGCCGAAACTGGGCGGTATGGCTGCCAGATTACCTCGAGCGATACCCTGCTGACCCATTGCGATATCTGATGTCAGCCAATATGCCGCAGACATCCGATGCTGATTTCTCCTGGCGGGAATTTGTGCGACGCAACAATGATGAGCTGGTCGCTACCTACGGTAACCTTGTTCAAAGGGTGCTGACCCTCGCCTACCGTAATTTCGACCGCTGTGTTCCCTCTCCTGGGGAGCTGGATGCTGAATCAAACGCTCTGTTAGAAAAGGCAAAGGTTACCCTTGGTACTGTGGATAGACTTCTTTATGGCTGCCACTTCCGTGAGGCGATGAGGGAAGCCATGGCACTGGCTCAGGAGGCTAACCGTTATCTCGACAATAAGGCTCCGTGGAAGAGAATCAATGAGGATAGAGATTCCGCGGGCACTGCTATTTTTACCGTTATTGGTGTACTTTGTTGCCTTAAGACCGTACTGTACCCATTTTTGCCCTTCAGCTCGGGGAAGTTACATCGCCTGCTCGGATTTGATGGTGAGGTAAGTGATGGAGGCTGGACCTTCACTGTACCCCAGGCAGGACAGAGGTTGCTACCTCCTGAGCATCTGTTTGCTAAGTTGGATGACAAAATAATCGAAAAAGAGGATGCTCTACTCGAACAAAGCAGTTTGCATCCAGGCTAATATGCTAAGGATACGGAGGAAAGAATTATGTGGCATTTCACACAGTTGGCTCTGAAAAATCGGTGGGTTACCTTCATTAT
>CAYGWR010000109.1:0-3875 GCA_964353645.1 uncultured Dehalococcoidia bacterium
GCCCTAAACAAATTTCGAATCTAGATTTTTGGACTGTTGCAGGGGCTTTGCCCCTCCGCACACCCAGTTGGTAAACGACCTCCGAATGTTGGTGGTACTATCAGCCCATCGAATAATTATGGAAAACCACTATCTGTCCAGATAGAGCGTGTGATAGTGTTTAGATGAGATGGTGCGGGCATGGATAGCAGACAAAGCGGGGCAGATGAAACCGCGGTCTTGTCCATATGGCTGCCAGTTTTTGGACGAGATTAAGCCCATTTCAAGAGGCACAGGATGGAAGATGCAGATAGGACGAAGGAGCGACTTATGGGTGAATTGATAATGTTGCGCCAACGGATCAATGAGTTTGAAACTGCGGAAGCCGAGCGCAGGAGGGCAGAGGATGCGCTGCGGCAGAGTGAACATAACTATAGGGTCTTATTCGAGAGCACTCTTGACGGCATGTTCGTTCTCGATGCTGAAACGATGAGGGTAGTGCTGGCTAACCAAAATACAGCAAAGATATATGGGTTTGATTCCGCAGAAGATGTGGTTGGCGTGAATCCGCTTAGCTATGTGCACCTGGACGATAGAGAGCGAGCCCTCAAGTTTATCGTAGAGGGTCTGTTTGAAAAAGACCTGCGCCAGATCAAGGAGTTTCGGACAAGGACCAGAGATGGCAGAGAGATCTGGGTAAGCGCAGTGGGCACCAGAACTGAATATCAGGGGAAAATGGCGGGTTTGATTTCGGTCAGGGATATCACGGAGCGCAAGCGCTCGGAAAAGGCGCTGAAGGAGTCGGAGGAGCAGTATTCGGCATTGGTGGCAAATCTGGCCGATGCGGTCTTGATTTCCAAGGGAGGGAGAATCACCTGGTGTAATGACAGGACGGAGGAAATACTCGGCTATGCGAAGGATGAATTGACCGGCAGGGATGCGGGTTTCTTTCTCCTGGAAGGCATTGACTCTGCGGAATTCGTTGCAGAGGTATATAAAGTAACAGAGGGGCGGAGTCATTTCCGCGGCACAACCAAGATGAAGAAGAAGAATGGAGACGTGGTGGATATCGAATATTCCATCTCGCGCATATCGGGGAAGGAGCCGCCTGAATTTGTCACAGTCGCTCGTGATGTTACGGAGCGCAAGAGGTCTGAGGAGAAGTTACAGGAGCTTTATGAGCAGGAAAGGAAATTGAGGCAGGAACTGGAGGCAGAGATGAAGAGGAGGGTCGAATTCACCAGGGCATTGGCGCATGAACTGAAGACCCCTCTCACGCCGGTGATGGCTTCCAGTGAATTGCTGGTCAGCGAACTTAAGAAGGAGCCTCTGCTCAGCCTGGCTAAAAACATCAACAGAGGAGCTTCCAATCTGAATAACAGGATCGATGAGCTCCTTGACCTGGCGAGAGGCGAGATAGGGATGCTTCAGCTGAAGCCGGAACTGGTAGACCTGCCGAAACTGCTTCGAGAGGTGGCTGACGATATGACACCGGTGGCTTCGAGCCATGGGCAGTCTTTGATCCTGGAGTTGCCCCCTTCACTCCCGCTGGCCTGGGCTGATGAAGGGCGACTGCGGCAGGTTGTGCTCAATCTGCTCAACAATGCAGCCAAATTCACCCCAGAGGGAGGGAAGATTATCTTAAGAGCCAGAGAAGATAGCGCTAATCTTGTGGTGGAAGTTCAGGATACAGGTCGCGGGATAACCGGTGAGGAGCAACAACGGCTGTTCGAGCCCTATCACCGTTTAGAAAGCGATAGGGATCATCTCAGCGGGTTGGGGCTGGGGCTGGCTCTGTGCAAGACGCTGGTGGAGCTTCACGGTGGACGAATATGGGTACAAAGTCAGTCAGGCAGGGGCTCGATCTTCGGTTTCTCAGTGCCTCTGGAAGCCGCTGGTGAACAGGCATTAAAGCCTGAAATAGGTGAGAAGTCGTGAAAGTGCTGGTTATCGAGGACGACAGGGACATTGTGGAGGCTATTTCTCTCGCCTTCCAAATACGCTGGCCTGAGGCTCGCGTAATCTCTACCCACCTGGGAGAGAGGGGGGTAGAACTGGTGGAAAAGGAGTCTCCTGATATTGTCATCCTCGACCTGGGGCTTCCCGATATCAGTGGTTTCGATGTGTTGAAGCAGGTCCGTCAGTTTTCCTCTGTGCCCATAATTATTCTCACGGTAAGAGCAGAGGAGGCCGATATAGTCAAGGGTCTGGAATGGGGAGCGGACGATTACATGCTAAAGCCCTTCAGACAGCTCGAGCTTCTGTCGCGGGTACAGGTTCAGATTCGCAAACAAAACCCTGCCGGTGAGACAACGCCCCTTGTTTGCGGGCAGTTGTACTTCGATCCGTCAATACGCCAGCTTCGTTACAGGGAAAAGGAAGTAAGCCTCACAGCTACCGAGAGCCAAATCATCTATCAACTGATGAGAAATGCAGGCCATGTGGTAACTCATGCTGCTGTTGCGGAGGGGGTATGGGGTGTGGATTACCCTGGTGCCATTGACAGCCTCAAGGTTCATATCCGCCGCTTGAGGGAGAAATTGGAAGAAGACCCCAGCCATCCCCAGCTTATCCTCACCAAAGCCGGCGTAGGATATTCTCTGGCAAAACAGGGCTGATCCAAATCGGGATAGCCCTCTGCTTATATCATAGCGGGGGAAGTCCGCCTAGGCGGACTTCCCCCGCTTCTTTTATTTCTTAACCGTATTGTAACCTCTTTGTAACCATTTCTTTATATTTCCTCGGCTGTGCTAAACCGTTTCTTAACCCCGGACAGCTAAACTAAGGTTAGAGATGAGAAAGATGAGAGTAATAGTTTTTGCGGGTGAGACAATTGGACAAAGCGTAGCTGATTCCCTGGTTAAGGAAGGAATAAGCGTTGCGAGCGCTTCGGACGGGATTGCGGCGGTGAATATGCTGAAGCGAGAGAGGTTTGACGTGGCACTGGTTGATTCCCTGGCAGAGGGGGCAGAAGTCGCTTGTTGCTGTATAAGCAAGCTCTTCAGAATACCGGTGATATTGCTGGTGAATGAGAGCGATGTTGATTGGAAACGACTGCAACTGCTGGAACTCGATGGCTACATATACGGGGGGACCAGCGGGGCTGAGATGGCAGCCCGGCTGTGGGCTGTGATGCGGCGCCAGAGGGAGCAAGTAGGGAACTATTGGGATCGGGGTTGTCAGGTATGAGACTTCTTGATGCGTTTCTACTCATATGGTTCGGCACGTTCTCGTGTTACATCTTCACGATGATGTGGCGCGGGGTCTATTGGTATCACGAGCCTAACCATGTCGTGCTTATTCTTGAGACCACGTTTGCAGCCTTGATATTGCTCTACGGGATATACAGAATCTCAAGAGCGCTGGGAAAGAAACGAACTCGTCAGGACTAACGATATATAATCGAAGGAGGACAAGATGCAGACAGGCGATGAGAAGATTCGGCAGGAAATAGAGGGCAGACTGAGGGTCTTGCCCATGAGAGATTTTGAGGTGGCCCGCCTCCAGGCTTTATTCGGGCAAGCTGTGCGCGACCAAAACTGGAGAGACGCACTTGAGCTTCACCTGACGCTGATTTACGTCCTCTTTTGCACTACCGCCGAATTCGAAGCCTGGGTGCAGCGTGAGTATTCATAAGTGAATTACACCAAAAGGATTCTTATCAACCCCCTAAGTCCCCCAGTCTCGGGGGACTTTATAAACTGGGGGCCCCCCCAGGCCCCCGGCAGTCCTTCTGAGGAAGGACTGCACCTCTCAATCACCTCACTTAAGCAGCGCTTTCACCTCTTTGGCGCTGAGCTCACGGATCTCTCCCTCTTTCAGTTTGCCCAGGTTGAGACTACCCAGGCGAACCCTCTTGAGCGTTAGCACAGTATGTCCGATGCTTTCGAACATGC
>CAYGWR010000110.1:0-3857 GCA_964353645.1 uncultured Dehalococcoidia bacterium
CTTAAAGACAGAGGGTGCGAAATGGAAAAAGCCAAAGGAATAATACTGATAGTTGATGATGAGGAGTCGATAAGGGACCTCCTTTCGACCAAATTAAAGGCAGACGGCTATGATTGTGAAGTCGCTGCCGATGGCAATGAAGCCCTCTGGAAGGCATTCATGAAGGACTTCGACATAGTGCTTCTAGATATCAAAATGCCGGGGCTGTCGGGAATGGAGGTACTATCCCGAATAGTCATTGATCATCCTGATACCTCTGTTGTCATAGTCACCGCAGTGCTCGATACCAAGATGGCAGTCGAAGCCATGAGACAGGGGGCTTATGACTACGTGACCAAACCCTTCAACATTGATGATTTGGGCGCGAGAATAGAAAGGGCTCTTGAGAAGAGAAGGTTAGTATTAGAAAACAAGGAGTACCATCGTCGTCTGAACCAAAAGATCAAGCAGTTAGAAGAGCGAGGGCAGCCATCACAACACGCAGAGCCAGTAGGGCACAGGAAGGCTCTGGCTAGTCAAGAGCCTGCCATCAAATTTAGAGAGTATCCCAGTCCTGTCGAACAAACTTCTAGTAAGACTTCACCGTTAGTTGAGAGTGCAACATTAGACTCGTGGGGACATAGGAGTCCTGCTGCAAACAGGGCGATGGAGACAATGGTCAGAGAATCACAGGCTCCAACTAGCCTACCTTACACAGCCGACAAGAAAAGCCTTCCCCTTGATAGCAGTGAACAGAAATTGGCAATCGCTCCTGAAGTAGGGGCAGAGATAATCGTGCGACTGGAGAACGTCTCGCAAACATATCGGATGGGGCAGTCGGAAGTAAAAGCACTCAAAAATATCACCCTCAACATAGCTCGTGGAGAGCTCATAGTCATCCTCGGGCCCAGTGGCTCGGGGAAGACTACACTTCTGAATCTCGTGGGAGGTATAGATTCGCCCAGTTCAGGAAGGATCGTGGTGAACGGTATTGATCTCAGTGCACTTGATGATAAGGGCTTGACCAAATACCGTCGTAACGAAATTGGCTTCGTTTTCCAGTCTTTCAACCTGATAACAACGTTAACAGCCAGGGAAAATGTTGAGTTCGCCGCCGATTTGGTCAAGGCCCCTAAGAATGCCCTAGAAGTGCTGGAGATGGTCGGCCTGAAAGGACGCACTGACCACTATCCGAGCGAACTTTCTGGAGGAGAGCAACAGCGAGTTGCAATAGCAAGAGCAATGGTGAAGAACCCTCCCATACTGCTTTGTGATGAGCCTACCGGCGAGCTTGATTGCGAAACCGGCAAGCTTGTTTTGAGCGCACTGCGGATGATAAACAGGATAGATCGCAAGACCATGCTAGTAGTAACCCACAATGCCACCATTGGCGACATAGCCGATAGAGTCATCCAGCTCCGTAGCAGCGAGATATTTGAGATCAAGACCAATCCGTCCCCAACTGACCCCTTTGAATTGAGGTGGTAAGGCATTATGAAGGGCCTTCAGCGCAAACTCGTTAAAGACCTCGCTGGTTCCAAGGTGACGTTTCTCGCACTGACCGCAGTAATTCTGTTAGGCGTAGCTTTTTTCAACGCAGGATCTTTGGGATACTATAACCTGAAACATTCCTATGACTATTCTTATCAAACGCTCGCTTTTGCTGATTTCACTGTAAAAGTCGCTGAGTCTCCAGTTGAGGCCATTGAGAGCTTGAAGTCAATACCGGGGGTTAAGGCCGTTTCCGGCAGGGTGAATTCTGATATTCCGCTTACAATCCCGGGAAACGAGGCTAAAACACTACTGGCACGGGTAATAACCATGCCCTCCGGTTCCCACCCTTCTGTAAACGATGTCAAGGTGGAAGAAGGCTCCTACTTTCAGGCGAATGAAATCAATCCCTTAATGGTTGAGAAGAGCTTCGCCAAATACCATGGGTTGAAACCAGGAGATACCGTTTCCCTTGGTATTGGCGATCGAGAGATTGACTTCAAAGTCACCGGAATAGCGACCAGCCCGGAATATCTCTGGCCTGCCAAGAGCCGACAGGAGACATTTGTATCACCCGAGACCTTTGGGGTCGTTTTCGTTCCTCAGGAAGCTATGACCCGTCTTACTGGTGACTCTTCCCTCAACGAGTTTTGCGTTATCGTCGATAAGGGAGCAGATAGAGGCCTCATAATTAAAGAAACTGAAAATATACTTGAGCCCTACGGGATAGTGGGGGTTGTCCCTGCAGAGGAGCAGCCGAGCAACGCTATTCTTAAAATAGATCTCCAGGAGATGGGAAGCATGGCGCAGGTCTTCTCCATGCTCTTCCTCGTTGTCGGCGCATTAGTCACCTACGTTGTGCTCACCAGAATTGTCTACAAGCAAAGCTCTCAGATCGGCATGATGCGGGCGCTAGGCTACTCTCGACGTGAGGTTCTTCTGCATTATTTGAGCTTCGCACTAATCATTGGAGCTGCAGGAGCTGTCGCTGGAACCTTGGCTGGCTATTTTCTCTCGGAGGTTGTGACTCGAATTTATCTTAAAGCCCTTGAGCTTCCTTTCATGAGTGTAGGGATGCCTTGGATGCTGATAGTAGAAGGTTTGCTTGTCGGAATCATACCTTGCCTGATTGCCGGCAGTCTCCCGGCCTACGCTGCCTCTCGCCTGAACCCAGCTGAGGCCATGCGCACCCCAGCTCCCGCTAGAGGAAGAAAACTTCTGCTCGAAAGGCCTTTCCACTTTTTAACCCGTTTATCTCACTTATGGAAGATCCCCCTTCGCAATATTTTCCGCAACCGGCTCCGCAGCCTGTACACCTTGCTGGGCGTTGCCCTTGGCATCAGCCTTATCCTGGTTTCATTTGCTTTCATGGATTCCATTAACTCTTTCATGGCCCTCCAATTCGAAAAAGTTCAAAAATACGATGCCCAGATTACATTTGCTCAACCGCAGCCAGGAACTATGGCCAGCGAGGTGCTGAGTGAAGGACTGTATAAGAAGGTTGAGCCCGTGTTACAGGTACCTGTCAGTCTGGAGCATGAAGGCAAGACCTATACCACGATGGCTATCGGGCTTTCTCCTGAGGCTGAACTATACGGATTGTATTCCTCCAGCGGAGAAAAGGTGACCGTCAGCGATCGGGGGATTCTACTGAGTGGAGCTTTAAGGAAGACGCTCGATGTGGATGTAGGCGATGTTATCAATCTAGATTCTGCATCCGGCATCCGGCAGATAGAAGTAGCTGGATTTGTAAAGCAACCACTGGGAGCTTTCTCTTATGTAACTTTGGAGAAAGCACAGGATCTAATCGGAGGACAGTCCGTGATCGGCGGCCTTATGCTTGATGTCGAGCCTCAGTATGCAGGCACACTAAAGCAAATAGCCTACAAGATCCCGGGTACGGCCTCGGTAGAACTTACGAGTGAAACCAAGGCGAAGGTCGGTGAACGGATGAGCTTTAACAGCAATATGGTATGGATAATGTTTGCTTTCGGCGTCGTTCTTGCCTCGACGATTGTCTTCGCCACCATTTTTATAAGCATCCTGGAACGCCGGCGCGAAATCGCTACAATGCGCACCCTGGGAGAAGGCAAGGGTAGAATTGCAGAAATGATCACTATAGAGAATCTGATACTGGGGTTCGTGGGCATTATAATTGGTATACCCCTTGCTTACATGCTTGCGCTATACTGCTTCAGCCTCTTGCAGACCGATATGCTGTCTTACAGTTTGGTTATCTTCCCGCGCACATACCTGCTGGCTATAGGTGTGATCATTTTGGCCATGATTATTTCCCAGATACCTGCAATTCGTAACGTAAACCGCCTGGACCTGGCCAGGATGATAAATGAGCATATAACGTAAGGCAAAAGCCACGCCTCAGCCTC
>CAYGWR010000111.1:0-3764 GCA_964353645.1 uncultured Dehalococcoidia bacterium
GAATCGGAGGGGCGCAGATGCACATGTGCACCTCGGTTGCCCCCGCTCTGCGCAGCAGGCTGATAACCTGAGGCGTAGTGGTGCCGCGAACTATGCTATCGTCTACCACAACCAGCCGGTTCCCCGAAATTACATCGGCCATGGGATTGAACTTGAGCTTGACTCCCAGATCGCGCAGTCTTTGTTCCGGCTCGATAAAGGTACGCCCTACATAGCGGTTCTTGAGCAGAGCCTCAGTATAGGGGATCCCCGAAGCCAGCGAGTAGCCTATGCCAGCGGCCGTCGCCGAGTCGGGGACGCCAATGACCAGGTCGGCGGCTATGGGATACTCACGAGCCAGTTGCTCGCCCATAGCCCAGCGTGCCTGATAGATACGCCGCCCCTTGATAACACTATCGGGACGGGCGAAGTAGATATACTCAAAGATACAGAGCGCCTTCTTGTCGTCTGTCCCTCCCTTGAAGCTACTGACACCATCGCCGTCGACAACAAGCACCTCACCGGGCTCTACCTCGCGGAGGAACTCAGCCCCCAGGTGGTCCAGGGCGCAGCTCTCCGAAGCTATCACCCACCCATTTCCGTTGAGAGAACCCAAACACAAGGGGCGCACCCCCATAGGGTCGCGCACCCCGATCAACTTATCCCGAGTCAAGATCACCAGGCTGTAAGCCCCCTCAAGCCTGCTCATGGCATACTTAATCTTCTCCACCAGGCTTTCCCTGGGAGCGGAAGCTATGAGACGCACTATGACCTCGGAGTCAGTGGTAGTGGAGAAGGCATAGCCTTTTTCCTCCAGCTCTTTGCGTAGATACTCGGCGTTGACGATGTTTCCATTGTGCGCCAGCGCTATCTCACCGGAAGGGCTGGGCACCAGTATCGGCTGCGTATTGAACCTGCGGCTTGACCCTGTCGTGGAATACCTATTGTGGCCGATGGCTATATTGCCACGTAACTGGTCCAGGATCGCCTCGGTGAACACCTGGGATACCAGCCCCATTGCAGCATGTACGCGGATTTTGGTTCCATCGGACGTGGCGATGCCCGAGCTCTCCTGCCCGCGATGCTGCAAAGCAAAGAGGCCAAAAAATGCGAGTCTCGCTACCTCCTCCCCCGGAGCATATACCCCGAAGATACCGCAAGACTCGCGCAAACTAGCCCCCATTGTCACGGGAAGCTGTTCCATATTATCCCCTTACACCCTGATTATAGTCCCAAGATAATTAAGAATCAATCTTAACACAGATTGTAATGTCATTCCCGCGCCAGCGGAAACCCAGGCTGCGAATGATGCTCAGCACAAACCACTATTTGGAGCATGGATTGAAAAGCTTTATAATTCAACGAGCTATGATGTGTCAAAATAAAATGCAGTCCCCTACCCCTACCCAACATTAATTACAAACCAACCTCATCCCCATACGCGTTGACACGGATAGGCGTTTGACGCTAGAATTCAAGCAGCGGCTGATTAGGGATAGCACAAAGTCTAGAGGTGCTTTTTATGGAGTCCTTAATCAAATAATCCTTAGCTTAAAGGAGGAAACATGGCAAAGATCACCGAAGAGATGAAGGCATTGATAAAGGAGCAGCAGGCCTTCATTGCCACTGCCACTCCCGATGGCATACCCAGCATCGCCCCCAAGGGGAGCACCAGGGTTCTGGATGAGGAACACATTATCTTCAGCGAGTCAGCGGGCAAGCGCACCTACGAAAACATTAAGAAAAATCCCAGGGTAGCCATCGTAGTCTGCGACAGAGCGCAGATGAAGTGCCTGCGTTTCTCCGGCAAAGCTGAGATAGTGAAGTCAGGCCCCCTTTTCGAAAAAAGTGTTGAGTCGATGAAAAAAATGGGGGCACCACCTCCGCAGGCAGTGATCAAGGTCAAAGTGGAAGAGATATACGACCTGGGGGCACCGGGATTCGGCAAGAAGATAGGATAAATTGTAGGGGCATCCGCCAGAGGCGGATACCCTACCTGAGTCAGCACAATGCTCATTGGGTTGATTTCGGATACTCATATCCCTGAGATAGCGAAGGCACTTCCTAAGCAGGTAGGAGAAATATTCAAGGGTGTAGACCTGATTCTACACGCCGGTGATATCTTTGTAGATTCAGTATTGGAGGAACTGGCAACTATTGCGCCGGTGCTGGCAGCCCGAGGCGACGACGACTACCAGATACGAGATAAGCGAATGGACGAGGTGCAAAATCTAACCCTTGAAGGCCTTAACGTTTATGTTATACACTCGTCGCAGTATTTCGCCCGGGACCTCATTGAGCACCCGGAAAAGCATAACCTCGAGAAGGCGCCCGATGTAGTTGTATTCGGTCACACCCACAGGGACGTCGTGCAAAAAGTGGGAAAGTCACTCCTGGTTAATCCAGGAAGCGCCACTTTCCCCTACTATCAACTCAGGCTGGGCACAGTGGCCCTTCTCACTATCAAGTCAAGCAAAGCTGAAGCACGCATCGTACCGCTTCAGGGAAATCCAGCGTCAGAGGCCAAGTATTAATGTCAGAAGAGCCCAAACCAGATGAACAGCCAGCCAGACATAGAATCCGCTATGCACTAGAACGCGCGGCATTACAAAGAGAGAAGTTCTACAATCTGGTGATGAAAGCAATTGATGAGCTGCCGCCAGAGTTTCGGGACAGGCTGGAGAACGTAGATGTGATTGTAGAGGACTGGCCCAGCCCAGCTCAACTAGTCAGAAACAATATCAAAAGCCGGTTTGGACTGCTTGGCCTTTATGAGGGTGTGCCTCATATAAATCGAGGACCGGGATATGGCATGGTGCTGCCCGACAAGATAACCATTTTTCGCAAGCCAATCGAAGCCCGCTGCCACTCCTGGCAGGAGGTTGAAGAAGAGGCAGCGAGAGTGGTGCGCCACGAGATAGCGCATCACTTCGGCATCGATGACCACAAACTTCGAATGATAGAAAACCAGGAGTCAGGCAAAGGATGAGATGAATCCTTCCTCTCCCTACAAATTGCTTCGCAAGAGTAGCGGACCAGGGGCAGAGATCCTTCGCTTCGCGCAGAATGACATTATCCCTCAAAACGTCATCCCCATGGTTTACAAGGCGGTCTTAGCTTGACAGTAACACAGGCTTTTGCTATCCTCTTAAATGCGGTAGTCCGTAGTATATAAGCGGGCTTTATTATTGTTTAGAGAGTAGAGAAGGGGATATAGCTCAACTGGGAGAGCGCTGCGTTCGCATCGCAGAGGTCGGGGGTTCGAATCCCCCTATCTCCACCAGCCCCTGTAGCTCAGAGGATAGAGCAGCGGTTTCCTAAACCGCGTGTCGGGCGTTCGAGTCGCCCCAGGGGTACTAGAAAGAAAGCGCATTTCGCAGAAGTAGGGGCGATCGGCCTGAGCGTCCCGATGGGGTTAAAAGAAAGTAGGGGTGTAGCGCAGTCTGGTAGCGCAGCGGTCTCCAAATCCCAAGCCAAGTGTGTTAAATGGTTACTTTACGTTCAAATCAGAACAGTTGTGTTAGTGCAAAAAACTGTCTAGTAGCTTCGGGTAACTTTTAGTGTTTTTAATTCTGTCGCCAAAATGTCGCCAAAAACCTGAGTACGGTTTGAGCGTAGGCAGAAAACAAAGAACAGGGGTAGGCCATACCAGAGCACCACCTACCCCCTAGAAAACCTCAGAATCTAATCTTAGAGCCTCGTTTATTGTCAGGTCTGCTATCTCCGAGGACAGCATGAAGTACTACAGGGCGGTGGTGGGGGTATGGGTATCCGCTCCGGTGAGA
>CAYGWR010000112.1:0-3751 GCA_964353645.1 uncultured Dehalococcoidia bacterium
GCCCTATATCGAACTCAATTCTATCCACCAGATACTTGTTCTCACCATTTTTCGAGGTTGCGATCCTTATGATACCGTGTGGACAGCTCTTGGCACAGGTAGCACAGCCCGTGCACAGGTCGCTTCTCCACACGAACTGCTGTCCGCGAATCCGGCGCGATGGATCAAGCTTCTGCTCTGGGTACTGGGTTGTGACTTTCTTACGAAACAGGTGCTTGAGAGTCAGCGCCATACCCTTGGCTATCCCTAGCCCGGAGCCTTCCAACCTCAACTCTTCCTCCTCCCAATTTAAAGAATAACTTTGACCACACAATGATGAGGACTGCCGCAATAGCGAAATTCACGAAGATAAACGGCCAGGGGAAGCTCTCCCAGCCGCTCATCCACTCCTGCCATGCTAGAACCTCGGCAGCAGTAATGAAAATGTTAATCAAAGCCAGTGGCAGTAGGAACTTCCACGAAAAGGCCATGACCTGGTCGATACGAAGTCGAATCAGAGTTGCACGCATCCACAGAATGAACATGAATACTGCAAATACTTTGAACAAGAACCAGAACCAGACCGGCAGGAACGGCCCTTTCCAACCGCTGAGGAACAGCGTTGTGACGATGATAGCGATTGCCAGCGTATTGATATACTCAGCCAGGTAAAACATGGCGAACTTCATCCCCGAGTACTCGGTAAAATAACCGGCAACTATCTCTGAGTCCGCTTCAATCATATCCATAGGGGAGCGGTTTAGCTCAGTCATAGCGCCAATGAAGTATATCAAGAAGCCCAGAGGCTGTAGCAATATAAAGGGTACTGTCTGTTTGCCCACGAGCTCACTCATTTGCAGTGAGCCTACTATCAACACTACACCGACAATGGATAGCATCATAGGCACTTCATAGCTTATTAACTGCGCTACGCCTCTCATCGCCCCTATCAATGAGTACTTATTGTTCGAACCCCACCCCGCCATAAATATCCCGATAACAGCCAGAGAACTGATGGCAACTATGTATAGTATGCCGATATTCAGGTCAGCGAAGGCTCCCATTTCCCCTTTGCCGATGGGCAACACAGCGAAAACCATAAATACAGCGAAGAATATTATTACCGGAGCGACCCAGTGTATTAACTTGTCGCCCTTGGCAGGCATGATTAGTTCCTTCACCAGTATTTTGACTGCATCCGCTACAGGTTGTAACAAACCCAGGGGGCCACAGCGGTTAGGTCCTGGTCGAAGTTGAAATCTGGCAATAAACCGCCGCTCCATCCAGATGAATAGCATTACCATCGGGAAGACGAAGAGCAAGATCAGGGTTATGCCGATAATGCTATCGAGGAATATTATCAGGGAACTGGGAAGGCCGAAACCTTGAAGCCATTCAACAAAGTCAGTGCGCACGTTTGGAAATAGATTGACGAAGTAATGCCAGGCATTCATTATCTATCTACCTCGCCCAGAGCGATATCTATACTGCCGAAGATAATTATAAGGTCTGCGATCTTCCATCCTATGCTGATGTCACGCAATACCGTAAGGTTAAGCAATTCCGGAGGGCGCACCCTGAAACGGTAGGGAGCGATGGAGCCATCACTGACCAGGTAGAACCCCAGTTCACCTGTCGAAGCCTCGATTCGAGCGTAGGTTTCACCCTTAGGCGGGCGGAGCAGTATGGGCACTTTAGCACATATTTCACCCGGAGGCAGTTGCTCTATTGCCTGCTCCAGTATGCGAACGCTCTGTCTCATCTCCTCAATCCTAACTCGGTAGCGGTCGTACACGTCGCCAACATTGCCTGTTGGGATATCGAAATCGAAGCGGTCGTAAACCGAGTAGGGGTCTGCCTTGCGAATATCCCATTTGACACCGCTAGCCCTGAGCATGGGCCCACTGCATGAGCAACTTATAGCTAAATCAGCAGGTAGAATTCCTATGCCTTTGGTACGTGCTAGCAATATCTCATTGGTAGCAAGTAGTTGATCGTACTCATCAATAAATCCTGGCATTTCCTTGAGAAATTTTCTAAGTGCTGGCAAAAACTCCGGCGGTATATCATGGCTGACCCCGCCGATGCGCATGTAGTTATAGGTCAATCTCTGCCCGCAGACCATCTCAAATAGGTCGACGAGCTTCTCTCGTTCACGCCACATATAGAGAAGCGGAGTCATCATTGCGCCCAGGTCATTGGTCAGAAAGCCGACTGCCAGGAGATGCCTGGCGATGCGCATCATCTCAGCTATAATCACTCTGAGATACTCAGCTCTCTCGGGCACCTTTATCCCGGCAAGTTTCTCCACTGCCAATACATAAGCAAAGTTATTCATCATTGAGGCAGCATAGTCAAAGCGATCAGTGAAGGGTATATTCTGGGTATAGGTTCTCCCCTCAGCCAGCTTCTCTATGCCCCTATGGAGATAGCCAAAAACTGGCTCTAAGTCCACAATCACTTCTCCATCAAGGGTCACCCGCATGCGGAAGACACCATGAGTGGACGGGTGGTGCGGCCCGATATTCAACATGAATGGTTGGGTTTTAAGCTCCATATCTGAACTCGCTCCCTGTAGCAAAAGCCCATATAATCCTTGGTGCATTGCGCATAAAAGAAGCCGCGGGCCAGTGCAGTTCCTTCTTTTGGCATATGGAGGAAGAACTCAGCCTATCCACTTCTTTCTTAAGAGGCATTATTTCTTTGCTGTCTAAGCCGTGTTCGCTGACTATCTTATCGATCGCTTTCATCAAGTCTATTGCGCCCCTGGCACGAGCTTCGACACCTTCAGCCACCTTGGGGGCAATCAGATCATACTCAAGCTTCAATTGATTAAAAGACAACGCAGCCTCGTATGTGCTCGTCACTATTTCGTCCCGGCTCATCCACTCGGTCTCATAATTGAGCATGTACTTCCAGCTGGGGCTCTTCAGCGCCTGACGATGCTCTTCCAGGGTACGATAGAACAAGCGGTATCCATACTTCTGCGGATTCTCAAAAACCTTGCTGCCCGGGTCTACAAACGGGGCAAGTGGTGAAATGAAGGGAAGTACTTTCTTATGGTGTCTGAATTCACCTAGCAGTCCCCTCAAGTAAGCTGCATCGTTCATTACAGAGCTATATGTTTGCTTGGGCAAGCCAATCATGAAGAACAGGTCTAATCTTTTGCAGCCGTTTTCAAGAGCACCTTGAATTGTGCTCTCTATTTCGCGGTTGCTGTATCCTTTCCCGAAAACATGCCTTACTTCTTCATCGGTTGAATCCGGTGACCATTGAATATTGTAATTGGGTATTGCCGCGTTCACCTTCTTGAAGAAGTCACTTCCTGCAGGGGAGAAAAGCTCAAGGATGATTTGCCCTTTTACCTTTGCAGCGTTCATAGCCCAGAGAAACTCATCAGCGTAGTCCTCGCCCTGCTGGCGAATATCACCGATTACAAATACGGGTCCGTTGAGGTAGCGTTGTATGCTGACGATATCCTTGACTATAAGCTTCGGGCTTCTGAAGGCTGTTTTCTCGCGGCCAAAGCTATTCTTGTATGCATATCTCGAGCCACCGCAGGTAGCGCACTCGTAGTTACAGCCGCGACAGGTGACAACACAGGTTATGGGGTAATCCATCCAATTCCCGAATGGCGTCATGCTAGCCAAATCACGGTACCTCAGCACCGATTTCACGGGATAGGAATAGTCTAACGGCATATCGTCGAGGCTGGTGGGAACCCACGTCATGGGGTTATGATTGGCTACGCCATCTTTATCCTTCCAACTCA
>CAYGWR010000113.1:0-3711 GCA_964353645.1 uncultured Dehalococcoidia bacterium
CAGCGCCAGCCGCTGCTAACCAATTTGCAAACATCACAGACTTTTCCATACTTTCCCTAGCGCCCTCGCATTTTTACACCCAATATATACGGCCTATTCAACCATATTGTATTTGGTACGGCCTTCCTCTTTGCAGTCTGGGCTTGTGCCACATAAGTTGAGAGACAAAGACATAAAGAGCAGGTGGAGAAGCAGATGAGATCTATAGCCGCACTTGTTCGGCCGCCTTCAGATATCACTATTTGACATCCCTCAAAGTTTGTGGTAATATTATTTTGTAACTTTACCTAACAAGTTGGAGGACGTTAACATGACACCTGCCAAGCAGCGACCGATATCGATAAGCAGCCGGGACCGGGCTGTCCTCGACTCCCAAAAGAAGCGCTACGAAGAGTCGACAGGGCAGAAGCCCGACTGGGGAGAATTCCTGGCCACCGTCGCCCTTCTTGGCCTGGCTGCGGCTGGCATCTATCACCTGGCTAAAACAACAAATCGGTCGCCGCAGTCAGTGGATGTTCAATGCTGCCAGTGCGGAGGCGATTTCCTGCTGGCTGTGCCCAGTGGAATGGGGAGAGCTATTCAGACAACCTGTCCGCACTGTAACGCGGACCTTGTTGTCGACCTGGGGAACCCACGCTAGATAACTAGATAAAGAAAAGCGCTGGCGGCGAGTGCTGATACCACCCGCCGCCTGTGGGTAAGGAAAACAGGGATCAGGCCGATTCCGTACCCATTTGCATTCTAGCACACTGAGGTAAGGCTGCCAAGTTGCAATAGACGGAGACATAAGTGACTTTCATCGCTGAAGATATCGACAAATCATTCCAAAATCTGTTTAACATTGAAGGGCGATATGACCTCACCCGGCTGGCTGAGATTTACAGGCTCTGCGCCCAGAGTGAAGGCAAAAGCCCGGCAACAATCGTTATAGTGACCAGTTCTGTGCGCTACCTTATGGCCTTTCTTAAAGCCCAGGGCATATCTACCGATATCGGTGAAATCGGTGTCGAGCAACTACGCGGTTTCACCTTACACCTGCAAAGCCGCCAGAAATTTGCTTCACACCCCTATACCAGACCGCAAGGGGGCAACCTATCCGGCACCACCATCAACGATTACCTGAGAGCCCTCCGTTCCTTCTGGTCCTGGGCCCACGCAGAGGGCTATATCCACAAAAATCCCTTCTCATTGCTAAAGATACCCAAAGCCCCGAAGAGGTTGATACCAGCTTTCGCAACCGAGCAACTGGCTGGACTTATCGAGGCAGTCGACCTGTCTAATTCTCAGGGTCAGAGGGACTACACTATGATTCTTCTACTTGTTGATACAGGACTCAGGGTATCGGAGCTGACCGGCTTGAAAGTAGATGACGTCAACCTGGAAAGACGGACACTCAAGGTATGGGGCAAAGGCGCTAAGGAACGAATTGTACCCTTCGGCGTCAGGGCGCAGAAGGCATTGTTACGCTATTTTAATTTCCACCGTTCCGAGCCAGCAACGCCACTAACACGAGAGTTCTTTCTTACAGACTCTGGAGAGCCACTAAAGGCGAGACGCGTTCAGGCGATAATCAAGCACTACGGGGAAAAGGCTGGCATAAAAGGCATCAGGTGTTCGCCCCATACCTTGCGCCACACCGCAGCCGTGATGTGGATACGAAATGGAGGTGACGTCTTCAGCCTCCAGCAAATCCTGGGACACAGTAGCCTCGAAATGGTCAGGGTTTATGTCAACCTGGCCCAGAGCGATGTCGAGGCAGCGCACCGAAGGTATTCACCAGCGGACAATATAGTCTTTAAAACAAGCTCAAGGGGGTTTAAGAGGCACAGTGCATAGCCTGTTCGGAGAGGTATTATATATCGATTACCCGATGTATTATGGCAAAAAAGCCCATTTTTTGAAGCAAAAATGTCATAGTATGACATCTGCCCGTTCCTAACAAAGTGCAGGGCGAATCTAGGGAAACTGGCTGCAGTTTGCTTTACTGCACCAAAGGGGGCCGAGTATGGCAAGAAACTCACTGTCAGTTTTGATCGGTAAATTACGGAGGAGACGTAGGAAGTATCCCATTAAGCGTGATGAATGGGATAGGTCAGCCCGGCGCAGGGCCTTTGAGCTATTTGAACATGGGAAAATGCCAGCTCAAGTGGCTCTTATTGTGGGTATATCCGTTAGAACAGCCCGCAGCTATTTCCAGGCTTGGAAAAAACTGCCCCGTAATTTGGAGTCCAAGTACATGGTGGTTAAAAAGTTGCTAAACTCCAGTCCAGGGTACCGCGAGAAAGTTGTGAAAACGACATGCGAACTGCTCGGGCTGCCTGAGGAGGAAGTGAGGGCAAGGTTCCAAGAGCCCTGGGGGCTCAAAAGACTTATGATGGACAGATGGTCAATTAAAACAGCAGAGACTGACACCACCGAACAGAGCAAGGAGTGGGCTCGATTTAAGGAGGCCTTGGATCTTATTTACTTGATGGAGGTTCTGAAGGTCCCGATAGAGACGATAAAGGCTGAGATTAAGAGGATGTTGGATAACGCTGAGTCCGGCGGCAGCAAGAATATTAAACAAGCTTAATTATTCCGGACGCTATGCCTCTTCCAGCCGAGGCTTGCAAACCAGACCAAATAGTGTAGAATTCATTCTACAGTTATATTATGTACACGAGAGGTATTACAGGTTCTTCGAAGCACTAACGGCAACGTTTTGATCTATTCCGATTTCAAAGCGAGAATGCCGTAAAGGCTATTTCTCTGCGAGCTTGGTTAGTATGAGCGTCGGCGAAGATAAGGCGAAGCAAATAGAGGCTCCTACGACTCCCGTGACTGCAATCCGCCCTTCAGGGGGATGGATTCCAGGCAAGTTGCGCGAGCTGTGGAACTATCGAGAGCTGCTCTGGGTACTCACCCTGCACAATGTGCAGATTCGCTACAAGCAGTCGATACTGGGCATAGCCTGGGCAGTGCTTCAGCCGCTAGCCCTGATGCTGATGTTCACCCTCATCTTCTCTGTATTGCTCAAGGTGCCCAGCGAGGGCATCCCTTACCCCATCTTCTCCTACAGCGCCCTGCTGTTCTGGACATTCTTCTCCAACTCGCTCAACAACGCCATCCCCAGCCTCGAGGCGAACGCAGCACTGATCAAAAAGATATACTTCCCGCGCGAGTTTTTCCCCATATCCTCCATTCTCGCCGCCGTTTTCGACCTGCTCATCGCAGCCGTCATCTTTCTGGGCATGATGTTCTACTTCCATATCCCTTTCACCGTAAACATCCTTTATGTCATCCCCGTGCTCATAATTCAGACCGTGTTCACCATGGGCGTGTGCTTTATTTTCTCAGCTTTAAACGCTTACTACAGGGATGTGAAGTACGCCCTGCCCCTGATCGTTCAGCTATGGCTGTATGCCACACCCATTATCTACCCCTTGAGCCTGGTGCCAGAACGATTCAAGATATACTACATGTTGAATCCGATGACGGGGATAATAGAAGGCTACCGTAACGCACTGGTCAAAGGAGTAGCCCCTGAAGGCTTCTACATGGGCATAGCGGCAGCGGGCGCGGTACTCCTCTTCGTTGCAGGTTACGTTTACTTCAAACGCATTGAAATGACGCTGGCGGATGTGGTGTAGGGGGTTGGTGGTTATGGGTAATGGGTAATGGGTGATTGGGGGTTGGTTCATGCGAGGAGTATGAAAGGAGGGTAATGGAACG
>CAYGWR010000114.1:0-3683 GCA_964353645.1 uncultured Dehalococcoidia bacterium
ATTTGCGGTTACGTCGATGCCGTTCACATAAGCATGTCCTGAGCTGGGCTTGATCAGGCCAGTTAATATCTTGATTGTAGTAGTCTTACCGGCGCCGTTCGGACCAACGTATCCCACGACTTGCCCCTTTTCTATCCGCAGGGAAACCCCATCCAGCGCAGTAAAATCCTTGCCGTATTTCTTGACCAGGTTCTCCGTTCGAATTGCGTATTCCATTGCTTCACCCCCTTTACCGAAATCGAGTCATCTTTTCGGTCTTAAACCTGTCCTGGCTGACATTGAATAATCCTTTCAGCCCCTCGGAATTAGTTATAAATTGCAACTATTGCATTTCGGAAATATGGTTGCAAAAAAATTATTGTGCCTTTGCTTCCAACGTAGATGCCACTTTGCCCAAAAGAGTGAGCAGGATAATCCGTTCCTCGGCTGTTAGGCAGGCTAGAATCATCCTGGCGTGTTGTCCCAAGAAGTCCTCCATGATGTCATGGATGCGTCGTCCGCTATCTGTTAAGGCCACCCTAATTATCCTTCTATCGTCAGGATCGGATAATCTCCGAGCCCAGCCATTGTCCACCCATAAACTAACCATTCGGGTTGCGGTGGAGAGGGGCGCCGACAGAGCCCTACTAAGTTCCCTCATTGTTGGGTTAGTGTCTCGATATAGAATGCTACCCATGAGGTAGAAAGTAAAGGGGTGAGCAATAAGACGAGGCTTGTTCTTACTGAGTATTGGTCCTAATTGAGTCATTAATCGAACCAATGACTCGGGCGGCGCGGATTTAGTCTCTGGGAGTAATTCCGCCATATATCGCACGAATATTGTTACTTGCTCTGAGTCTATTGACGGCTGTTGCTTAACGTTATCCATCTTTGCACTTCAACCTGATATAGTTCCATTATGGAAATATATCACCATTTTTGGTTGGTTGTCAAGCCTCATGACATTCAACTTTGTACATAATTATGTCCTACAACCTGCAATTTTAATTTTGCATTTGGCCCAGCATCCAAGCGCGCTACTCTGCTCTGGTGCGGAACATCAGAGTGCCGAAGGCTACTCCTACCACGGCCAAAGCAGCCAGCACAACCATGCTCAGCCAGAGGTCGTGCCATATGTATCCGTTCGAAATCAAATCGCGGGCGCCAACCACGGCATAGTCTATGGGGTTGATTTGTCTCACCGTGTTAAGCCAGCCAGGCAGCAGGGCTGCCGGCATCATCAGCGACGAGAGGAACATCAGCGGCATGGTGAGAAGGTTGGTGACTGCCATGACGGTTTCTTGTCGTTTGAGCAGAAGTGCCAGCCCATTGGAGAAGGCAGCGAACCCCAGCCCGAGCAACGACAAGAGGAAAAAAGTAAACAGCACCCCGGGCACGCCGGTTTTAAAGTGTACCCCCATGATGAGGGCGAGGATAATGATTATCAAAGCCTGAATTAGCAGCACCACCACGGTAGCGATGATGCGGCCCGCTATGACGGAGATGCGGGTCACCGGAGTGGCCAGCATCTTGGACAGTATGCCCATATCCATGTCCATCAGCATGCCGAAGCCCGAAAAGGCTGAGCCGAACAGCACTGTCATCACCAGCACGCCGGGGGCGAAGAATTGGAGATAGCTGCCGCCGCCTGGGCCTAGCATACCGCCCAGCGACTTGAATATCTGGGTGAACAGCACCAGCCACAGTATAGGTTGGAACAGTGTCATGAATATAAATACGGGCATGCGAATCCTTGCCCTTAAATCGCGCAGAGTTATGTACCAGGTATCGCTTATGATCTTCATCGTTGCCTCCTGTCGCGCTTCCTCACTAGCTGAGCGAAAGTGGTGCGTGCGCCCTCCTGGGCGCGTATGGTGCGACCGGTGTACTTTAGAAACACATCGTCCAGCGAGGGCCTGGACATGGTTATGGTCTTGACCTCGATGCCTTGCCCCGAAAGGAGCTGCATTATGCTGGGTATGGCTGACTCGCCCTCCTTTACATAAACAGCCAGCTCGCCATCCGTTGGCTTAGTCCCGGTTACGAAAGGTTTGCCTGAGAGCACCGCCTCGCTGCGCCTGATGAATTCCTTGCATTCCTCATCCTTGTCCCCACAGGGAGAGACTGTAACTACGTCGCCGCCTATGGACTTCTTCAGCTCATCGGCGGTGCCCATGGCGATTATCTTGCCCAGGTCTATGATGGCGATTCTGTTGGCCAGGCGGTCGGCTTCCTCCATGTAGTGGGTGGTCAGGAAAATTGTCATCCCCTTGGATTTAACCAGCTCGCGGATATATTCCCAGATGCTGGCCCTGGTCTGAGGGTCGAGACCTGTGGTCGGCTCATCCATGAAGATTACCTGGGGCTGGTGAATGAGCCCCATGGCCAGGTCGAGCCGCTTGCGCATGCCGCCCGAATAGGTGGAGACCATCCTGTCCTCGGAACCGGTCAAACCGACCAGTTCGAAAATTTCCTTGACCCGCTGCTTGATGGTCTTGCTATCCAGCCTGTAGAAATGGCCGTAAAGTGTCAGGTTCTCACGCCCCGTAGCGTGCTCATCCACCCCCACATCCTGCGCAGTATAGCCGATGCGCTTGCGCACCTCAGACGGGTTCTTCGCCACATCGAAGCCTGCCACAATTGCTGTTCCTGAGGTGGGTTGGATGAGGGTGTTCAGCATCTTGATGGTGGTGGTCTTGCCGGCTCCGTTCGGGCCCAGGAAGGCGAAGACCTCGCCGGTGTTGACCTCGAAGTCGATGCCGTCAACCGCCCTGATGTCGCCGGGGAAAACCTTGGTCAGTTGATGAGTTTCGATAATGGCCATATCTTTCACTCCTGTTTCGTTTGAGATTGCTTCTGTATTTGCCTGGTGAACTTTTCGAGCCATTCCAGTTCCGCCTGCATCACCATCAGGCCTAGTTCGAACATGGCATCTACGAAATAGGGATGAGAATGCAGATTGCTATCGTGAACTGTCCTCAGGATTTCCATCTTCTCTTTTAGATGCTTGCTGTACTGGCTCAGTGCGGCGAGCGTCTCCTCGATTGAGAGGACGGGGAGGTTGGCCAGCCCCAGCATCAGGGGATAGGGGTTGGGTTGGGGCACCGAGAGCACCTCGACCATGGCAGCGTGAAATGTCTCCAGCCCGCTCGGGGTAGCCCTGTATACCTTGCGTGCCGGGCCGCGCTCGGTCTTCTCCAACCGACCTTCGATAAAGCCACCGCGCTCCAGTTTCTTGAGCAGGAAGTAGATGGAGGAGAAGCCGATATCCGTCCACCTCCGCATGCCTCGTTGCTCGATCACCTGCTCTATCTGATAGCCGTGGCGCGGTTGCTCAACGACAAGACCCAGGACAGCCAGTTCTGCGTTCGTCATTGCATACTCTATAACTATAGTATTATAGTACTATAATACCGAATTTGGGTTGTTTGTCAAGAGGGGGTTGCGGCACAATTACCGATTGGAGACTGGATTCTTCCAGTTATTCCATCACCTTGCAGGCTTCTTGGTTCCTACGCTATGGCTCCTTGTTTTCGCAATCTGGCGATCTTCTTATCATCATAACCTAATAGCTCGTTCAGCACCTTTGTGGTATCTTGTCCTAGCTCCGGGCAACCGGTAGTAACTTTGAGCTCGGATTCGCTCATTTTAATCGGAAATCCACATGAATCGACAACTCCGTAAACTGGATGGGTCGCCCCGGC
>CAYGWR010000115.1:0-3659 GCA_964353645.1 uncultured Dehalococcoidia bacterium
TCATAGCTGTGAATCGACTTGACCGTGCTCACAACATCGGGGAAAAGCTCTGCCCTGGTCTTGACCACCATGAGGCTTTCCTCAGCCTCCTCGATTTTGCCCTTGCACCTGAACAGCGAGTTCACCTTGGGCACTATATTTACACATGCCGCTTTCTTCAGGTCAACGAGTGCATCCGCTATCTTGCGAGCCTCTTCGTAGCTTGAGGTGGTGATGAAAACAACTAAGTATGCAGGCTTCGCCATCTGCGTGTTCCTTTCCCTGGAGCTACCCTTGAGCCACCACGAAATTCCTTAAGGTCCCGATCCCCTCTATCCTGACCTCGACCACATCGCCGGGACTCACCCTGCCGATTCCTGACGGCGTGCCCGTGGCGATAATATCGCCCGGCAGCAGTGTCATCACGCCTGAGATAAAGCTTACCATCTCGGCTACACCGAAGATAAGCTCGCTGGTACGAGCAGATTGTCTGAGCTCCCCATTGAGGTAGGTCTCAAGCTTCAGGTCATCCGGGTCAACCTCTGTCTCAATCCACGGCCCTATCGGCGCAAAGGTATCATAACCCTTGGCCCTCGTCCACTGGCCATCCGCCTTCTGCACATGGCGCTCCGATACATCGTTAACACAGGTGTATCCGAGGATATACTCCTTCGCTTTGTCTTTTGGTACATCTTTTGCTTTCCTGCCCATAACAACGCCCATCTCGCCTTCGTAGTCCACACGCTTCGAATCTCGCGGCAGGATGATTTTGTCGTCAGTACCTATGACCGCGGTAGACGGTTTGAGGAAGATGAGCGGCACTGAGGGTAAAGACATTTTAGTCTCCTCGGCATGGAGACGATAATTCAGCCCTAAGCCCACAATCTTAGAGGGAACACAAGGAGCAAGCAGCTTCACCTCTTTCAGTTGATAGGTGTTTCCATCAAACTTGAAAGAACTTACAGAACCCTTAAATCGGGCAAACGGGCTGACTCGAAATCCACGTATAGTATTATCGCCCTCCAATATCCCATACTTGATTTTGCTCTGAGCAGCGAAGCGAACGATTCGCAAATTCACCTCCTCTTTGCAGCTTATTATAACCACTTTTGCACTCCTATTCCACAGAAGGTGTGGGATAACTTCTCCAGGATTTAGGCTATTGAAGAACATTACCTCATGCTTTTTGAATTCAGAGGTCGTTTAACAACTGAGGAGTGCAGAGTGACAAAGCCCCTTTGCCGGGGGCTCGGGGGTGTCCCCCAACCATTGACTTATCCCGTGAGCGCTGCTAGGATTTTGGGAGCACGAATTACTTACATTAAGGAACACCATGACCCTCATCGTGCAATCCAAACGGAGGCTTGAAAGCGTGTGGAAATATTGTGTCATCCTGGCGCTCGTTATAACCATCCTGGCATTTGGACTAACCGGTGTCGGCTGCAAGCAATCAGTACCAACACCGACACCAAGTCCTGAAGGCAATGTAACAGTCACCCAGGCCTGGGTTGCCAGATACGATGGCGGGCTCGCAGATGATGACGGCGCCTGGGCCATAGCTGTAGACGGCTCGGAGAATATCTACGTCACCGGCTATAGCTGGGGCAATGGCACCTCCAGCGACTACGCTACCATCAAGTATGACAGCACAGGAAACCAGTCGTGGGTCGACCGCTACAACGGCCCGGGAAACAGCGAGGACTGGGCCTGGGACATAGCCCTGGATAAATCGGGGAATACCTACGTGACCGGATGGAGCACAGGCAACGGCACGGTCTCAGACTTCGCCACTATAAAGTACGACGGCAACGGCAGCCAGCTATGGGTCGCTCGCTACAACGGCCCCGCCAACGGCTATGACCTGGCTTATGCCCTGACTTTGGACAATGCGGGAAACGTCTACGTCACCGGATGGAGCCAGGGCAACTTCACGGACGCAGACTATGCCACCATTAAGTATGACAGCAACGGCAACCAGATATGGGTCGCTCGCTACAACGGCCCCGCAAGCGGCGAGGACAAGGCTTCCGCCGTAGCGGTGGATAGTGCTGGTAATGTCTATGTCACCGGCAGCAGCACAGGCAACGGCACCGGCGCAGACTATACCACCATAAAGTACGACAGCGATGGCAACCAGCTTTGGGTTGCCCGTTACAACGGCTCAGCTAATAAGGGGGACCAGGCTTCCGCCATGGCTTTGGACGGCCTGGGAAACATCTATGTCACTGGTAGCAGCGCAGGCAGCGGCACCGAGACGGACTACGCTACCGTGAAGTACGATAGCCACGGAAACCAGCTCTGGGCCACTCGCTACAGCGGCCCGGCGAATGGTGAGGACGGCGCCACCGTACTGGCAGTGGACATCTCAAGCAATGTCTATGTTACAGGAGCCAGCACAGGTAACGCCACCGGTGCAGACTATGCCAGCATAAAGTACGACGTCAACGGTAACCAGCTCTGGGTGGCTCGCTACAACGGCCCCGCCCACAGCGAAGACACGGCTTCCGCCCTAGTCATGGATAGAGCGGGCAGCATCTATGTCACTGGCTGGAGTACGGGTAATGGCACCAGCTACGACTATGCTACCATAAAGTACAGCAATGCCGGAAAGCAACTCTGGGTTGCCCGCTACGATGGCCCGGCCAGCCGCCCCGACAAGGCTTACGCCCTGGCTTTAGGCAGCTCAGGCAGCATCTATGTCACTGGCAGAAGCTCCGGCAAAGGCACTTACTACGACTTCGCCACCATAAAGTACACCCCGTAGGGTGTCATAGAATCGCCTGCCACGACTCCGACAAGGGGCGAACTTGCGTGTTCGCACTCGATCCCAAATCAGGCAGACACGTAAATCTGCACTCACAGCTCTTTCCTCTTGAACACCTGCCAGCCGATGACTGTGGTGAGGATTATCGACACCAAGCTGACTATAAGCACCCACCAGGAATTCGGGCCACCCGCCGAAGCAACGTCTTCCGCCCACGACAGCAGAGCGCCGGGGCTGTAGTATTTCATACCCGGCAGACCGGCAGTCCCCGCTATAGCAGCCAGGGTCACCAGAGACAGCCCCCCTGCCGCTATCGGGCTCTTGACAAACGAGCTGTACATCACAGTCACCGCAAGACAGAACAGCAGGTAGAGAGCCCCTAACAGGGTGGCTATGAAGAAGTCGAAACCTCCCGGGTTTCCAAAGAGCACCACGGTGTACAGGTAGCAGCCCACGGCTCCTACCGCTATCGCCACGCCGAAGGTCACCGCCAGGGCAGCCAGCTTGGCCAGGATAAAGCTGCCGCAGCCCACCGGCTTGCTCAGCGTCATGGCAGCGGTGCCTGACTCCCTCTCAGTGGCTACCGAGCCCATAGCCACCAGTATCGCCGCTATCAAGCCTAACTGCCCCAGGCTGCTTATGAATGATTGGACTACATCCGCAGTGGTGAACTCAGGTATACTTATAGCGACATCCTCAGCAGGCACGAGCTCATGAAGGTATTTCAGC
This sequence comes from uncultured Dehalococcoidia bacterium, assembly GCA_964353645.1. GTDB lineage: Bacteria > Chloroflexota > Dehalococcoidia > SZUA-161 > SZUA-161 > JACWAE01. Next base: position 3,473 of record CAYGWR010000115.1, read on the forward strand.
ATCAAGGGAGTGCCCAGGCCGAAGATGAAGAACACAGCGACCACTATGAGCAGCCGGTATGTCCTGAGCTGGCCCCTGAACTCCTTTTTGAACAGAACGAAAAAGCTCGACACTAGTCCTTCCTGTTTCCCACCAGTTCGATGAACACTTCCTCCAGCGTGGGCAGCACCATCTGGTACTGGCGCAG
>CAYGWR010000116.1:0-2249 GCA_964353645.1 uncultured Dehalococcoidia bacterium
TACCGCAGTCCACTTTTCAAGCTTTAACTCTCCACCTTTCAATTTTTTTTAACATACCTTAATATCGCTACGACACTAACTACATTTACTGAAGAGTTCAAAGAAAAGCTACTGGCACAACAATAAGTAACATCTATGCAGATATCGATGAAATTGGCCTACCGGAATAGGAAGACAAACGTTCACGTCCCGGAAAACCCTTTAACTATCATGCTATAGTGGCGACTACGGCACTCTAAGGTCAGTGGTTCAAATCCACTCGCCCCGATTTCGCTTTTTAAAATCATACTTGTAACGATACCTCAAGAGTTGATGCTTCGACTGGGGCAGTAGAAGACTATTCAGGTGGAAGATTGCCCTGCGAGTTTCTGATAGAGGTCCGCATACGACCGGGCAGAGCGAGCCCAGGAAAAGTCGGCAGCCATTGCGTTACCCATTAACTTTGACCACTCTTTCTGCTGCCGTAGCAAGTCCAGGGCCCGATCCAAGACCTGCAAGAACGCCGGAACCTCGTAGGGGCCAAAAACGAACCCATTACCTTCCCCTGTCTTCGAGTCAAACTCCTTGATAGTGTCTCTCAGACCACCCGTGGCTCTCACGATAGGAATAGTACCATATCTGAGACTGTATATCTGAGTAAGGCCACTTGGCTCGTAACGGGAAGGCATGAGTAATAGATCGGATCCCGCTATGACCTTGTGGGCCATGGCCTCGTCGAAGTCAATCTTTACCCCGGCTTTTCCAGGGTATCGCTCAGGCATCTCAGCAAAAATTTGCTCGTAGCGCCTGTCTCCTGTACCGAGGAGAACGAACTGAGTGCCCCGAGAAAGCAGGTCATCCATTGCCTGTTCCAAAAGGTCGAAGCCCTTCTGCGATGTCAGGCGCGAGACCATTCCAATGAGAGGAATATCGGGATCACCGTGAAGGCCGAAAATCCTTTGCAGATCGGACTTGCAAGACTTCTTCCCCCAAAGATTATGGGGACCATATGTACGGGAGATGAACGGATCGGTTTCAGGATTCCAGATTTCATAATCGGCCCCGTTAAGAATACCAACCAAGTCCTGTGCCCGCTCTCGGAAGACCCCGTCCAGCCCAAACCCTTGATCGACAGTCTTGATCTCCTCGGCATATGCAGGGCTCACTGTAGTAATCTTGTCAGCGAAGACGAGGCCCCCTTTGAGAAAGTTAATTTTACCCCAGAACTCCAGATAGCGAGGAGTGAAGAAATGCCCTTCGAGGTTCAGGAGATGCCAATCCAGATAACTGAAAAGGCCCTGGTATCCCAGGTTGTGTACTGTGAAAACGGTCTTCATAGAGGAAAGCTCTGGATAAAGATGGGGTTGAGCTTTAAGGAATGCGACGGCAAGGGCTGACTGCCAATCATGGGCGTGGAGTATCGCTGGTGGATCTTGCTTCAAGACACCAAGGATTGACCGGGCAAAGAAGGTAAATCTCTCAGCATTATCGAGGTAATCCTCTCCATGAGTGCCATAAAAGTGCTCACGGTCATAGTACTGGTCGGCACGGATGAGATAAACTGTAATGTCTCTCCCCATCTTTGTCTTCAACAGAGTCCCCGCTTCCCTGCTATTCGAGATAGGAACAGTGAAGCCGAGACCAGCATCATCCAGCTGAAAGCCACCCTGAAGGACAGAGCGATACGCAGGCATAATAAGGGAGATACGAAGCCCGAGTCGTTCCAGAGCCCTGGGCAGCGATGCTAGCACATCGCCGAGACCGCCGGTCTTAGCAAATGGTGCAATCTCCGGCGAGGCCATGACTACATGCAGCGGCGGGATTCCGGAAAGCCCTTCAGCCATACTTTTTGATTCCATAGTACTTTTTTGAATTCTCTGTGCAGTAGTATACCCGAATTACGAGGAATATTGAAGGGTGTTTTAGAGAGCATTTAAAAACGTCTTTTCAGCCCCCTAAGTCCCCCAATCTTGGGGGACTTAATAAACTGGGGGATACCCCCAGACCCCCAGCAGAGGGGCTGCGCCCCTCTGCACTCCCCAGTTGTTAAACGACCTCCTGTATCCCAGAATATAGAGTGTCATTGCGAGCGAAGCGAAGCAATCTCATCGCCTGTTTACCCATTCGCCTCCAAGATTGCTTCGTCGCCAGGCTCCTCGCAATGACAGAAGAATTTGACCGGGACACCCCCAATCCCCTGGTAAAGGGACTCTGTCCCTCTGCACTCCCTATTGGTGATATGGATTTCAATTTGATATAATCTCTTCATA
>CAYGWR010000116.1:2349-3641 GCA_964353645.1 uncultured Dehalococcoidia bacterium
CCCTCTGCACTCCCTATTGGTGATATGGATTTCAATTTGATATAATCTCTTCATATCAGAGAGTTAATTTGGCTGGTGCGGTGACACGCAAAGGGATAGTGGAAAATGGAAAAGCTGCAAACACTAGTAATGGCTGGAGGCACGGGAGAGAGGTTACAACCTTTGACAATGGCACGAGCTAAGCCAGCCGTACCCTTCGGGGGTAAATACCGGCTGATCGATTTCACTTTGAGTAATTGCGTCAACTCGGGCTTGCGCAAGATTTTCGTGCTCACACAGTACAGGTCGGGGTCATTGAATGTCCATGTCCAGGAGGGCTGGGGTATTTCAAGCTCGGGGTTAGGGGAATATATATACACGGTGCCCGCTCAACAGAAACATGGGGTGGATTGGTACCGCGGTACAGCCGATGCCGTACGGCAGAACCTTGATCTTATTACAAGAAGAGAAGTCGAAAATATTCTGATTCTCTCCGGTGATCATGTTTATAAGATGGACTACCGTCAGATGATGGCCCACCACAAGAGGAATGACGCCGGTCTGACCATATCCGGTATCAGGGTGAAAAAGGAGCAAGCTGCCTTAAAACTTGGGGTGTTGGCAGTAGACCGAAACCTTAGATTAGTCAAGTTCGAGGAGAAGCCTGCTAAGCCAAAGACGGTTCCAGATTCGCCAGACCATGTTCTTGCTTCAATGGGCGTCTACATCTTTAGGATGAGCGCTTTAAGAGAGGCCCTGCAAGGAACGGAAGACGACTTCGGCAAAGAGGTCATTCCCAGAATGACAGCTAAGGGCTATAAAGTCTTTGTTTACGACTTCGAGAATGAGAACAGGATAGAGGATATCGTGATTGAAGTGAAGGAAGGTAAAAGAAATAAAGTCCTGGTCAATAGAACTCGAGATTCCTCCTACTGGAGGGATGTGGGCGATATCGACTCCTACTACGAAGCCAGCATGGACCTTGTGGGTGTGGACCCGCTCTTCAATCTCTACGGAGAGAAATGGCCATTCAGGTCATATCAGAAGCCCCGCCCCCCAACCAAGTGTGTTCTGGGGGGAAGTACACCTGATTCGCTGGTGTCCGATGGCTGTATCATCAGCGGCGGTACGGTCTGGGGTTCTATTCTGTCCCCAGGCGTGGTTGTTGAGAGAGACGCTTTAGTGGAGAAATCGATTATATTTGATGACGTTAGCCTAGAGCCTGGGGCGAGGGTAAGGCGAGCGATCGTCGACAAGGAATCCAGAATCCAGGCTGGCGCCTCTATCGGCTATGACCATGAGGCAGATAAGCG
>CAYGWR010000117.1:0-3595 GCA_964353645.1 uncultured Dehalococcoidia bacterium
AGCTTCTCCAGGTCGATCCCCCGCGCCACAGCCCGCTCCATCATCCACTCGCCCAAGGATTCCGGCGGCAGTTTCACCTGGTCGGCCGACCTGGGTGTCAGGCTAAGCGCTCCGTCACCGCAGGCTGATATGCAGATGCCGCAGCCGAAGCAGCGCCGCTCGTCCACCTTGCACATGCCGTCCACTATAGACAGCGCCTTGAACTGACAGCGTTCCAGACAGAGATCGCAGCCCACGCAAAGCTTATCGTCCACACTGACCTTGAAGGCCGACGGGGCCAGGATGCTCAAGATACCGAACTCGGCAGCGCCGCGCAGTATAGCGCAGGCGCAGGCACAGCAATTGCAGATATATTCTATCTCCCCCCGGTAGTTGCCGGTGGTATGAACCAAGCCAGCCTCCTCAGCGCGGCGCAGCACGTCCAGGGCCTCCTCCTTTGTCAACGACTTAATGTGCTTAGCCTTCTCGTAGGCATTGGGCTTCTTGCTGAACATGAGGCAGATGTTCACCGGGTGCTCGCATGGCTGTCCCAGCAGCCTCTTCTGCACTCGGCAGATGCAGTCCAACACGCCCCACGACTGTGCATGCTCCAGTATCTCCGAGGCGCTCTCATAAGGAAGTACTTGGATTCCTACCTGCACAGATTTCTCGACGGGGATGACACGTTGCATCGACGGCTGCAAATTCAGTGCCTTATGGAAGGCTTCCTTGTAGTAGTCCTCGAATAGCTGCGCCATTTCCTCGTCCATACGACTGATCTGCAACTCGTAGATGCCAACGATGAAAGGTATCAGGCCGAAGACAGGCCCTTTCTGCCCCCGTTTCATCCGTATCAGCCCCTTGCCTGCCATACCTTTGAGGGTAGCCTCCGCAGCTTGGGGGTCATCGCCGGTGCGCTGTGCGATCTGCTCAGCATATTCGGTGGCCAGCTTCAACTGTAGCGCCAGGGCTGCCTCCTGCGGCGTGAATAGCTTGGCCAATATTCTCAGTTCCACACCGCTCTCCGTAGCGGGGAAGCCGTTGGGGATGGTATCGAGCCGTTGAGCCAGTTGCTTATAGACCGTATCACCCTGTTTTTTCCCTGTATCTTCGCCCATTGAGCTGCACCTCACCGTATTTAATTTCAGAGGAGTTCCCCGGAGACATCTCTACTATACATCATCGCAGAACCCTACCGTTTCTGTCAATTACCCCACCAAAAGCAGATCCAAATGGCAACATATTGACATATCGATGTATGTATGTTACTCTGGCCAGGAAAGGGGCAAACTATGGGAACGACACTGAAACGCACTACAATTTTCCTGACTGAAGAGCAGCACGAGAGGCTTCGCCGTCTCGCCTTCGAGCAACGAACCTCCATGGCTAAGCTTCTTCGCGACGCCGCCCTGGAGATATTGGAGGACGAGGAAGACATCCGGGAAGGGCTGAAAGCACTACACGATGAAAAAGGCACCATGACCTGGACACAGTATCGCAAAAACAGGCAGGAGCACCATCGTTGAGCTATGAAGTAAGGCTGAGGCGGGTAGTCCAGAAAGGATTGGATGCTCTCTCCGAGCGAGACTACGAAATTGTCGCCAAAGCCATCTCCACCCTAGAGGAGAATCCCAGGCCACCAAGAGTCAAGAAGCTAGCCGACAGTGGTCTGTGGCGCATTCGGTTAGGCCAATACCGTATAGTATATGCCATAGACGACGAAACCAGAGTGGTCACGCTAGTAAGAGTAGCCCGTCGCAGAGAGGATACTTACAAAGGTCTTTTAAGATAAGCACCTCGAAGTTACACAACTCTCCCAAGACCGGGAGGCGTAGGGAGTTTAAAAAAACAATTTCAAATATTCCTAAATATTCCTAATGGCTGGCGCCGAGTAGGCACGTTATTGCACTTTGGACATCTGCGCGGGACCTCATCAAACATGCGAGTCGGGAGGAGGCTAAGCCATTATTATTGCCATTAGAGATCACCTCTCTCCTTATCTCCTCACGGATCAGCCTGTCCACCTCTTCCAGCTTCACCACCAACTCATCGCACAATATCGGCACTTGTTCCCCTCTCTCTTGATGACTTGGGCAGTCTGCTGACACACTTAACTTCCTCTTTGGCACTTTTGCCTGACGCATTTTGTTATTCATCTCAGTAAATCGCGGGACTTGATAAGCTCAAGCTGTTGAATGGGCTTGGTGGTGAACCTGTGACAGCTCTTGCAGAGATAGCGTTGCTCCATGCCTTTCTGGCCACGGTTGTACTTACCGGCCTTCACCACCCGGTCGCTGCCGCAGTTAGGACACCTGCCGTGCTCTCCAGCCATCGCTCCGCCTTTTGGCATATGCCGCACAATATAATAGGTATATACCTTTTTGTCAAGAGCATTTAGGGCATTTCTTGAGGCTCAAGTTGGAGAAGGACAAAGCAAAGATAAGAACTCTCGAAGGGGCACGGCATACCGCGCTCCTTCGCATCTGTGATACTCAATAACATTCTAACTTTGCATCAGAGACGGGATCGACCTGTTTCTCGACCTCGGTCCCTTGCCCTACAGGTATCTTTTACGCTAAGCCGAACACCTTTTAGAGATTGAACATATTGTCAACATTCTACAAGAAAACTGTTGACATCAAATAACGAATCATCTATAGTGTCCCTACACAATAGACCAATTTACGACAGAAGGAGTAAGGAGACTTATCGAATGGACTTCAAGCCATCAAACAACCTTTGTGCGCAGATAGCTGAATACCTCAGCGTCCAGATAATTAAAGGCGATTTGAAGCCCGGCGAGAGGATTAAAGAAGCAAGCCTAGCCCAGGAATTAGGTGTCAGCAGAGGACCTATTCGGGAAGCACTATACATCCTTGAAAGGAAGCGATTGGTTGAGATGAGGCCACGCCGTGGCGCTAGAGTCACACAGATGTCGGCTTCCTACGCCACCTCGCTTTACGATATTATAGCTGAGCTCTACGGTTTGGCGGCCAGAAAGGCAGCGGAGAACAGGTCAAGTAAGGATCTTCAGGGGATTCGCCATGCTCTTACGGTAATTAAGAATTGCGCAAATAAGGGCGACGTCACCGGCTACTATGATGCGATCTTTCAATTGGCCTTAGCTGGAGAGAAGGCAGCTAAGAATCCTTTGCTGGAGCAGATGCTCAGCGACCTCGAGCCTATTACTCGCCGGGTTCAGTATGCGTCCTTGAGACATCGCGCCGAAGACCTCAAGAAAAGTGTCGCCTTTTTTGAGCGTTTCGTCCAGTACACGGAAGCGAAGGATGGAGAAATGGCCTGTCAGACCATTCGCGCTTACACTGAGAACGAAAGGGAACTTGCTCTAAGGAATAGAAGAGCGCCTTCAACTGGTGATAAAGGAAGTAGAGGCAATTTGACAACACATATCAGAAGAGGCAAGGTGAGCAATGGAAAAAAGAACGATTAAAAAGGCAGCAGTTCTCGGTGCCGGAGTAATGGGGAGCAAGATAGCTGCTCTCCTGGCAGGTGTGGACATACCTACCTACCTGCTCGATATTGTACCCAAAGAACTCGATCAGCAGGACCTGAAGAAAAAGCTGACCAAAGATTCCGCTGCTTTCAGAAACAAGTT
>CAYGWR010000118.1:0-3590 GCA_964353645.1 uncultured Dehalococcoidia bacterium
GAAGAGGAACGGTAATTTAACCATGTCAGGCAAACAACAATTAGTTAGGAGAACCCCGTTTCAGGGAGACGGTTCACCGCAGAGAGCGCTGAGTTCGCAGAGAAAAAAGCAACAGGAGGGGGGATATTTTCAGGGTGGAAAATGAAAAGGGTAGGGGCTTAAAGTGTTTAGACAGGTCAGCACTTGTTTGTGTTATTCAACAATCTTGCGTATAATGGCCGCAAGAAGGGAGGGAAAGTCAAGAAGAATCAAGTACCAAATAGTTGACCGATATAGTACTATGGTACAAGATGTGAGTAGGTATCGTTCGAAGGACCTTAATGGTTACTTTGGAGATAGAATATAATGGGAATATTCAAGGGTTCGGTTTTGATAGTTGACGATGAAGAGTCGACAAGGAGAACGCTTTTACATGCACTCTCAAGAGAGTGCTACTACTGCGTTACTGCATCATGTGCACTAGATGCTCTGGATAAATCTGCAATGTCCGATTTTGATGTGGTTCTTTTGGATGCGACAATGCCGGGCACGTCAGGAATAGACGTGCTTCCCAGGCTTAAAGAGCGTTGTCACGACACCCAGGTTATTATGGTTGTGTCAACCCTTGACAGCAAAGCGATACAGGAAAGCATTCATCTCGGGGCCTATGATTATATAACAAAGCCTCTCAATATACCCGATCTTGTGTTGCGAGTCGAAAGCGCTATGGCGAGCAAGAGACTGACTCCTGACAAGAAACAGCCAGCAAATAGCCGGGCAAAATTGCTGATGCCCTGATCAAGAGTTGGCAGCTCTGCCTACGAAACGTTTGAAGCTGCATCCCCTGGCTTCGCAAATCTTCGATTCTATTTTACCACCATGCATTCCACATTTGACACACATAGCGACTCAGGAGAGCAGAGGGCGCTGAGTTCGCCGAGAAAAGGGAGATAAGAGCGCCCAAGGCGAGGGCACCTCGCCCCTACGGAATGGAACAGGGCTTTTAATTGAAACAAGGCAGGGGCGTCCGCCTGAGGCGGACGCCCCTGCACCACCTCCACCCTGCCCAACAGAAGGAGGACAGAGGGATGGATCCCATATAGGACGGTCTGTGATCCCCCTCACTCTTATCTCTCCCGCCAAGGGAGAGAGGATTTGAGCGCCTAATCCCCCTGGCCACCTCCCTGAACGAGTCAGGGACAAGTTTAGAAAAGGGGAATCCTGTATCCCTGCTTGCGCAGGAATCAGACTGTGACCCTTCTATAGAAGGGTCACAGCGATAATACAAGGGCGCAAGGCCTTGCGCCCTTACATTGGGCTACCCTATTTCGTGGTCGTTACAAACGGCTTTTTGTTCCGATGGCAGAGGAGCTGTATCACCTGGCGGCCTGTGTAGAGGGACGACGGTACACCGCCAGCACTTATCCATTGGCCAGCCATGTAGAAGTTCGCCAGGCCAGGCACAGTCCTTACCGCACTACCCATGATAACCTCTTGTGTCGGTATCCAGCCCATGTAGGCCCCTTTATAATTCATGGTATAACGCCAAGTGGTATAGGGCGTGCTCACATCGGTCACCTCCACCTGCGACGAGACACCGGGATAATATGCCTCCAGCCGCTTCAGCACTTCCTCTGCCACCCGTTTCTTCTCCGCCTCATAGCGCGGCCGGGCCTTCTGCAAATCGTTCCAGTAGTCCCACTCCGTCTCAAACATGGCTTGTATCACCGTCTTGCCCGGCGGGGCAAACTTTGTGCCATAGTTGAAAATCCGCAAAGAGAAGCCGGGAATCATCCGGCTTCCTATGGCTATGGGGTCCTTCAACACAATAATGCTCAAGTGCGGTTCTTCCCTGAACTCGCGCGCCACACCATAGCTGATCATAACCGTGGGACGCACCAGCTTCCAATTCTTGTAGCGATTCTCGATATTCTCGTCCATATATCGCCCGCCCAGCATCTTAAAGATAGTGCTATAGCCATCAGCGGCGGAGACCACTATATCAGCGCGGTGCACGCTGCCGTCAGCCAGGCGCACCCCCACAGCGCTGTTGTTTTCCACCAGAATCTCTTCCACTGTTGCCTTGTAGGTTACCTGCCCGCCCAGTTCTTTGAAGCGCCTCTCGATAGGAAGGACGAAGTTGATGCACCCATCTTTGAGCAAAGCCATTTGCCCGTCAGCCACAAACGCCAGAACTGAAAGCACAAACCAGACCGGCACCTCAGGCAAAAACAGGTTCTCGATGAACAATCGCAGCCAGGGGTCGTGAATAGATTGCGCATAATCGGAGATAGGGCGAGTGTATTTGCCAGTGTAGTATCTGAACATACGGCGCATCTTCCATGCCATCTTGAGCTTGTCGCAAGCGCCCATAAGCTCCTGAGGCTTGTTCATGCCCATCTCGCCCATATCGTAGCCCTGCATGGCCCGGGAGCCTGCGACCAGCTCATTAACGATGCGTGCATCATCCGGCGAGAAGGCTTTTAACTCGCGTGCCAGCCGTGCTAAATCCTTGGTTACATCCAAGCGGCGTCCGCTATTTTCGTCGATAAAGCGCCCGTAGGTGGTCATCTCCACCAAGCTGTCAGCATGCGCTGTACCCAGCTCGCGATACATATTGTATGTCGACTGCCCCGGCCTGGCGCCCATGAGGAAATGGATGCCGCCGTCGATTAGATAGCCCTGACGCTCCCACCAGGCTGCCACTCCGCCCGGCTTGCTGTGGCACTCAAAGATATGGCTACGATAGCCATTCATTTGAGCATAGCAACCAGCGGACAATCCAGCCAGCCCGGCCCCGATGATGATTATGGATTTATCAGCCATCTCTTCTCCTTCTTCAACCCCCTGTATCCCCCAATCTTGGGGTCCGCCAAAGGCGGAGGGGGGATACCCCCAGGGCCCCCGGCATCCGCCTTTGGCGGACTGCACCTCTCTTGGCTACGTAATCCCCATAGACCCCTTTAGGAAAAGGGGATGAGGCGAGTCAACATCGCCCCTATGTGTTATCGGGCACAGCACGCTATGCCCCTACGTAATCCTCTGCGCAGGCCCTTCTACAAGCTCAGGGAGAGCGAATTACGCTATATCTTTCAATCTCCCATGTCACCAGTCTTGGCGGAATTAGGGGACTGGGGGACACCCCACTCCCCGGCAGGGCGTTCAGTTGAACGCCCTTACAGCCCCCTCTGCACTCCCTAATTACTAGACGCCACCTAAAAGCATCACTTACTGGCTAAAACAATCTCAACAGGAAGACCCCACATGGTCATCCCCGATGCATCATGGATACGAAAACCCGCCCCTTCTAACGCCTTCTGAACAAAGATTGGCCTGCAATCCGCAAAGCTGGGGAATCTCCTGTGGCACCACTCATAGAGCTTTACCATCGTCCCATCCTTAACCCTCTTGGACATCGCTACAATACAAATACGCCCATCGCTTCGAAGAACCCTTCGGCACTCATCCAGGACAATTGGAATATCAGAAGTGTCGAAGAGCTCCAGGGCAAAGCTTATGAAAACCGCATCAAAGCAATTAGCTTTGAAGGGGAGTTGAGTAGCATCTCCACAGTGCAATTTCACCCTTTCTGATAGCCCTGACTTCTCGAT
>CAYGWR010000119.1:0-3562 GCA_964353645.1 uncultured Dehalococcoidia bacterium
CTGTTGATGTAGTTCCCCGCATAAAGTTATTACCGTCTCTTTTAGCATGTCCATATTTTATATGGACTGTCGGATTTTTAACTGAACAATGCGGGGGTAAGAGCACGGCGCGCCATGCCTTCACAACTAGAATGCCAGAAGGATTAAGAGGAATACCCCACAGATGTAACCGCACGCATAGCCAATCCACTATCCAACACAGCCCTGCAGCGCTTCATGCAGCACGAGAAGATGAGCAAGTAGTGATAGGCCTTGATTTAAATTGTTCGGCAAGGTAGAATCCTTCTACCGGCAAAGGAGGGGAGCATGAGTAAACGAGATTTGCGCAGCCAGTTGGGCATACCGGAAAAAAGATTCGAGGAAATCTGTAACGGAGTGCGAAACATAAGCACCTCCGATGCCGTAACTACGGCGGTTACCAAGATTTTAGCGAAAGCACCTGAGCTGGAGGAGTTTGTGTTAGGAGCTTGCCGATTTACCACCTATTATCTTAAAGGCAGTATAATGAGAGAGGTGATACTGCGCCGAGGCCGCGAGACGCCCGATATTAAGCTGTATCTCATCGTGGTTTCTAACCAGTTGCTGGCAAAGCGAGAGAGAGTGCTGGAGTGGCATTTAGCCAAGCAAATTGCTTCCGCATGTTTACGTGTTTTCAGCAGTGGGAAATCCCAGAGGAAGTTGAGGAGCGAAGCAGATGAGCTTGCCACGAGCTGGGGATTTACTCCGGTAGAGTAATCTAATGTCGATAGATATCATATCAGAGGAGATTTAAAATGGGTGAGCAAAAGACAAATGACACATCGCTGGGCGACCTCAGGGTTCTAGACCTGGCTGGCCCCATAGGGATTTACTGCACCAAACAACTCGCAGACCTCGGGGCCGACGTGATTAAAATCGAGCGGCCCGGCGGCGACCCCACCCGGTCTCTGGGCCCCTTCTATCACGGCGAGGTCCATCCCGAAAAGAGCCTCTACTGGTTCCATTTCAATACCAATAAGAAGAGCGTAACCCTCAATATAGCAAGCCCCAAAGGAAAAACAATCTTCAAGAAGCTGGTTAAGAAGACCGATATAATTGTGGAAAGCTTCCCCCCAGGGTATCTTGACTCCCTAGGCCTGGGATATCCTGTTCTCCAGAAGCTCAACCCAAGGCTGATTATGACCTCCATCACGCCCTTCGGCCAGACCGGCCCATACAAGAATTTCAAGGCCTCCGACCTTATCGGCCTGGCCCTGGGCGGATTCCTCTTTATCTGCGGCTGGGAAGATGAGCCCCCCTCCAGAGTTGGCGGCTCACAGGCCTACAATATGGCTTCGATACATGCCACCACAGCTACTCTGATCGCCCTTTACCATCGGGATATTACAGGCGAAGGACAGCATATCGATGTATCCATGCAGCAATGCGTGGCGCATACTTTGCAGTGGGTGCCTCAGATGTACGACCTCCAGAAGCGAATTATGGTCAGGTCAGGGCGTCTGGGAGTGCCTCTACAGGAATGTAAAGACGGCTGGACGAACTTCATTGCCCTGTTTGACTGGGACCTTCTTGTCGACTGGCTCAAGAGCGGTGGAGGATGTGCAGACCTCGATGACGATAAGTTTAAGGACATAGACTATCAGATCAGGCCTGAAGTGAGGCAACACATCAGTGAAGTTACCGATGCCTTCACCAAGTCACACGACAAGAGATGGGTCTGCGAAGAGGGACAAAACAGGGGCGTCATAGCTATACCCTGTAACACTGCCAAGGATGTGGTGGAGAACCCCCAGCTCAATATTCGGAACTTCTTTGTCGATGTGAACCATCCTGAGCTTGGCGAAGTTATAAAGTACCCCGGGGCCCCATATCGATTTGCCAAAACCCCGTGGCGGATAAAACGCCGGGCTCCCTTAATTGGAGAGCACAACAACGTGATTTACAAAAAGGAGCTGGGATTAACGTCCAAACAGATAGCTGCGCTCAAAGGGCAGGGGGTGATATAGAATGAAGACGAAGATAAAGAAGAGATTCCCGATGCAGGGCATAAGAGTCACCGATTTCTCCTGGTTTGGAGCAGGTCCTTATGTTACGAGGTTATTGGCCGCCTACGGGGCGGAGGTGATACGGATAGAAAGCAACACCAGAATAGATGGGATGAGGTGGCAGGCGCCCCGGAAGCCAGGCGTTCCCGAAACATATAACATCAGCGGAATGTTCAACAACTACAATCCGGGTAAGCTGGGGATAACGCTTAACCTGAACCAGCCCAAGGGCATAGATATCGCCAGGAAATTGATTTCCGTCAGCGATATAGTTCTGGACAACTTCATTCCAGGAGCCATGGAAAAATGGGGACTGACCTACGAGGAATTGGTCAAGATAAAGCCTGATATCATCGTAGCTACGATGCCGGTTATGGGAATAACCGGCCCATATACTTTTTGGCGCGGCTTCGGCACCACTATCAGAACCGCCGCAGGCATCGATTATATGACAGGTAACCCAGACCGTCCGCCGATAGGAACAGGGATGGCAGCCCTCCCAGATTTCGCCTGTAACCCCTACCATGCGGCAACAGCGATACTGTCTGCCCTTCATTACCGGAATAAAACAGGCAAAGGCCAGTTCATCGAGCTCGCTCAATTTGAGTCCACGGTCTGCTGGACCGAAACAGCCATCCTGGACTACACAGTCAATAAGCATATCCAGATGGGTATGCGCAACCACCTGCCGAATGCTGCTCCTCACGGCGTCTACCGCTGCCTCGGAGAAGACAGAGAGGTTGATTACTGCGCCATGCCTGAGTCCGAACCTGACCACAGGAAGAAGGATGAGCGATGGGTTGCTATCGCCGTATTCACCGAGGATGAGTGGAAAGCATTCTGCAAAGTCATAGGCAACCTGCCCTGGACTAAGGACAAGAAATTCGCCACCCTCTCCCAGAGAAAGAAAAACGAGGACGAGCTGGACAGATTAGTCGAAGAATGGGCGATGAAGAAATCACCGGAAAAGGTCATGATGCTGATGCAGAAGGCAGGCGTAGCGGCCGGGGTAGTTAATGACGGCGAGGACCTGCAGACCAGAGACCCCCAACTGAAGGAGCGAGGCTTCTACGTCTATCTTGACCACCCTGAGGCGGGCAGGATTGCCCACGATGGGCTCACCTTTGCTCTATCCGCGACTCCTGGCGAGATACGAAGGGCGCCGCTTCTGGGAGAACACAACGAATACGTCTACAGAGAGGTTCTAGGTCTTTCCGAAGATGAGGTGAATCAACTTATTACCGATGGCGTACTGGAATAAAAAAGTAAGCGTGAGGTAGTTTAACAAGAGAGGGAGTGCAGAGGTGCGTCCGCCTTAGGCGAATGCTGGGGGAATTGGGGGTATTCCCCAAATTTAACATGTCCCCCAAACCTATAAATCCCCCAAGACTGGGGGATAAAGGGGGTTGACGTAGACTATTTCAGAAATCTCTTATTACTAGTAGTGGAAAGAAGGTTTTTTTAAATGGCAGCAGCGCTCGATGGCATAAGGGTTATAGACATGGCCTGGCAGGGGCCTGGTACATTCTGCTCCACCA
>CAYGWR010000120.1:0-3558 GCA_964353645.1 uncultured Dehalococcoidia bacterium
GGAGGGCAAAGACATCCTTGCGACTCACGGCGGAAGAATTCCTTGACCAGCCGATCCTCCAGAGAGTGGAAGCTGATTACCACAATCCTGCCGCCACCCCCCAGCAGATTCAGTGCCTGTTCCAACGCCAGTTCCAGGCTTGCTAACTCCTGATTGACAACGATGCGCAATGCCTGAAAAGTCTTCGTCGCCGGGTGAATCCTGCCCCGCCCCCCTCCTACAGTCCCCACCACCACTTTGGCAAGTTCCAGCGTAGTTCTCAGAGGACGTTTTCCTACTATATGCTTTGCTATTTGACGACCTCGCCACTCCTCACCGTATTTCTCCAAAAGCCGAGCCAGTTCGTCTACAGAATAGGTATTGACAATATCCGCTGCTGTAAGAGTCTGTCTCGGACTGAACCTCATGTCCAGCGGCGCATCCTGCTGAAAGCTAAAACCCCGGCCCGGAGCCTCAAGCTGGAGAGAGGACATGCCGAGGTCGAATATGATGCCGTTCACCGGGCGAAAATTATATCTGTTGCAGATGCTCTCCAGATATCTGAAGTTTTCGTTTACCAGGATTACATCACTGCCATAGGGCTTGAATCTTTCCTTAGCTACTCTGATTGCCTCGGGGTCAGCATCAATACCCAGTAGTTGCCCTCCGGGGGCGCTCTCCTCCAGAATCGCAGCCGCATGCCCTCCGCCATTGACAGTGCAATCGATATATCTGCCGCCGCGCTGAATCTGGAGCGCGCTGATGCTCTCCTGAAGCAGAACCGGTTCGTGGTTATGTGCGGCAGTCATGGTTAAAGTGATCATGATTACATCTCTACCACTTCTGCGATCTCAGCGGCGTGCTCAGACATAAATTCTTTCTCTGCTGTCCAAAGCTCTTTAGCCCAGAGCTGGAGGTGACTATAGGCCCCGGCTACGACCACCTCGTCGTTGATCTCAGCGTACTGACGCAGGGTCGGTGGTATAATCACTCTCCCCTGACGGTCGAGCTCAAGGTCGAAAGCGCCGGAAAAAGTGAATCGCGATATCCTCCTCGTGTTAAGCTGGGTTAAGGGCAGAGCCACAAGCCTTTCCGCCACCTTTCCCCACTCGGTCATTGTGTAAGCGCTAAGGCATTTATCGAACCCTCGGGAAAGCACCAGGCCGCCCCGAAACTCTTCCCTGAACCGGGCCGGGATAGCAACCCTTCCCTTGTAGTCTATCCTTAACTCATACTCGCCAAGTAACATCCACTTTACCCCACTTTAAGCCACTTAGCACCACTTTTAGCATATCTTCTCCCCATTGTCAATAGTTTTTGATAGTGTTATGAACACTTTTCAACCCCTTTTGGCCAGCGAGATTTTGGAGTATTTTGAATCCTTCATTTAGGTTTCAAATTTGTTCACGGTGTGCAGCTTGAGACCTCCCTTAAATATGTGTTATAATCTCAAAACGAGCGGGCTATGGGCAAGCGAGTGGATGTCTTCAGATTCGTCGGAATCGGATGGTACATCGCCCTCTGTATCCTTCTTGGGACGCTAGGAGGATGCTGGCTGGGTCAAAAACTGAACAGTAACAGCAGCGAAGTCATATTCACCCTCCTCGGTTTGGGCATGGGAGTGATTGTGGCTTTTTTCGGGGTGTATCGCCTGCTCAAACCGATCATGAGTAACAATCAAGACAAAGATAAGGGAAACAATTAGTGCCTAAAATGGGTCTAAAAAGCAAGGTGGCAATTGCAGTACTTGTCGTCTTTCTCCTAATTGTAATAGGCGGTCTCTTTTTCCCCGTCCCCCAACCGGAGGTCCATCTCTCCGCCAACTACGGCGGCCCCTCCCCTGAGCCCTTCTACAAACTGGGACCTATCTATATCACCAATACTTTTATTGCCGCGTGGCTCAGCATCATAGTATTGATAGGATTCTTCTTCTTTGCTACCCGCAAGATGAAGCTCGTCCCCAAAGGCTTGCAAAACCTGGCTGAGTATATAATCGAGATGATGCTCAATTTTGTTGAGGGAGTGACAAGCAAAGAAAACGGGCGCAAGTTCTTCCCCATTGTAGCCACCATCTTTCTATATGTCCTCATGAACGCCTGGATGGGGCTCTTGCCTTTCTTCAATGTCATAGGAACGTTTCACACAGGAACTTCCGATACCCTTTTACAAACCCTTGCACACACCATTTTCCCCGCCCTTTCCCCCTCCTTAGGACAGTACAGCGGACCTATAATAGACGTACCACTATTTCGGCCGGCTAATACCGATATCAACTTACCTCTTATGCTAGCTTCAGTATCATTCTTTAGCGTAGAATACTGGGGCATAACCTCACTCAGCCTACGCCATTATCTGGGCAGGTTCCTTAGATTCCAGCAATTGCTTCAGGGATTAAAACAGCTTGTCAGGGGCAAAATCAAGCCAGCGTTGAGCGCTATACTCTTCGGCATTTTAGATGTCTTCGTCGGCGTTCTGGAATCACTTGCCGAATTCGTACGTATACTCAGCTTCACCTTCCGACTTTTCGGCAATATGACAGCAGGGGAAATACTGCTGCTCATGATTGCCTTTCTCAGTCCCTGGATGATCGGCGTGATATTCTACGGGCTTGAGGCATTCTTGGGCTTTGTCCAGGCATTCATCTTTGCTGTGTTGACCCTGGTGTTCGCTACGATGGCGGTTACCCCACACGAATCCGAACATTAAATAAATCTTCAAGGGAGGGGATTAAAAATGACTCCAGAAGCAATGAGATTGCTAGGCGCAGGACTGGCCATAGGACTAGGTGCTTTAGGCCCCGGGATTGGTATCGGAATCCTGGGCTACGGAGCCATGCAGGCCCTGGGGCGCAATCCCGAGGCAAGAGGACCAATCTCGACAAATATGATGATTGCCATCGCCTTCACAGAGGCCATCGCAATTTACGCCCTGATCGTAGCCATCATACTTGCTATCCTATAAGTAGGCATTTTGCAAAGGGAACACAATCATGTGAGATAGCAGCATGCATCGCCCGATTGGAGGGTTTGCAAGATAGACAGTCATTTCCTAAGCTATACAAAGGGAGTTATACAATGAGGTACCGCCTTGGCCTTGCCATTGTGATTATCTCGCTGTCGCTGCTGCTCAGCAGTTGCAGTGCCATGGGAGAGCTCGGCATAAACTGGCATGGCCTGCTGGCACAGTTTATCAGCTTCGGCGTATTGCTGGCTCTTCTCTTGTTTGTAGCTTACAAGCCCATCACCAAGATGCTTGATGAGCGTTCCCAGAAAATCAAAGAGAGCATGGAACAAGGCGAGTTCATCAAGCAACAGGTGGCGAAAACCGAGCAGATGGTGCAAGAGCAGCTAGCACAAGCACGCAGGCAGGGACAGGACTTGGTAGCCCAGGCAGCGCAGATAGGAGAGCGGCTCAGAGATGAAGCACGCCAGCAGGCAAGGCAGGATGCTGAAGCTATAGTTGCCAGGACACGAACAGAAATCAAGGCAGAAAGAGAAGAGTCTATTGCCAAGCTGCGCGAAGAATTCGTCGAGATAGCAATTCTGGCCGCAGAGAAGGTTATAAACAAAGCTCTGGATA
>CAYGWR010000121.1:0-1275 GCA_964353645.1 uncultured Dehalococcoidia bacterium
CCACCTAGTGTCTTAAATATTGGAGGTAAAATGTACCAAATCGTAACCAGGGAGGACCTTACCCCTGAAATCCATCTTTTCGAGATAATGGCCTCGGATGTCGCTAAGAAAGCTCAGGCGGGGCAATTCATTGTAATCAGGGCGGACGACAGGGGTGAGCGTATCCCGCTGACCATCGCCGATTGGAATCGGCAGAAAGGCACTGTTACCGTCGTCTTTATGGAGGTGGGCAAGACGACCCGCAAGCTGGCTACTTTGAAGGCTGGCGAGTCTATCGCCAATTTCGCTGGCCCTCTTGGCCTGCCCACGCATATCGACAAGTATGGCACAGTGGTCTGTGTTGCCGGCGGCTTCGCTATCGCCACCATCGTTCCCATCGCCCGGGCCATGAAAGAGGCTGGCAACAAGGTTATCTCGATAATGGGTTTCCGCAGCAAGAACCTGGTGTTTTGGGAAGACCGCCTGCGCAAGTTTAGCGATGAACTGATTATTAATACCGACGATGGTTCCTACGGACGCAAGGGGGTGGTTACAATTCCCTTGAAGGAATTGCTTGAAAGCGGTAAGGACAAGATAGGCCTGGTGGTCGCCATCGGGCCCACGGTTATGATGAAGTTCTCCGCACTGACCACCAAGCCGTTTGGGGTTAAGACAATTGTCAGCCTCAACCCCATCATGGTCGATGGCACTGGAATGTGCGGCGTCTGCCGGGTATCCATCGGCGGTGTCACCAAGTTCACCTGCGTCGATGGGCCGGATTTCGATGGGCACCAGGTCGATTGGGATGAGCTGATGGCACGTCAGCGCACCTACCTTGATGAGGAGAAGCGCTCTCTAGAGCTTTGGAAACAGAGTTGTAGCTGCGAGGGAGGTAAGACCTAATGCCTGAAAAGCTGAACCTCAATAGAGTTGCCATGCCCAAGCAAGAGCCCAAGGTGAGGGCTAAGAATTTCAACGAGGTTGCGTTGGGATACACAGAGAAGCTGGCACTTGAGGAAGCCAGCCGCTGTATTCAGTGCAAAAAACGCACCTGCGTTGGGGGCTGCCCTGTGGGAGTGGACATACCGGAATTCATCGCAGCGTTGCGCGAAGGTAAAATGTCCGAGTCGGTAAAGGCGCTCAAAGGTAAAAATGCTCTCCCGGGCATCTGCGGGCGGGTCTGCCCCCAGGAGACGCAGTGCGAGGAGGTATGCTCCTTGGGCAAGAAGGGCGCTCCGATTGCCATCGGACGCCTGGAGCGCTATGTCGCTGACTGGGAGCTTGCCCAGCCCGCTA
>CAYGWR010000121.1:1375-3542 GCA_964353645.1 uncultured Dehalococcoidia bacterium
GAAGTCAAGCTGGACTCGGTGATAGGCAAGATAGCTACTGTCGACGAGCTCCTTAAGGATGGATATGACGCCGTCTTTCTGGGCACTGGCGCTGGCTTGCCCATGTTCCTGCATATCCCTGGTGAAAACTACAATGGAATCTATTCTGCTAACGAGTTCCTGACCCGAACTAATCTGATGAAGGCTTACCTCTTCCCCGAATACGATACCCCGCTCAAGGTAGGCAAAAGGGTGGTGGTTATCGGTGGCGGTAACGTGGCTATGGACGCTGCCAGGTGTGCCCTCAGACTCGGTGCCGAAGAGGTCTATATTGTCTATCGGCGCAGCCGCACAGAGCTGCCGGCGCGTCGTGAGGAGGCGGAGAACGCTGAGGAGGAGGGCGTAATCTTCAGGTACCTCACTAACCCAGTGAGGTTCCTGGGCAACGATAAAGGCTGGGTCACCGCTATGGAGTGCGTGGAGATGGAGCTGGGGGAACCCGATGCCAGCGGCCGTCGCAGTCCTGTAGTTAAGAAGGGCAGCGAGTTCAAGATGGAGGTTGACATTGCGGTCGTAGCGCTGGGCACCACGCCTAATCCGTTGGTGCCTACTACCACCAAGGGTCTGGATACTACCAAGAAAGGCACGGTTGTTGCTGATGAGGCGACAGGCAAGACCACCAAGCCCGGTGTCTGGGCAGGAGGGGACGTAGTTACCGGCTCAGCCACCGTCATCAGTGCCATGGGTGCTGCCAAGAGAGCAGTAGCCTCTATGGACGCTTTCTTACGGGGCCAGTAGCTTTTTAAGAGCCTTTTCCAACATTCTAGGGGCACGGCATGCCGTGCCCCTTACTTATTTTAGACTTTCTCCTGAACCTTCCCTTGGGAGGGCTATTCCTGTAAAATAGCCCAAAGAGTGGCAAACTATGACACCTGTTAGAAGCCAGTATCTCAAGATCAAGCGAAGCTACCCTCAGGCCATAGTCTTCTTCCGCTTGGGCGATTTCTACGAGACCTTTGATGAGGACGCCAGGCTGGTCTCCAAAGAGCTCGAAATTACGCTCACCTCCAGGGAGATGGGCAAGGGGCAGCGTTACCCTATGGCGGGGATACCCCACCATGCCCTGGACAACTATCTGTCCAAGCTCATCAACAAGGGCTATAAAGTGGCTATCTGCGAGCAGATGAGCGAGCCTAAGCCAGGAAGAGGTATAGTGGATCGGGAGGTAGTGCGGGTGGTGACCCCGGGCACGGTGCTCGAGCCCAACCTGCTCGAGACCAAGGCGAACAATTATCTCGCATCTGTGGTCGCTGAGGGCGAGCAGGTGGGCATAGCGTACATTGACATAACGACAAGTGAATTCGCCACAACCCAGATTAATGCCGAAAAAGCCTTGCTGGAACTGGAGCGGCTTCGCCCCTCTGAGTTGCTTGCCCCTCGAAGCTCCCGATTCCCTTTGACATCGCTTTCAGCGCCGGTAACTCCGCTCGACGACCAGTGGTTTGAGCTTGATGTGGCGCGGCAGACTCTACTCGACAACTTCAAGGCATCTACTCTCGAAGGGTATGGCTGTGCCCATCTGCCGCTGGCGATAAGGGCGGCGGGCTCCATTCTTCATTACTTGGAGCAGACGCAGAAGGGAGTGCTGGGGCAGATAAACAGCCTGAGCACCTATTTCACCGAGTCCTTCATGACCCTGGATACCCAGACGCGCCGCAATCTGGAGCTATTTCAGAGCAGCCGCCTGGGGCTGACCGCGGGCTCGCTGCTCTCTGTCATCGACCTTACCAGGACGCCGATGGGCGGCAGGCTGCTCAAAAAGTGGTTGGGGCAGCCTCTCCTCGACATAAAGCAGTTGGAGCGAAGGCAGCAGGCTGTAGCCTGGTTCCAGTCACCGCAGCGCGCTGAGGTCATCAGCCTGCTCAGCAGGCTCAGCGATATAGAACGGCTGATAAACCGGGTGAGGGCAGGCATCGCTGTCCCTAGGGAACTGGTCTCCTTACGCCGCAGTCTGGAGCAGGTGCCGCAGTTGAAGGCGATACTTAATAGGGATGATGCGTTGGAGTGGCTTTCCTCTGAGCTCAAATCCTGCGAAGATGTGGTGTCGTTGATCTCCGGTGCCATCGTGGATGACCCTCCGCCAGTGGTGAGTGAGGGGAATGTGATAAAGAGCGGCTTCTCCAGCGAG
>CAYGWR010000122.1:0-3533 GCA_964353645.1 uncultured Dehalococcoidia bacterium
TTGAGAGCATGTCCAGGGCTTTGGAGCTAACCGTACCACTGATGATCGAGATCTCACACAAATCAACTAAGGATGCGCCGATAAATGCGACTTGCGCTGTTTTCGCTGAATCCGAGGTGGTATCGTTAATCCACACAAAGATCGATAAGGCCGATATTGCCCATGCTGTCCACGATGCCATCGCCTCCAGGGTATGTTCCATGGTGCGCAGGATACCCATAGAGAAGGATGTAGCTCTGATCGGCGGGGTGGCTAACAATACCGCCATTGTCGAAGCTATTGCGAAACATCTCGGTGTCGAGATAAAGGTTCCGGAGAAACCTGAGTACGTGAGTGCTCTGGGAGCCGCTCTTTTGGCGGCAGCTTAGCTGAGAAAGGAAAAGAGCGAAATGACAACTGAGTTCTATAGATGGACAGAGAATACCTGGAAATCGCCTGATATAGACTGGCGCAAGGGACAGACAATCACCTGTGGGATCGATGTCGGCTCGGTGAGCTCTCAGGCAGTGATCATGGTTGATGATAAGATATACGCCTTCTGCAACACACGTACCGGGTCCAATAGTCCTGATAGCGCCAATAAAGCCCTGAGCATATCACTTAAGGACACGGGCATGAAGCCAGAGGATATACAATTCTTTGTGGGCACAGGATACGGCAGAGTCAACATTCCCATGGCCAAAAAGGCCATAACTGAAATCGCCTGCCATGCCCGAGGAGCAAACTACATGGGCGGGCCCTCAGTAAAGACAATACTGGACATGGGCGGCCAGGACCTGAAAGGCATACACTGCGATGAAAGGGGCAAAGTCACCCAATTCTTGATGAACGATAAATGCGCCGCAGGCACCGGCCGCGGCATGGAAGTGATGGCCGAGCTATTACAGGTCCCCATTGTGGATGTAGGCAAGATGTCCCTTGATGTTAAAGAAGAGCCGGAGCCGGTGAGCAGCACCTGCGTCATCTTCGCTAAATCCGAGGCTATCGGTCTGCTGCGCAGCGGCTGGACTAAAAACATGGTGCTCGCCGCTTATTGTTCCGCCATGGCCCACAGAGTAGTCGGCCTTCTCGAGCGCATAGGAGTAGAGAAGGAATTTGTGATCACCGGCGGCATAGCTAAGAACATCGGCGTTGTCAGCAGACTGGAGAAGGAATTAGGCCTCAAGGTAAAACCGTTGAGCCCTGACCCACAAATAGCTGGCGGTTTAGGCGCTGCCCTCTTTGCCAAAGACCTCCTGCTGAAGTCCCGAAAGGCAGCCTGATTGGAGTGAGATGTTTTGTTGGCTCTTGAGAAAACTAGTGGTAATGCCCGGCTATATCGCTAACTATGGTTACACCGACGGCTCGGGCGACTGGTACATCGTCGTTGACAGCGATAAGTGCGACGGATGCGGCAAATGCGTAGAGGCATGCCCGAAAAATGTCCTGGAAATTATAGTCGATGACTATGACGACAAGGTGGTCGCAATAAGGAAGGAACACCACAAGAACATCAAATATGTCTGCGCCCAATGCAAGCCGGTGAGCGGTCCCAGAGATGTCAGGTGCCAGAAGGCTTGTCCCAGCGGAGCCATCTCCCATTCCTGGTAGATGCTCATAGTATTTCATGTTTGACAGGTAAAGGCCTCTGATGTAAACTGAGTCAGCTATTCCAGGAATGGGACGCGCTGGTGGGTAACAATACCGAGTATCCAGGGCCACGTTAGCAACAGCGTGGCTCTTTAATTTGAGGCTTACGGTTCTTCACACTCAAAAGGAGTTACAAGGTTGTTAAGAGACATCGACCCAGAAGTTGCCGCTGCCATCGAACAAGATGAACAGCGACAGCGGTTTACCATCAACCTCATTGCCTCGGAAAACTACGCCTCACGTGCAGTGCTCGAGGCACAAGGTTCCGTGTTCACGAATAAGTACGCTGAGGGCTACCCGGGCAAGCGCTACTACGGTGGCTGCCAGAATGTTGACCTGGCCGAAGAGCTAGCTATAGAACGGGCAAAGAAGCTCTTCAATGCCGAACACGCCAATGTCCAGCCACATAGCGGGGCACAGGCAAATATGGCAGCCTACTTTGCCCTGCTGGAATATGGCGACACAGTCCTGGCAATGAGCTTGCCTAACGGTGGACACCTCACCCACGGCAGCAAGATCAACTTCTCCGGCAGGTTCTACAAGTTCATCACCTACGGCGTCGATAAAGAGACGGAAACAATAGACTACGACCAGGTAGAGAAACTTGCTTTAGCACATAAGCCCAAGCTTATCGTGGCAGGCGCCAGTTCCTACCCCAGAATAATAGATTTCAAAAGGTTCCGACAGATAGCTGACAAGATAGATGCTAAACTTGTTGTAGACATGGCCCACCTGGCAGGACTGATCGCTGCCGATGTGCATCCTTCACCAGTACCCTACGCTGAGGTGGTCACCTCCACCACCCACAAGACCTTGCGCGGGCCTAGAGGCGGGGTTATTCTCTGCCAGGCTAAATTTGCGTCGATTATAGATAGCAACGTATTCCCTGGAGTCCAGGGCGGCCCCCTCATGCATGTCATAGCCGCAAAGGCGGTTGCTTTCCACGAGGCGATGCAGCCTGAGTTTGTTTCCTATCAGAAGGCTGTGCTCCGAAATGCCAAGGTTATGGCGAGCGAATTGGGGCGTTTGGGGCTGCGACTCGTTTCAGGGGGAACAGACACCCATCTCCTCCTGGTAGACCTCTCCCCCATTGCTATAACAGGTAGAGTAGCTGAGAAAGCACTTGACGCCGTGGGCATAACTGTGAATAAGAACGTTATCCCCTTCGACTCCCGGCCCCCCCAGATTACCAGCGGCATCAGATTAGGCACGCCAGCAGTTACCAGCCGTGGGTTCAAGGACAAGGAAATGAAACTAATAGCTCGTCTCATTGTCAGAGTGCTTTCCAACCTCGGCGACGAGAAGATATACGATGAGGTTCGTCAGCAGGTCAGCGAGATATGTAATAGATTCCCAGTGCCCGGAATCACCAAATAGCAGACATGGTATCCGGGGAGTCGAAAAAACGTTTTTGCTTTCTCTCCGGTGCGATAACTTGCTGTCAATGATTCTCCGTGGTATAATTAGCGAATCTTGACTCAAACTAGGTTTGATTAATTAAGGAGTATGCACTTGCGCGATTACGAGCTTATTGTGATCATCAGCCCGGAGGTTCCCGATGAGGAAATCCCAGCCAGCTTAGACAAGATAAGTGAGTTCATTACTAACAGAGGTGGCTCTGTAACTGAGGTCGAACGTTGGGGGAAAAGGAAGTTAGCCTACCCAATAAATCATTTCAGAGAGGGAAATTATGTGCTAACCCGGTTCAAGATCGAACCCGGCACGACGGCGGAGCTGGAGGCCAATTTGCGGATCTCGGAAAAAATCCTGCGTCATCTGCTGGTAAGATCAGGCGATTGAAAGCTTGGGGAAAGGAGTGCTAACATGGTGGGGTTGAATAAAGTGATAATTATCGGGAATGTGGGAACTGATCCTGAGATGCGCTTCACCCCTAACGGTAACCC
>CAYGWR010000123.1:0-3529 GCA_964353645.1 uncultured Dehalococcoidia bacterium
CTTCTTGATTCTGGCAAGTCTGCTCTTTTCCAGTTGCGCCACAGAAGACGGCAGCGAGCAGGTTCAACCGCCGATGGCAGCGGGGGCCTCCCTGATAGTCATAGATAGTTCCGGCAACGCGTTACCAATTGTGTTCCGCTTCTCACGCGAAGAGAGCGGTGTGAAGTACTACCTGGATAATGGCAAGGAACTGACGCGCGAAGAGATACAGAGCAGTTTGCCCCCCGAGGGAATGAGAGTAGAGGAGGTTGGTGAAATCTGGGGCGCCTCGATTGCCGATGTATTTGCTCTGTTTATGCCCGCACAACTCTCTGAGAGGAATAGTGGCGGTGCAGCAAGCAACGCTGCGTTGCTATACGATATGTGGGAGAGCCTTACCAGCGGGCCGCCGGAAATGCGTGAGAATCCCAGGGGGATCCTCGAGGGGCTGGTGCCGAACAAGGATATGTGCGATATAGTCTTTGATTTTCTGGAGCAACGTAAGCAAGCTTCATTCAGCTACTAAATCTAAAGGCCCCCAAGATTGGGGGCCTTTAAGGTTTCGATAGGAATTATTTAAGCTCAGGCGGAACGACCGGCCACAGCGACCTGTTGCGGCTCAACCTCCTTAAGCACAACCTTATCACCTTGCTTAAGCACGATGATCCTCTTGCCATCCTCATTTTCTTGATAGTCTATCTCGATTGGCTTTCCTGGGTGGAATATACCACCAAGCAAGGCATCGGAGAGCGGGTCTTCCAGCAGACGCTCGATTATGCGTCTCAGAGGGCGAGCGCCGAAGGCGGGATCATAACCTTTCTCTCCCAAGTAATCCTTTGCCGCATCGGTTACCTCTAGCTTTATGTCTTTCTCTTTAAGCTGGCCCTGTACCTGAGAGAGCATCAGCTCTACAATCTTGCGAATGTGTTCCTTATTCAGGGCATGGAATACCACCACCCCGTCGATACGGTTAAGGAACTCGGGGCGGAAGGTCTTCTTCATCTCGTCGAGCACCTTGTCTCTCATCTTTTCATAGGACAGTTGGGATGCCTTGGTCTCATCGGTTCGAGAGATGAAGCCGATGGAGCCCTCTTTCCTGATAAGCTCAGAGCCTATGTTGCTGGTCATGATTATTATAGTGTTGCGGAAGTCCACCCGCCGTCCCTTGGCATCGGCTAGATGCCCATCATCGAATATCTGTAGCAGGATGTTGAACACATCGGGGTGGGCCTTCTCGATTTCGTCCAGCAATATAGCAGAGTAAGATTTGCGTCTCACTGCCTCGGTCAATTGCCCGCCTTCATCATAGCCGACATACCCTGGGGGAGCACCAACCAGACGGGCTACGGAGTGTTTTTCCATAAACTCCGACATGTCAAGCCTGACCAATGATTCCTCGCTGCCAAACATGAACTCGGCCAGTGCCCGCACCAGTTCTGTTTTACCTACGCCGGTGGGTCCGAGGAAGATAAAACTGCCTATAGGGCGCCTGGGGTCCTTGAGCCCGGCCCGCGCCCTTCTCACTGATTTCGAGATAGCAACAATGGCCTCGTCCTGGCCCACGATACGCTTATGCAACGCCTCTTCCATCTGAAGCAACCTGGTGGACTCATCTGCAGCGAGGCGTGCCACCGGGATGCCAGTCCACATGCCGACAACCTCGGCGATGTGCTCCTCGGTCACCACCTTCTTTTCCGTATCGAACTCCTGCTGCTGCTGCCACTCGCTGCGCATCTTCTCAACCTTTTCACTGAGTTTCAACTCTCGTTCGCGCAGCTCAGCAGCGTACTCGTACTGCTGGGAGCCGATAGCCTGCTCCTTATCTTTGCGCAGGGACTCCAGAGCTTTTATTGCCTCGTTCAGGCTCACAGGGACACTTGACTGTTTAATCCGCAGCCGAGATGCAGCCTCATCTATGAGGTCGATTGCCTTGTCTGGCAGGAAGCGGTCCGGTATATACCTGGCTGCCAGCGCTGCTGCTGTTTTAAGGGCCTCGTCATTTATAGTCAAACGGTGATATTCTTCGTAGCGGCTCTTGATGCCCCTCAGGATCTCGATGGTCTGTTCAATTGAGGGCTCCTCGACCAGGATCGGCTGGAAACGGCGTTCCAGTGCAGCGTCCCGTTCCACATGCTTGCGATAGTCATCCAGGGTAGTAGCGCCGATACATTGTAGCTCACCTCTGGACAGAGATGGCTTTAGAATGCTGGCAGCGTCTACAGCACCCTCGGCAGCGCCAGCACCGACAAGGGTGTGGATTTCGTCAATAAAGAGGATGCAGTTGTGGGCAGTCTTTATCTCCTCGATAACCTTCTTCAGCCTCTCCTCAAATTCACCACGGTATTTTGTCCCTGCGACCAGGGAACCAACATCGAGGGTAAGCAATCTCTTCCCCTGCAAAGTCTCCGGGACGTCTCCAGAAACTATGCGGTGGGCAATAGCCTCAGCGATAGCTGTCTTGCCTACTCCTGGCTCTCCAATGAGGACAGGATTGTTTTTAGTGCGTCGGCTTAGCACCTGTATCACCCGCTCGATCTCCTTGGCACGTCCGATAACCGGGTCGAGCTTGCCTGCTCTGGCGGCAGAAGTCAGGTCTATGCCAAGCTGGTCGACAGTTGGGGTCTTGGTGGTAGGCCGTTGCCCGGTAGTAGGATGGGGCATGCTCTGACTGAGGACGCGGTTTAGTTCGGTGTGTACGCGTTCCACGCTGACACCGAGGCTTTCCAGAACGCCTGCAGCAACCCCCTCGCCCTCGCGCAGCAGGCCCAGAAGGATATGTTCAGTGCCGATGTATTGATGCCCCAGTAAACGGGCCTCATCCACCGCCAACTCGATAACCTTCTTCGCCCTGGGGGTGAGCCCGACTTCGGTCTGGGTCGTCCCCTCCCCGCGGCCAATGATGAATTCGACGGCGGCCCGAACCTTGTTCAACCCGATGCCGAGGTTGGAGAGGACTTTGGCAGCCATCCCCTCTTCCTCACGCACTAGCCCAAGCAATATGTGTTCGGTGCCAATGTAGTTATGGTTGAACCTTCGGGCCTCTTCCTGGGCCAAGGCCAGAACCTTGCGCGCCCGCTCTGTGAACTTATCGAATCTATTAGCAGCCATTTCCCAACTCCGCCCGAGTTACTGTGGCCCGAATCTTTCCTCGGTACTGGTTTTCAGGCCAGACTTTAGTACTGGCTTTTGAGCCCATTTTAACACAAAGGGGCTCAAAAGAAAAGAGCCCAAATTCACTATACCTCCGAAATTTGGGCTCTTTTAAGCTTCCCAGCAGTGGCATATTTTCCGCAAGGAGTTGCCCCCTCAGTATCGTCTGCGCTGGGGCGTTTCACTACCGTGTTCGGGATGGGAACGGGTGGTACCACCCCGCTCTAACCACCAGGAAGCAATATTCACTTTTGTACTAAAGTTTATTTTAGAATAAGTCCTCGTTACCTTCTGGAAGCTTACCGTGTTCCTGCAGGTACTGCTGAATCAACTCACTTTCCCTCATAGTATACATCAAAGTTTCCTCAAAATGCAAGTACTTCGCTTTTTGTACCCAGTC
>CAYGWR010000124.1:0-1772 GCA_964353645.1 uncultured Dehalococcoidia bacterium
TCCATATAGATTGCGTCGAGGTCGGGCCTCTCCTC
The DNA here is from genome assembly GCA_964353645.1 of uncultured Dehalococcoidia bacterium. Classification (GTDB taxonomy): domain Bacteria; phylum Chloroflexota; class Dehalococcoidia; order SZUA-161; family SZUA-161; genus JACWAE01. The sequence continues at coordinate 36 of CAYGWR010000124.1, forward strand.
GCGGTCCACTTTGATGTTGACGAAGTTCTCGTTCATGAGGCGGGCGATGTCTTTGTTTTCGAAGCACTCTCGCTCCATGACATGGCACCAGTGGCAGGCGGAGTAGCCTATGCTGAGCAGGATGGGCTTATCCTCTCGCGCAGCGCGGCTCAGGGCTTCCTCGCCCCAGGGATACCAGTCCACGGGGTTATGGGCATGTTGCTGCAGATAGGGGCTGGTCTCGTTGATCAATCGGTTGGGCACAGCGTACAAACCTCAATTGAATCAAATTCTAGAAGTTGTCATTATTGATGTATGTGACTTTTGTCTCACCCGTAGGGGCGGTTCGCGAACCGCCCCTACAGCCTTATGTCATTCTGAGTGAAGCGAAGAATCTTGGCTTTCTTCCCACTGAATCACCTCGCTTGACCATACCTGGGTTATCGCTGCCTCCAGCGCTGCCTGCTTGGGTTCGCGCACGTTCAGTAATGTTCCTAGAGTTCGCCCGTCTAACTGTTGTAAAAAATGGCATTGCTTGCGAAAAGAGAGCAGGGTATGTCGTTCGCCCCCGTAGATTACGTAGTCGAGTTGCTGAAGATAAGGCTCCAAACGCTCTTGCACATGGTTGCAAACCCTGGTGAAAAAGTACTCTATCTGCTTCTCGCGGTGCCGCTCGAAGCGGTGAGCCGAGGAGCCGCCTTTTTTGTGGCGTGAGTGCACCAGCCCTGTCCCCACCTTACTGGATACCAGCTTCTCTCCTTGGAATACGCCGACAGCATAAGCACCCAGACGCAGCAGTATCAGGGCAACCGTGAGGTCTTGTTGCAGGAGCGCACGAAGAGGCTCAACATCGTAGCCGCTGGCGAATAGCTTTTCTTTTATGGGAAACGGCGGCAGCACCAGGTATTTCCCCTGCTCGCCCCAGAGAATAACAGTGCCCGTCTTGGAACGGCCGACAGCCTCAGCGATGTCTGATATAACTTCTGCTACGCCCGGCCCCAACGGAGCCTTGAGCGTTTTCTCGACCTCAGACGCGGGCAAGTCGTGGGGGATATACAGCGATGTCGCCGGACTCTCAGCATCCGCCAGTTCATCAAGCAGTTGGAGCATCCTTTGTCTGCTAAAACGGCGATGGTTTGATATTAACATAAATGCATCCCAATTTTACCGTAGGGGCGAGGGCACCTCGCCCACATTGTTGGGATTTTCGCTATCCAAATGCCATTTCAAAGGATTGTTCACAATATATTCTCTTATTTCATCCAAGTCGTCTTCGTTTCGTATCACATGTTCATAGTAATTACGTTGCCAGAGGGGCGTATTAGGTGTATCGCGCAATTCATTTATTCGCTTAGTTGCAGCGGATTTGAAGGAACGAATAATAGCTGGTAGCGAAGCTGATGTCATCTTAGCAAATTGCCTGTTTCCTACCGTAGGGGCACAGCGCGCTGTGCCCCTACATTTGTCAACAATGACCAGAATTCCATGAAAATGATTGGGCATGACTACAGAAATATCCAATTCAACATTCTTTCGGATTTCTGCTGTTTTCACCCATTCCTCTTCAACCACGCGACCACATTCATTTAGTTGCATTTCTCCATCGACAACGTTGCCAAATATACTTTCCTTTCCATAGGTGCATATCGTGATAAAATACGCCCCAGCCTGTGAATAGTCGTAATCCCTTAATCTTATGGAACGGCGTTCGTGCTTGTCAGGATTACACGTCATACTTTTTATCTGCCTGTTTGGCTT
>CAYGWR010000124.1:1872-3470 GCA_964353645.1 uncultured Dehalococcoidia bacterium
TGGCTTTACAACTCCACCACCGTCACCCCATCCCCGCCCTCCCCTTTGCCGCCGGGGCGAAAGGACTTGACCAGCGGATGGGAGGCAAGAATGTCCCGTACAATCTGGCGCACCACGCCGGTGCCGAAGCCGTGGATGATGCGCACCTGGCTGAAATTGGCAACTGAAACATCGTTGAGGTAGGTGTCCAGCTCAGGAGCTACCTCCTCGGCACGCTTACCTCGCAGGTCGAGCTCGTATGACCTCGTTTTGGGGCTCAGGTCTTTTTTCACCGCATGTGATACCGGCAGTGCCTTGCCTGTGGACGGCATCACCTTCTCCACATTATCGATATTCAACCTGAGCCTGGTCTGTCCTACCTGGACATCGAATTGCCCATCGCTGTCCGGCAGTGAAAGTACATCTCCCCATGTACTTATATCCCCCAACCACACTCTAGCTCCTACGGCGATTTTGCCCTCCTCAACCGCCTCTCCGGGCGCTTCTTCGCGGGCAGGCTCGGCCTTCCACTTCTCGCTCTTCAGTTGCTCGCGCACTGCAGCCAGCGCCTTCTTAGCCTGCTCAATGCTTTCCTGTGACTTCGCCTTCTTCAGTTCCGATGCCGTGTCGCGAATCTGCCTTTGCAACTCGTCCGCCTGCTCGGCAAGCCTCTCCTTTGTCTCGCGACGCATGCTCTGCTCATGCTCTTCCAGTTCCTGAAATTCATGCTCCAGCTTGCTTTTTAGCTTCTCCGCCTCGTTTTTCTCTTTCTCCAGGCCGAGGTGCAGCGTCTCTACACTCTGCTTCTCGCTCATCAAATCGGCGAGCAGTTTTTCCATATCCTGCGTGCCCTTCGCTATCATCTCCTTGGCGGAGGCGATTATCCCGGCAGGCAGCCCCAACTGCGAGGCTATGGCGAGGGCGTTGCTGCCGCCGGGTATGCCCATGGTGAGATGATATGTCGGCGCCAGCGTGACCGGGTTAAAGTCCAGCGAGGCGTTCCTCAGGCCTGGGGTGGTATGGGCGAAAATCTTGAGGTCGCTGTAATGGGTGGTAGCCACAGCCATTGTTTTTCTCGAAAGAAAGTGCAGCAGGATAGCCCGCGCCAGGGCAGCCCCTTCATTGGGGTCAGTGCTGGTGCCCAGCTCATCCAGGAGCACCAGGCTCTTCTCCGTGGACGCCCCGATGATGCGCACGATATTGCCTATGTGCGAGCTGAAGGTGGAAAGGGTCTGCTCGATGCTCTGCTCGTCGCCGATATCGGAGAAGACGCCGTCGAAGATAGGTATGCAGCTTTCCCCCCAGGCAGGGATGGGCATGCCCGCCTGAGCCATCAGGGTCAGCAGCCCAATGGTTTTGAGGGCCACGGTCTTGCCCCCGGTATTTGGCCCGGTAATGACCAGTATGGAATAGTCCTGCCCCATTTCCACCGACAGGGGCACCGCCTTGCCCTTGAGCAGGGGGTGTCGGGCGTTGACCAGCCTGAGCACACCGTCTGCGGCAATCACAGGTTCGGTGGCTTTCACTTTGCCTGCGTATTTCGCCTTCGCCAGTATCAGGTCTAACTCTGCGAGAAGCTCCACGTCCTGCAAAATCTCCTCTTCATGCGCTCCCACCTC
>CAYGWR010000125.1:0-3466 GCA_964353645.1 uncultured Dehalococcoidia bacterium
AGCAGCGGCATCTCCACCTCAGCGAACAGCTTCCATAATCCCTGAGCCTTAAGCTCTGCTTCCAGCAGCTTGCTCAGCCTGCACGTCATGTCAGCATCGGCGCAGGCGTATTCCGCCACTCTGGGTATGTCTACCCAGGCCATGGAAATCTGTTTGGCCCCGCTGCCGATCAGGTTGCTTATGGGCGTCATCTCGATGCCTAGCGTGGAGAAGGCGAGAGGTTTGAGGCCGAGCGACTTTTCGCCCAGAAGGTAGGCGGCAATCATGGTGTCGAAGCCAAGATTCTGCACATTCACCCTGTATTTCTGAAGCACCGTCATATCGTACTTGCCGTTATGGGCCACCTTGGCCGCCTTGCGGTCTTCCAGGAGAGGTTTGAGCTTGTCCATGACCTGCTGGATGGGTAGCTGATTTCCTGAAGAGTGGCTAACTGGCAAATACCAGGCCTTGCCTGGCGCAATGGACAGGGAGATGCCCACCAGCGCTGCCTGCCTGGGGTTCAGGCTGGTGGTCTCGACATCGAAGACAAAGGATTCGGCATGGGATAGGGCGTTGACTACTTTGTTGAGAGCCTCAGGGGTATCCGCAATCTGGTAGTCGCCCGCTTCCCTGCTGATTTGTGGCTCTACCGGAGCAGGTTTCTCCTCCTCGACCATAGTCTCGGGCAGCTTGGGGAGCAGGCTGGAGAACTCCAGCTCGCGGAAAAGCTCGGCCACCTTGCCCCGTTCGTAGGTGCTGACTCGACAGGCATCCAGGTCGAAGTCAATGGGCACATCGGTGTCTATAGTGACTAGCTCCTTACTCTGCCGCGCCGCCTGCTCGTTTTGTTGTAGCGCCTCTTTGGCCTTGGGCGGGGTCACCTCGTCAATATGCTGGTAGATGCTTTCGATGCTGCCGAAAGCCTGTATCAGCTTTGTCGCGGTCTTCTCGCCGATGCCGCGCACGCCCGGGATATTATCCGAGGGATCGCCCTTCAGCCCCTTGAAGTCGGTAAGCTGATTGGGAGATAGTTCGTAGCGTTGCTGCACTGCTGCCTCATCGTAAATGATGGTGTCGCTGAAGCGTTTCCCCGGTTTAGGGGTGAGCACTCTAACGTGGGGGGAGACGAGTTGCAAGGTATCGGTATCTCCGGTAACTATAAGGATGTCGATGTCCTGCTCACTGGCTTTCTTGCAGATGGTACCGATTATGTCGTCGGCCTCGTAACTTGGTACCTCAAACGAGGGTAGGTTGAACGATTTTATCAGCTCTCGCACCCGTGCGAGCTGAATCTTGAGCTCGTCGGGGGTTGGGGGACGGTGCGCTTTATATTTCTCGAACTTCTTGTGCCTGAAGGTGGGGCCCGGGCTATCCAGAGCCATGGCCCAATGGGTTGGCCTGAAATCGGCGAGCACTTTGAGCAGCATGCTGGCGAAGCCATAAACTGCCCCGGTGGGCTCGCCGGTCCTGGTCACCGAAAACGGGGGCAGGGCATGGAAGGCACGGTGTACCAGGGCGTGCCCATCGAAAAGCAGGAGCAGTTGTTTTTGTGTTGGCATATCACTCAATACCGCTAAATAGGTCGTTTAGCAAATGGGAAGTGCAGAGGGGTCCTTCTTCGGAAGGACTGGGGGTCTGGGGGTATCCCCCAGTCCCAAAATTCCCCCAATCCTTCCAAGGAAGGAGGGGGATGCAGGGGGTTGAAAAGAGATTAATAGACAACCTCCGAAAGGTTCTTTGCCTCATTAGGGTCAATGGACTATTATTGGTTTGGCTCTTTAAGGCATTATATCAGAAGAAAAGGGGGAGGTGATATTTTAGCGAAGGTGGACAACGTTAGCTTCGGCTCAATTTTAGTCGATGGTAGAAAATACCGCCACAACCTATTCTTGTCCTCTGAGTAGGCGATGACAGGGTTCAACGGGCTGCTAGAGCAAGGCAAGAGGGTAGCAGCGCTAATACATATAACCTGCTGAGAACGGGAGGTCAATTTCGCTGCAGTGGATTCACTGGGGGCGACTTTTGTGAGTCGCCCCCAGTTGATTTCTGAATCCTGATAGCTGTTTACTAGAAAGTGCCCGAGGCTGGTTTCTCGCCGGGATGCAAATGTTGCCACTTTTCTAGCAGGTGCTTCTTGTCCTCTTTATGGGCCTCGTCGGGGACGCAGGAGTCTACCGGGCAGGCCTCTTTGCATTTGGATGACTCGTGGGCGCCTACGCACTCAGTGCATCTCTTAGGGTCGATAACATAGATTTTCTCGCCTTCGCTGATTGCCTGGTTCGGGCATTCAGGCTCGCAGGCGCCGCAACTGATGCACTCATCGGTAATCTTATAGGCCATTTCCTTTCCTCCTAATAACGTTCTTGGCCACGCTTTATTTTCCGTCTTATTTTGGGGTTTGCTGGAATTTCTTTTTCAAGGCAACGGCAACGTGTTTGGGAACGAGACTGCTGATGTCTCCACCCAGCTCACAAGCCTCTTTGAGTAAACTGGAGCTGAGAAACTGGAATTCGAGACTGGTCATGAGGCACACCAGCTCTATCTCGCGGTCCAGCTTTTTGTTCATCAGAGCCATCTCGAACTCTCGCTCGAAGTCGGAGCTCATCCTCAGCCCGCGCACCATGACCTTGGCTTTCATCTTACGAGCTAAGTCTACGGTGAGTCCATCGTAGGACGTTACTCGTACGTTGGGTAGATGGGCAACTGCCTTCTTTATCAAGTCGACTCTTTCCTTGGCGCTGAACATCAGGTGTTTCTGCGGCCTATCGTACACACAGATGATCAGTTCGTCGAAAAGGGCCGCTGCTCTATTGGCTATATCAAGATGCCCGTTTGTCACGGGGTCGAAACTCCCGGGGTAGATAGCATTGGTCAAGGTTCACCCCCAGCGTATTGATAAACAGAGACGCAACTATCGCCATGACGTAGATTCTTTACTTGTTGGAAATCACCGTATCTTTCCCTCAGTGGGACGCGCCGGGAGTGTTCAATGACTATGGTTGAGTCCTCTCCAACCAGGCGTGAGGAGGAAAGTCTCTCCGTGGTGGTGGTAACAGAAGGGTCAGCATAGGGAGGGTCGAGAAGCAGTATATCATATTTCTCTTTAAGGATGGAGAGGGCCTTATTTGCAGTCATACAGAAGACAGCCCCTTGTGCGGCGAGCCCGGTATGCTCTAGATTCTCCTTGATGATGGCGCACAACCTTGGGTTCTTTTCCACAAAATCCGTCCACCCAGCGCCGCGGCTCAGGGCTTCGATGCCCAGAGCGCCGGTGCCGGCATAGAGGTCAAGCACTCTCGACCAATCGGTAGCTGTGGATTCCAGCATATTAAAAATCGCCCCTCGGAGCAGGTCAGATGTAGGACGCAGCCCTGAACTTCTTAGCGATTTCAGGCGATGTCCTTTGGCTTTACCTGCAATTACCCTCATTATTATCGTGCCAACAATCATTTATTATATCAGCCCTCTCTATTCCGTCAAGTGCGAG
>CAYGWR010000126.1:0-3461 GCA_964353645.1 uncultured Dehalococcoidia bacterium
GGCTTAGGGCATATAGAGAGAAGACTCCATCAATGGCAGCATGAAGCACTACAGGGCGGTGTTAGGGTGACCTTGATAGCATTATGAACTCCTGCCCATGTGGCTACTACGGCAACTTTTGGAACTTCTGAGACTCAATGTGGACGACTTACTTAACAAAAAGCCAGAATGGGATAACGCTTTGCGACAAAAGTCGCATACATAGAGGCTACTAATTGTTATTGTGTTTTTATCGCGAATGTCGGTGGCAGAGAGGAATTCTGAAATGTCAAGTGAGGACAAGACTACAGAAATCGTGAAGAGGCGGTGGAATAGAACGGCTCGACACTATGACTACATGATGGCTCTTATGGAGTGGGTTAGCGTGAGGAAATGGCGCAGGCTCCTGTGGAGCAGGGTGGAAAGCAGTCGCGTCCTGGAAATCGGCGTGGGCACGGGCAATAACTTACCGTACTATCCTCCAGATGCTGAAATAACCGCAGTTGACTTCAGCGAGGAAATGCTGAGGCGAGCTAGAGACAAAGCCAGCAGGCTTAAGGTGAAGGTGGACCTACAGCAGATGGATGCGCAGAATCTGGAGTTTGCAGACAATACTTTCGACACAGTGACAGGAACTATGGTCTTTTGCTCTATTCCCGACCCGCTCTGCGGCATGAGGGAAGTGGAGCGAGTGTGCAAACCGGGCGGCAAGGTAATTCTACTAGAGCAGGACTTGAGCTCCAACCGTTTTTCGCGCTGGGTTATGAAGCTGGCCAATCCGTTGATAATGCGGATGGGCGCAGACTTCCGGCGGCGACCATTGGAGAATGTGGCAAAAAGCGGCTTAAAGGTGGAACGGGTAACCAATTTGTGGACGGGGCTGTTCAAGCTGATTGAAGCAAGGAAGATGTAACCGGGAGGAGGGGAAAATGGCATACAACTATCACAGGCTATTCGATGAAATCCGCAAAGCGGGGCTCAATCCATTGGGGAGCGTGTATACCTCTTTGGATAAAGTGTTCGGGCTTCCAGTTGAAGAACAAGGAGAGTTGAAGGCAAGCCTCATCGCCGAGAACTTCCGCTTTCATTACGAGAACAACGCATATTATCGCGGACTCTGCGAGCAACAGGGGGTGACCCCTGCAGGTATCCGCCATTATGACGACCTGGTAAAAATCCCTCTGATACCGGGAAGCGAATTCAAACGGACAGATACGCAAAAGCTACTGAGTCTGGGGCTGGATAAAATCGAGGTCGAGATGAGGAGCACCGGCACCAGCGGAATCCCCAGCGTAACGCGTCGGGACTCGGAAACTGTCACGCAAGGGGGACTCGCCGTGTATGCAATGTACAGGGATTTTTTCAAGTTCTCGAGCGGAGCGATACTGTTCCTGATGCCTTCGCCTGAAGAAGTGCCAGAAATGGGCATGATCAAGGTTTCGAACATGCTTGCCGGAATAGTAGATACAAGCAGATTCATAGTAAGAAAAGCCAGCTTCGACCCGCAAGAAGCCATTGCGCTTCTGAGGCAATGGGAGAACGACCACATAAGACACCTTGTGGGCCCTCCCTTCCTGGTGCGCAAAATCGTGCAGTACCTCAAGAGGCACGATATTCGTCTGAAGCTAGATAGAGAAACGCTAATCATCAACCTGGGCGGCTGGAAGCGATTCACGGGTGAGGCGATCCCGCGAGAAGAGTATAACAAAGAATGCGCCGAGTATCTAGGGGTTCAGCCAGACCAAATCAGAGATATGTACGGGCTGATTGAGGGAAACATACTGGCTATTGAGTGCAGCCACCACTGGAAGCACGTTCCTCCCTGGGTGCACTTCAGCGTCAGGGAACCCGATGATTCCGGCAAGGAAGTGCCCGATGGAAGGCGCGGGGTCCTGGTAATACTAGACCCAACGTGCCTGGCCTACCCGGCATACATCCTGACCGAGGACGTGGTATATCTTGATGAGACATCTTCGTGTCCCTGCGGAAGAAGCGGGCAGAGGGTTAGCATCATAGGACGGCTCACGGGGGCTGAAGTGGGTTGTTGTGCCATCAACCTGGATAAGGCAATGAACGCTTCTGAGAAGGAGCGTATTGTCTAGAGTTCGATTTGGTTCTCCTCATCAGGCGCAGGAAATGGGGGCTCATGCTTTTAGTTGCGAACCTCGCCTTTGCCGGCATTTTCGGCTGGCTCTTGCCACTACTCGCCCACTGGCGTTAAACACCTTCTTAATCAAGGCGCCAAGCGCTCCAAAAACGCTTCTTTCTGGCGCATACCACTGTATTCCTAAAGGCTTGCTACGCATCCAAGCTAGAGTTGGGTGGTATGGACTACAGCCCACAACATTTGACACCCCCACCCCTTTGTGATATTGTCCCAGGCGACTTACAGATAGATGACTGCGAACTGCACTTGCAATACTCCTCGGTTGACAGATGTGCCGGCAAAATCGAGAAGAAGGGGGCAACCATGGACAATTATTCAAAACCAATCAAGAATATCACTATTGTGGGCGCGGGATTCATGGGAACACAGATAGGGTTTCATTGCGCTGTCAAGGGCTATAAGGTCTGCTTCTACGATGCCTCAAGCAAAGCACTGGACAGGGTAATGCCTTCCTGCGTGGAGAAATTCGACTTCGCCTTCGCAGCCCAGCCCGCAAATGCGGATGAGAAGGATAATGTGCTCCAACGAATTCGGTTGGCCAGCGGCATCAAAAGGGCTACTTCAGACACCGATTTGGTGATAGAGGCCGTCCCAGAGAATCTGGAACTGAAACGAGAAGTCTTCGCCAGGTTGGATCGGGTATGCCCCGCTCATACCATTTTGGCCACCAATAGTTCCTCTATTCCCGTATCGCGGATCGAAGGCGCTACCAGCCGACCGGACAGGGTGATTAACCTTCATTTCTACCCGCCTGTAAGAGACAACACATTGGTCGAATTGATGGGCGGCACCGCCACATCTGACAACACTATCGAAAAAACGCGCCAGTTTGTTCATAGCATCAGCTTGATATCGGTTCTGGCTCGGAAGCAGAGCTTTGGGTTTGTTATCAATCGGGTTTGGCGTGCTGTCAAGAAGGAGTGTCTCCTGGTGGTTGACGAGGGCGTGGCGTCAGTTGAAGAAGTTGATCAGGCATGGCAGGCATTTCTGGGGACGGCTTATGGGCCTTTCTTTATGATGGATGTAGTTGGGTTAGATGTCGTTCATGACATTGAAATGTCATACTATCGAGAATCCGGGGATGCATCAGATGCGCCACCCAAGATTCTTCTGGACAAGATTGCAGCGGGCGAGCTGGGTGTCAAGACAGGCAAGGGGTTCTATACATATTAGAAGACTGCGCCCTAAAGTTGGTGCCGATTTTGAGGCCAAGCACACCCCTATTTTTTACTTTCAGTCTGCCGAATATAGAGCTGAGGACAGCATGAAGCACTACAGGGCGGTGTTATCTGAATCAAATGGCCAGGGAGCTTTA
>CAYGWR010000127.1:0-3405 GCA_964353645.1 uncultured Dehalococcoidia bacterium
CATTGAGCCTCGTCCCTTTGCCGGCGTGCTCTGAACTTCGTAGGGCATCTAGGGGAGGGAATAGTGTTGGAGCAAGCATCTTTCTTAGCTATAGTACATGGGCGTGTTCAAGGTGTCTATTTTCGTGCCTTTGTTCGGGATCGTGCCGAAGCGCTGGGATTGAAAGGCTACGTAAGAAATTTATCCGGCGGCGGAGCAATTGAGGTTTGGGCAGAAGGAGAGAAAACGAAGCTGGGCGAACTGCTTAACCACCTAAATACTGGACCGTCTCGAGCCAAGGTGGAGCGTGTTGAAGTGAAGTGGGCAGAGTACACAGGGCGCTTCAACGACTTTCAGTTGAATTACTAAGTCTTCTTCTCCTCTTCCGTCAAAGGAACCGACCTCAAGCCATAGTACTGATCGTTGCTGAGGATGCGTTTCAGCTTAGGGACTGATAAGTCTCGAGAATTGCTAGTATCGCCCAGCCACTTCTGCAATTGTTCTTGCATTTGCTCTAACTCTAGTGGTTGGTTACCGTTAGCGAGCAAAAGACGAAAGATCATCTCCAGCAATGGCATATTCGGTGTGATAAAACCATCGCGTTTCGAGCAGCATTGTCTTATAGTGCGCAGTAAAGCAGCTTCTGATTTTGTCTTCTCCTTCTTGCGAGACGTTGGGCACAGGCGGCTTTCGGCGAGCGTGGCAAAGGAACGCTCCTGTTGTTGGTACCAGTCCAAATCTATGAAGTAGCGAAGCCGTATCTCATCAATACCCATATCCTGCTCTGTCGTCATGAACTACCCCCTTGTTTGGCTTTAACCTCTTCGATCAAGCGAAGATAACCTGTTGTTACCCCCGCGGCATCCGAAGCCTCAGAGTCTACCTCATAGGGTGGGCCAACGAATATTTTACCATAGTCCTCGACCTCACCCTGAAAATGGTCTTTGGCACCGATGAATTTCTGGCGACCGTCTATTATCCCCAGGTCGAATGGTAAGGTAAAGTACAAGTCAGCGATAGTGTTATCGATCCCCGGAATCTGCTCCACCCCGCGGAAGCCTTTTACCTCCTGCTGATACTTAGAGGCGCGGAGCAGACCCAGCAGGTTCCTGATGCTGAAACTGCCCTGTCCTGCCACCACTTTGAAAGGGGCGATGGTTATCAGGAAATCACAGGACAATATGACGTTAGGTATCCAGAAAGTAGTCAGGACGAAGGGTTTGGAAAGAGGATTCTCCACTGCTACAGGGACACATTGGTCGACATCCAGCAGCATTGTATGCGGGAAATCGTAGCCCAGCTCTTTATATATTGAGTGTACTATTTCATCGCCGGCGCTTCCTTCGAGAATCAGGATGTCGGCGGAGCTGACCTTCCTTATACCGGAGATCACTGCGCCCAGCGTCTCCCGGCTTGTAGTTATGGGGTGAGGCTTGGAGCAACCGGCGCTTGGCTTTATCAAGATTCGGTGTGCAAATGCAACCTCAACAGGTGGTTCGAAGACAAAATTGGCTGCCTCGAAAATCATTCTCCGCCTTTCTTTCTGATTGAGATGTCAACGCTGGTAGCCTGCGAAACCTTCTTGAGCGCGGAGACCATGCCGAGCAATGTCTTGGTGATAATGCTTCTGACAAAGGGGTTGAGCGGTACCAGCTCCTCGTTGACAAAGAGCGTGACTATGCCCTCCTTCTCGCTGGTGAGGAACCTCTTCACGATGAGGTCGACCAGCCCGGGAGCATCTTCGAAATTATACTGGGGCACATCCATATCCAGTTTTTCGTCGGTGGCTATGGCGAGGAGTTCTTCCTTCGTGCACAGCAAGTCAGGGCCAAATTTCTTGCGGTGAACCTCGATCTTGGGTGCTTTATCATGTTTGAATCCCTCAGCGAGGATGATGTCGAAGTCCGGCCCTATGAATCGATAGAGCTCGGCGAGGTTGTGGTCGTGGTCAACTTTCCTGATTATGGCGATCTTCTGTGGTGAGCTTATGGCCACGGTATCGCTCCCTGCCTGGGCATGCCTCCAGGTGTCTTTCCCTTCCTGGTCTATGTCGAAGCCGCTGGCGCTGTGCTTGATGGTAGCTACCCGATAGCCCCGGCTCTTAAGCTCAGCTACTAGCTTCTCCATGACATAGGTTTTACCCACTCCACTTTTACCGACAATGCATACTACAGGAATCATCTACATCTCCTCGTTCCAGTCAAGCATCTGCACCTGGACTTCTTCACCTACCTCGATTGCCGGCTTGTCTTCAGGAACAATCATTAGCCCGTTGGCCTGTGCCATGGAGGTCAGTATGCCCGAGCCCTGGGGACCTACGAGGCAAGCGAAGTACTGGCCATCGCGTTTAGTTACTCTGACCCTGGCGAAGACACGCCGTCTATCCTTATTCTCTAAACGGCCTTCGCTCTTGGCTTTGATAGTGGGCTTAGCGAAGTCCTTCTTCCCCAGCATCTTCAGGATAGCCGGACGGGCAAACTGCTCGAAGGCTATCATGGAGCTTACCGGGTTTCCGGGAAGACCCAGGTGCGGTATCTTCCTTTTGCCCAGATGCAATAGCCCGAAAGCGAGGGGCTTGCCCGGCTTCATGCGCACTGTCCAGAAGGTTACCTCTCCCAGCCGGGCCAGGACATCCTTGACTACATCGTATTCTCCTACAGATACTCCTGCGGAGGTTATGAGCAAGTCAGCATCACGCGCCTGTTTTATCTTATCCTCCAGAGCCTTGATGTTATCCCGGGCAATCCCCAGTATCTTGGGAACGCCGCCGTAGCGACTTACCTGCGCAGCAAGGCTGTAGGTGTTGCTGTTGTATATCTTTCCCGGCGGCAGTGGCTCTTTGATGTCTACAAGCTCATCTCCTGTTGCCAGTACAGCTACCACCGGGCGACGGATAACGGGGACAACATCCTTTCCCAATGAGGCGAGAACGCCTATCTCTTGAGGGCGAAGCACTGTCCCAGCCTTCAGAACCAGGCTGCCACTGGAGATGTCTTCCCCGGCCCATCTGATGTTCAATCCCTTCGCTGCCTGACGCAGTATGCCTATCTCAGTTAAGGGTTTCTTGGCTGCCTTGCGCTTTTCCTCATCGGTATCTTCAAACTGAACCACAGCGTTGGTACCCTTGGGGATGGGCGCACCGGTCATAATGCGGATGGCGGTGCCGGGCGTTACCTCCTCCCTGGCTATATAGCCTGCGGCTACCTCCCCGATGATGCGAAGTATTCGAGGTGAGGAAGGGCTGACACCCTCGGTGCTCTCGGCCTGCACTGCATAGCCGTCCATAGCTGAATTATCCAGCGGCGGTATGTTTATATCGGAGTAGACATCCTCTGCCAGGACACGTCCCAAACTATTCAGGATGGGCTCGTTTTCTGGTTCGAGCACATCCACATAGCTCAGGACTTTCTCCAGTGCTTCCTCAAC
>CAYGWR010000128.1:0-3398 GCA_964353645.1 uncultured Dehalococcoidia bacterium
GCCTACGAGCAACTTAAAGAAAACGTTATCTCTGTGGCGCCGGCAGATTTGGAAGGAACAACCCAGGCGCTTTACGAAGCACTGACTATGGATTCTACGGAGAGAAGAAGAAGAACCGAGGCACTCAGGAAAAGTATCGAAGAGGAAGACATCACCACCTGGCTTTACCGCCAATTCAGAGATCTCAGGAACCTCGCCTGCCAACTCCCCCTGCTTCTGCCCGTCTAGAAAAAGCCTCACATCCTGCAAAGCATTATATTTCAACCCCCGTTAACGCCTCTTAAAGCTTTCCCTGATCAGCAGCAGGTAATGAGGTCGTTTACCAACTGAGGTATGCAGAGGGGCGAAGCCCTCCTTCCTACCTAAGAAGGACTGGGGTTCGGGGGTATCCCCCAATCTTAAATTCCCCCAAGAGTAGGGGAAATAGGGGGTTGAAAAGAGGTTAATAAACAACCTCCATAACAAGAAAGTCTCTCCAGAATTGAGCCTGGGAATTCCTGGGAAAATAGAAGTATTAGAGATTGACGCTGTTTAATAAAGAAAGTATGACCTGACTTTAGGTTTGGCTTCTGCCACTCTGACTAAAACTAAGGTGCACTATGCACTCGGATTCATAACACGGCCCACAAAGAGAATGGCATCTGTCTGTATGTCGCGGATGAGAAAGATAAAGGGCTGGTCAACAGTCACTACAATTGGCTCCTCTGGCATCGATGTCACTTTCATTACTACTGCGGTAGCGGCTGCGGCTTCTGTCCCGGCCTCGTCCACAGAAGCAAACGCCTTGTGTAATACGTCTCCGATGGTCAGGTCATAGTTGCCGGTCATGCCTGAGAAATCCGCCGCTGCAGAAAACGCAATTGGCATACCCATTGCGGAAAGGGCATCGACAAGGCTGAACTCCGATTCGAATTCGAATTTGGGCATGGTCAGAGTGACCTGCCTGTTTTCCAGGTCTTTCAATATTGCACCTGCATGGTTAGCATCAAGCAATTGCTCAAAAGAATCGAATTGCCCCGACTCAGGGAGTAAGATGACCATCGAGAGTTGGCCGCCGTCGTAAGGCAACTCCACTGCTTGATATCCCTCGCCCTCTGCATAGCCAAAGGATTCGGTTTGCCTCATCATGGGCACAGTGACCTCGACGCCGTCAAGCAAATAAAAAGTGCCATCGTGCGTCATATCCTTACTGAAGGGGTTCAGCCAGGCTGCATTGAAGTAGATAGCGTTAGTGAGGATTAGCCTTGTCATTTCGTCGATGACGCCTTGTGGAATTAAGTCCTTTATCTTGCCCTCTGTTTGGTCGCTTACCCAGTTATTAATAGTGACGCGGGACTCTTCCGGCGCGTTGACGAAATCGAGGAGTCTTAGCCCGGCACCGTAGTTCTCAGCCAGCACATCGAGGAATACAGCGAGGAATTTATAATCCTCTTGTCCCCAGATTGCATTTACGATGTTGAGACGGAATCCCTTTTCATCTTTGCCCTTGGCACCCTTACCGCGACTGGCGAGTTGCAGGTCTAGACTATTGAATGCAGGGTGCAGGCGATCCTGGGGCAATATGAAGTGAAGGGTATTGGCCATCTGCTGTTCGGTTTCACCGCGGGCACCTGCGTACGTCATAGCGAGTGCCAGGGAGATACTATAGGGGGAGTAGAATAAATTTCCCTTCTCACCTCTGAGGGCCTGGTAGAGGTCGAAGGCGAACGCACTGTTCCCATCGGCCAGACTATTAAGATCAGAAGTACTGACATCTGGCGAAGTTAGTCGCTGCTTCTCCGAGTGTGCGATTCCTACCAATGCACCTTCGCCACAACCAACCAGGCTCACAAATACTAACACTATTATCAATACGCTAAAGACTATTTTTTTCATAATAGCTACCCCCGATTCCGGTATTATAGGGCTTCAGATTAAAGTCGCTCTAATTATAAAGACGGATTTAGACCTATAAGAGTTCCCTTAATAATAGGTGAATCACCCCTCAGCAAGCTGAGGGCATCTTAAGATTTTCTGACATGCGTAGTCACTGGGAATTGCATACGTAGTTGGAGGAACTTATTTTCATACCCACGATATTCAATTCAGGCAAATGCCAAATGCCACGCTCTTTATCTGACGGGAACTGGCCGCTTTCCTCCCGCCAGCAAGCTAGCGGGTATCCAGCGGAGATTTCTATGATATAATACTTTCGGTGGCAATCTGAACATTGCCTAAATTTGCAGGGCGTAGAGATTAGAGATGAGCGTTATTGATTCTATAGGAAATACACCGCTTGTAGAGCTGAGGAACCTGAATACAAACCATCGGGTCAGGTTGATGGCCAAGCTGGAAGGAAGCAATCCCGGCGGCTCGGTCAAGGACCGCCCTGCTTTATATATGATAAAGAAAGCCATAGAGTCGGGCAAGCTGGTTCCCGGCAAGACTATCCTCGAGCCCACATCCGGCAACACCGGCATCGCTCTGGCAATGATTGGGGCGGCTTTAGGCTACAAAGTGAAGCTGGCTATGCCCGAGTGCGTCAGCGTGGAGCGGCGGCGCACTATCGAAGCCTTCGGCGCTGAGATCGAACTCACACCGGGGAAGCGTTCCACCGATGGCGCTATAATACGGGCACACAAAATCCTCGAGGAGAGCCCTGAGCAATATTTTATGCCGAATCAATTTGACAACGAGAACAACGTGGTGGCTCATTATGAGACAACTGGCCCTGAAATACTCAAACAGACAAAGGGTGAAGTGGATGCCTTCGTGGCAGGCATGGGCACAACCGGTACCTTGATGGGTGTCTCCAAGTACCTCAAAGAGCGCAAACCTTCCGTGAAAATCGTTGGCGTAGAGCCCACCCTGAACCATAGTATCCAGGGGCTCAAGAATCTGCATGAATCCATTGTCCCCCGTATCTTCAAGAAATCTGCCATGGATGATGAGATCACCGTTACGGATGATGAGGCGTTTGAGACCACCAGGCTGCTTGCCACACGGGAAGGCCTGTTTGTGGGGATGTCGAGCGGTGCGGCGGTGGCGGGGGCTCTCAAGGTTGCCCAAGGTATGAAATCAGGCACGGTGGTGGTGCTCCTGCCCGACCGTGGGGACCGCTATTTGAGTACCAGCCTCTTCATGTCCACCTGCGCTCACTGCCCGCCGTAGATAGCCGTTCTGCGGGGCACCCCGCATCCCTTTAGGAGGGCGTTCAGTTGAACGCCCCTACAAGTTCCCCTTTGCATTGCCCCAGATGCTGAAAACGTTATTTGATATGCTCTAACGCCGAATGGCACTCTTATCAACCCCCTCTGCACTCCCCCGTTATTAAACGGGCTCGAAATTTATGTATTTGACACAGCCTAATGCTAGATGGCACAATAGATACGAATCATAAATTTGAGGGATATTTGATA
>CAYGWR010000129.1:0-3331 GCA_964353645.1 uncultured Dehalococcoidia bacterium
GCGTTAATCAAAGGGCTCGCCCCCACACCCTCTATATGAATGGGAATACTCCTCTTCAAGCTGAGCTCAGCGAGTCGGTCGCAGCTTTTCCAGGCGATTTCCTTGAGCTTCGACCTGCTTTCCTCCGTTTCCTCCGAGGCCGGCGATGGGAAGTGGACTACCACATATTCAGCCCCGAACTCATCGGCTTGCTCCATGGTCAGTGTTATCATCTTCATGGTCAATTCCCTTTTATCCGCTTCCACATCGCAAAGGAAAGACCAGGTCGGGGGCTGGGGATACCAGTCAAGCTGAATCAATGGAGAGTGGATACTCCACTCCAGCTTATGTCGCCTTAGCAGCCGCTTGAGCCTGGGGAGTTCATCAGCGGGGAGGTTATAGAACTCGCCACGGCGAAGGCCATTGCCAATTATCATCTCATCGAAAAGGTCGAGGTTATGGCAGTGAAAGCCCAGATTGCTCATATCATTTTCTGGGGCCTATCGACTCGAGATAGCCCCGATAGTTGCGCAAGGTTTCCTTGATGTGGTCGCCGCCGAACTTCTCCAGCATCGCTTCGGCGAGAATTATAGCCAGCATCGCCTCCCCGATAACGCCCGCTGCGGGGACGACGCAGACATCGCTTCGTTCGAAATGGGCATCAACCTTCTCGCCTGTCCGTAAATCGACCGAGGGCAAAGGTTTACTCATAGTGGGAATAGGCTTGACCGCAGCGCGTACAACTATCGGCTCGCCGTTGCTCATGCCGCCCTCGATACCGCCGGCCCGGTTGGTAACATGCCTCCAGCTATGCTTTGCACCAAGCTCTATAATATCCTGAACCTGCGAGCCCGGTAGGCTTGCCTCATTAAAGCCAGCCCCGATCTCCACACCCTTTACCGCATTGATGCTCATCATAGCCTGGGCTATCCTGCCATTGAGCCTGCGGTCCCAGTGGACATGGCTTCCCAGGCCGATGGGAACGCCGCTGGCAATTACCTCGAAGATACCGCCCAGGCTATCCTCCGACTTTTTGGCTTCGTCGATGGCTGAGAGCATAGCCCTCTCCGCCTTGCTATCAGCGCAGCGAACCGGCGACTTCTCCACTTTTGACCAGTCAATTTTCTCGACCTGCTTAGCCCAGCGCCCGCCGATGCAGACAGTGTGGCTGTGTATCTCTATGTCGAACTCACCGAGCAGCTTGCGGGCGACAGCTCCCACAGCGACGCGGCTCGCCGTCTCCCTGGCGCTGGCGCGCTCCAAAATAGGACGGACATCGTCAAGGTTGTATTTCATAGTCCCCGCCAGGTCAGCGTGTCCGGGGCGGAGGCGTGTAACAGGCTCAACCTCCTGCTCCACAGGTAAGACGCTCATTACCTGTTTCCAGTTTTCCCAGTCTCGATTGAGTATGAGTAGTGTGATAGGGCTGCCCATGGTCACTCCATGCCGCACCCCAGAGGCGATTTCGGCGCGATCCTCCTCAATAGCCATGCGAGCACCCCGCCCATATCCTTGCTGGCGACGCGTTAGGTCTTTAGCTATGTATTCTTCATCGAGGGCCAGCCCTGCAGGTACCCCCTCGATGATTGACACCAGACCCTGTCCATGCGATTCACCCGCAGTTAAAAAACGGAACATATGTCTCCTTCACTTCGCCAACGCCCTCTTCGCCACCCTCATCATTATGTCAATCGGCGCTGATTTGCCCGTCCACAGTTCGAACGATGCCGCACCTTGATATACCAGCATGGGCAAGCCGCCCAGTTCACCATCAGAAACCCACCAACATCATTCCAGATGGATCTCCTTCCTAATCATGAACTAGGGATTCCTAAGACAATCATCATGGTTATCCACGTTGCGCATAACGAAAACGTCACCACGCCGTTCGAAAGTAATGCGATACTTAGCATCAACGTAAGCTTCAAATATACCTCGCGCACCCTCTATAGAATGGCTCCGTAGCCCCGGATGCCTGAAGTCCATGTCTAGTAGACGAAGGGCTTTGTCCACCTTCCTCTGTATAGCCTTGGGCAATCTCTCGTATTGCTTGACATATCGCTCAGTAAACTGGATAGGCATCGCAGATTAAGCCTCACTGGTTGTGCGCGAGCTCTTCTTAACGCGCTTGTGTAAGAAAGCTATTGCTTCTTTGGCGCTATCGAAGTTATAGACACGTCCAGCGCTGATGTCTTCCTCAGCTTCCTTTTCACCCTCCTGCCAGCGTTTGGTCCAGAACCATGCCTGTTCCTTGTCCACTAGCTTCTTCACGCGTAGTACGATCTCATTGTTCCTCACCCTGACATCGAGGAAGTCTCCCTCCTCAATATTCAGAGCTTGGCGAGCAGATCGAGGCAAAGTGACCTGCGCCTTCTTTCTTACCTGTACTAACTCCACCATGACAAAACTCCTTGTACTGTCTGACTTTCCGAATGTCTTACTATAGCACAATAATAGTCTAATTTCAACTGTAATCTAAGATTGATTCTTTATTCCCCCCTGAGGGAGGGAATAAAAGGAGGGGGATTCCACCATCACTTCGTCAAAGCCCTCTTCGCCACCCTCATCATTATGTCAATCGGCGCTGATTTGCCCGTCCACAGTTCGAACGATGCCGCACCTTGATATACCAGCATGGGCAAGCCGCCCAGGGTACGCGCACCTGCCTTTTTCGCCGCCGAAATCAGCGGCGTCTCTATGGGATTATACACCACATCGTAAACCAGCGCTCGCTTAGGAATCAGCCCTACCCCTAACGGCGATTTGCCCTCACTGACGCTATCTTTCATGCCCACCGATGTGCAGTTCACCAGCAGGTCGCACTCCGTAAGCGCCGTCAAGGTCTTGCCATCCTTCCACGATAAAGCAACGACCTTGGTATCAGACACCTTGAGGTCCCATGCCAGCGCCTCTCCCCTACTTTGCGTACGGTTGAGTATAACAAGCGATTTCACCCCAGCCCCAACGAGGGCGAAGCCTACTGCCCGCGCAGCCCCACCGGCACCGAGAAGTACAGCCCGTTTGTTTCGGGGAGAAAAACCGCCATCCTCGCGAAGCGCTCTCAGAAAACCGCTGCTGTCCGTATTATAGCCGGTGAGCTTGCCTCCACGGTTAACTATAGTATTCACCGCGCCGATACGACGAGCGTCACTATCGACATCATCCAAAAGCGGCAGCGCCGCTTGTTTATGGGGTATAGTAACATTAGCGCCGAGTTTCGAAGGATCTCGTATCTCCTCCACCACCTCAGGCAGCTCATCCTTAGCTGTTTCCCATACCTCGTAGCGAATATCGAGGCCCAGATAGTCGAAAGCAGCCTGCTGGAAGATCGGAGATATCGAATGCTTCAACC
>CAYGWR010000130.1:0-3326 GCA_964353645.1 uncultured Dehalococcoidia bacterium
TAACCCAGGTGCTAAATTAGTCGTAATTGGTCGTTGTCGGACAGCATGAAGCACTCCCAACCGCTCCACGAATCCCGATTCGAGCTGTGCCAAGCTTGACAAGACACTGAGTGTGAGGCAAGATGTTGGGGGATGGTTTAACCTGTCCTCGGACCGAAGCTAGAAGGGGGAAGAAGTGAAACGCTTAACATTTCTGGCTGTATTATTGCTGATAGTTGGGCTTACGTTGACGGGAATGGGGTGTAGTTGTGGTGAGGAGGGTGGAGGCGGAGCAACAGCGACGCCAACAATCACGGCTACGCCCAACCCTACGGCTACACCGAAGCTGACAGCTACGCCTAAACCCACGGCCACACCTAAGCTTACGCCTACCCCTACTGTTTCGGGTGGTCTGATGATTCAGAGGGGTGTTGCGGAATACAGCAACGGCGCCCATGTAACATTCCCTACCGCTTTCAAGGGCACCCCAGTAGTAGTCACCAGCGCCCAGCTAAACCTTAGCGCCAAGTCGGCCTGCGCGTACAATATTTCAGCTACAGGTTTCGATGTGGCTCTCACAAACCTCTGGGGTGCTGTGGAGACTCGAGCTTATTGGGTGCAGTGGATAGCGGTAGGACAGGGTACGGTGGATACCAGTCTGGCGATTGTGACTAACTATGTCAACGTAGTCAATTGGACTGATGCAGGATTCAAGACACCTTTCAGCGGCGAACCTGTGGTCATAGTCGCCAGCGCTCAGGACAGCGGCATTCCCAAGGCTGCGGGTACGGCGGATGTTACCAGTGCCGGTTTCGAGCTGATTCTCGATGGCCACCAGGGAAGCGGCGGCACTCTGGTTCAAGCTTGGACAAGCCTTATAGCTGTTGGTCCAGGGGTTTACGATCCCCAGGTTCTGATTCAAAGCGGCTCGGGTACCTATTCTCATGACACCCATATAGCGTTCTCGAAAGCCTTTGCCAGCGCTCCGGTGGTTGTCGTGAGTGCTCAATCCGGCAATACTCCCAAGATAGCCAGTGCGCTGAATGCCACATCTACCGGGTTCAACGTATTGGTTATAGACCACAATGGCATCGCGGTTTCTAATGCCTCGGTGCAGTGGATCGCCGTGGGGCTTGCTCAGTAAGCTTGCCGTAGGGTTGCCGGTTAACGGGGAGTAAGGGTGATCAGGTGAAGAAGAGGTGGTCAACAATATACCCTGATGCCAAGAGGGCAATCGTAAGCAATCCGAAAAGAGCGTTGGCCCACAGGGCTGGTGTAAAACTGGCATCGTCACGATAGCTCAGGGCACCTTTTATCGCCCACAGAGCCAGCGGAATGGTCACAAGAGAGACCAACGTTAGTGGAGGCATGACTCCTGCTGCCACCCAGGCTACTGTCCAGGCGTAAACGGCTACAGTTCCAGCCAGATACAACCAGGCTGCCTTTGGCCTGCCCAGGATGATGGGCAGCGTTTTGTCTCCTCCTGCCTTGTCAGCCTCAACATCTGGGAATTCATTCAAAAGGTGAACGTTGAATATCAACATCCCGGCCGGGATAGCTGCCACCACCGCTTCTGCTGTGTAGGCCCCTGTTTGAACGAAGTAGAACATCAATATAGGGAGTATCCCCAGCCCCAGTCCTGAGCAGATCTCTCCCAATCTCCATTTGGCCAAAAATGGCGTATAGACCAGAATGCAGACAGCCCCCACTCCGATGAGGGGAAGCAGCAGCAAGCCCTTGACGATGATCAGATATACCCATATGGGAACTGCAAGGGCAAAGCTCAGCAAGCCAAATGTTAGGACAGACTCGGGCCTGAGGAGATGGGCAGGCAGGATGCCGCTGCCGCCACTGAAAGGCGTCCTCCGGGTTCTGAGGTCTACCCCGCTCCTGTAATCGAAGTAGTCATTGAGTACTTGCATGCTGATCTGCCATAGCAGAAGCCCGGTGAAGGCGAGCACAGCATAGCGAAGGCTGAAGATGCCATTCTGCCACGCTAGGGATGTGCCCAGTAGTGCCAGCGCCACTGATACGAGCAGAAACTTGGGGCGTATTTCTATAAGCCATACCCAGGTCTTAATTCTCGCCTTTTGCATCAATCCGACGGACGGAATCACTGTTGCCACATTCTCCCTTTCTGTTCAAGAGACTGAGCTCAGCACTCACTCTATGCGAGCTGTGTTGCGATGGTAGAAATAGGCAAAGAACCAATCAAAAGCCGTGCCCACCTTATTCTTGAATGCCGTCAACAGCCCCAGATACATAATCATTTGCTCCAGGAATAAGATTCGCCTCAGGAATCCGGCAGCGAAACCGTCGAAAACACGGTCAAGTAACTGAGCCACCGCCACGTTTCTGCCGATGTACATTATCTGTCCCTTGAACTTGTAGCGGAAGGGACGTTGAGGCTTGCCGGTTATGGCGTTGATGATGTTTCGGGCACATGCCGGGCCCTGTCGCACGGCTACCTGGTGCGTTGCCGGATAGGCTGCCGAGCTATGTTCTTGCTGCAGATAGGCACAATCACCTACAACGTAGACCCCTGATGAACTCGGCACTTCCAAGTACTCATTCACCTTGATTCGTCCATCTTTGGCTTTATCAAATGGCAGTGATGCCACAACGTCTACTGGCTTCACTCCAGCTACCCAGATTACAGTACTGGTTGGTATGGTCTGGCCATCAGCAGTCTGGACACCGCCAGCCCACGCTTTACTGATGCGGGTTTTGAGCAACACCTCAATCTTCCGGGAGCGCAGCCTGGCGAGAGCCAACTCTGACAGCTTGGGCTTCATGCCTGATAAGAGGGTTTCTTGTGCCTCAATTAGGATCACCCTAACCTGTGGCGTCAGGGAGGGGTAATCCCGCACCAGCGTTTTTAGGGCGAAGTCTTGAATATGAGCCGACAGTTCCACGCCAGCGGGACCACCGCCTACCACCACAAAAGTAAGTAGCTCACGTATGCGTTGTTCATCTTTTTCCAGCAGAGCTGCCTCGTAGTTGTCCAGAATACGATTGTGGATGTTGATAGCGTCTCTCAGTGATCTGAAGCGTATTGCATTCTTTTCAACGTCATTCATACCGAAGAAATTGGCAGTGCTGCCCAAAGCTATCACCAGATAGTCCCACTCCAGCTCTCCTTTATCTGTGATAACTTTCTTCGTCTCTGTGTCTATGCTCTGGACCCTGCTCTGTATGAACTTAAACCGCCCGGCAGTGGCTTTCTGCCTGAGCAGAATTCGTAAAGGGAAAGAGATAAAACTGGGCTCCACGCTGCCGGCGACCACCTGATATATCATGGGTATAACAAAGTGGTAATTCTGTTGGTCCACCAGTGTTACTTCCAT
>CAYGWR010000131.1:0-1711 GCA_964353645.1 uncultured Dehalococcoidia bacterium
CCTAATGCTAGATGGCACAATAGATACGAATCATAAATTTGAGGGATATTTGATATGGCCGGTAAATCAGCAATCACCCCTAAGATGAAGAAATCCATAGGCACCAAGCTGTTTCAGGATTTCCCGCCTGACGAAGTGTCGATGTGGGCTATTAAGAGATTTATCGAGGCTACCACCGATGACAACCCGCTGTGGCGGGATGAGAAATATGCTAAGAAGACGCGCTGGGGAGGCATCATCGCCCCACCGGCTTTACTTCATGTATTCGACCCCTCAAACCGCGCCTTCAGACAATTACCGGACCTGTCTCACATGGCCACGACCCTGCCGTTCGAACCTCCTTTTCCCCGAACGTTCCAGGCTTTCAATGAGTTCCAGTTCTTTATCCCCTTAAGGCCTGGTGACATGATAACGAGCACTGCCAGGATAGGCGATGTATATGAAAGGGAAGGTAAATCGGGCAGGATGGTGTTCATCCGTATGGATAACGAGCACCGCAACCAGCGAAACGAGCTGGCGGGAATAACCAGCGAGGCTATGGTTTCCATCGAGGGCTCGTCATCATCGTCAAGGGGGGCAGAACCTACTCCACCATCGGAGGAGGTAAAGCTCGAACCTCTGAGCAAGAAGCAGATATACTTCGAGGATGTTGAGGTCGGCGCTCCGCTGCCTTCACTGGTGAAAGGTATCAGCCTGGTGACCATTCTGAAATGGGGGGCTGCTGTCAATGATTACGGTCCGCATCATTACGACCAGCAGTTTGCCAATCAGATGCTGGGTCTGCCTAATGTCATCGCTCACGGTCCGCACAACGCAGCGTTTCTGGCGCAGATCGTCACCAACTGGATTGGCGGCGAGGGCATGCTGAGGAAGCATTACGCCGAAATGAGGGGGAACGTTTTCCCCGGCGATACCATGACCTTCCAGGGCAAGGTGGCAAACAAATATATAAAGGATGGCGAAGGTTTTGTAGAGATTGAGAGCTGGGCACAAAATCAAAAAGGCCGCAGGGTCACTCTGGGAAAGTCAACGGCTATGCTGCCTCAAAGGAAGAAATGAGCGTAAAAGGGTATCGCACGCCATCCTGGTTCCGTATGAAGGGCTTCGCTAATAAAAAGCAAACTAAACCTGATAAGGACAAGCCCAAGGTATCCAAATCCAAGCGCTTAGCGGGGAGGGAGACGAGATGAAACAGGAATATACGCATCTGCCATTGAATGAGGAGGTAAGGGGTCTGTCGGGGTTCTATATCCCTTGCAAGGAAGAGCGATTAAAGTATAACGGGAAAGAAGTCCTCTATGTGATAGGAAGTTCTACACTGGACTCTACCTGCTGCGGCGGGGGAGGCACCTGCGGCTATGCCGTGGTGCCGGGATTCATAGCAAAATGGAAATCGAAGAAGAACAAGGCGGGGCTGCCGATTTCGGAGGTAGAGCCTATAGAAGATGAGGCGGCGAGGCGTGAAATAGGGAAAACGATCAGGGAGACCGAGAGCATAAGCAATATCGACTTCTGGTAAACTTTATAGGGTGTTCGCCCTGAGCCCTTCGGCAAGCTCAGGACAGGCCTGTCGAAGGGCAGTGCATGGTTCGACAGGCTCACCACGAACGGGGCAACGGTGATTAGACTACTGTGGATGGTGTGAGATGGCGCAAGAGCTGGGGAAAATAGAGAAACCTTCGGTTGAGGAATACAGGGCTGCCAGGAAGCT
>CAYGWR010000131.1:1811-3325 GCA_964353645.1 uncultured Dehalococcoidia bacterium
GCGGGTGAGGGCCCCGAGAAGTAAATATGGAGCTTGTTATAAATAAGACCAGGCTTGCTTTAGTTCAGGGTGATATCACCATACAAGCCACCGACGCGATTGTCAATGCTGCTAACTCCGGCCTCATGGGTGGCGGTGGTGTAGATGGCGCTATCCACCGTGCCGGTGGGCCGGCTATCATGGAGGAATGCCGCAAAATCAGGGAAAAGATAGGGCGCTTGCCTGCAGGCAAAGCTGTTATCACCACGGGAGGCAGGCTCAAGACGAAATACGTTATCCATACTGTGGGCCCGGTGTGGCATGATGGCACAAGCGGAGAGGCGGAACTTCTGGCCAGTGCCTACAGGGAGAGCCTGAAGCTGGCAGACGAAAAGCGACTGAAGAGCATCTCCTTCCCTGCTATAAGCACGGGGGCTTATGGCTATCCGTTAGAGCCTGCTGCCAGGGTAGCTCTTCAAACTGTCATAGACTTCATGAGCCAGGACAAATCTTTGGAAGAGGTGGTCCTTGTCCTTTATGATTCTGCCACCTATCAGATTTATGCTGAAACACTCAGGAAGTTGATGCCAAAGACGCAAAGCCTGCGATGAAGATTGTTTACCATCCGCGATATCAAGAGGTCTATGCCAGCGACCCTGCTGCAAAGGCAGGCCGTATGGAAAGTATTCTAAAAGAGGTCTCACCTCATTTCGAGTTGGTCACCCCGGAGCCTGCATCGATTGATGACATAAAGCTCATCCACACTAACTGGCATATTGAAGACATTCAGAGGATGAGGGAGACGTACGAGGTCGCTCTGCTGGCAGCAGGGGGAGCTATTAAAGCGGCTGAGCTAGCTATAAACGGAGAGCCTGCTTTTGGACTTATCAGGCCGCCTGGCCACCATGCCAGCCCGGATTCCTGCTGGGGGTTCTGCTTCTTCAACAATGTAGCCATCTCCATAGCCAGGCTCAGGGTAGAGGGCAAGATAAACAGGGCAGTGATACTGGATTTTGACCTCCATTTCGGTGATGGCACGGATAATATCTTCAGCAGAGTGCCTGAGGTAGTCTATCACCACCCTGAGGACAGAAACAGGCAGGAATTTGTGGATGGTATCGCCCGGTTTTTAGACAAGCAGAGGGCGGATATAATCGCTGTCTCGGCAGGCTTCGACCGCGGCGTGGAGGACTGGGGAGGACTGCTCACTACTGAGGACTACCTGACTATCGGGAAGCTGGTGAAAGAGTTCTCTGAGAGGGTATGCCAGGGAAGGCGGTACGGTGTACTGGAGGGAGGCTACAACCACGACGTCCTGGGGAGGAACGTCAGAGCCTTCCTGGATGGTATGAGTTAGCTCTTGCCCATTTCCTTCTGATTCTACTTGTCACAGAGCCATGCAGGTGTTAAAATTAGTCCCTGTTGTAAGCAAGTATGCCCTGGTAGCTCAACTGGCAGAGCAACTGACTCTTAATTCTAAGACAAGTGTCCCAAATGGTGATTTTACGTTCCTTTTAGAACAGTTGTGTTAGTTG
>CAYGWR010000132.1:0-3317 GCA_964353645.1 uncultured Dehalococcoidia bacterium
AGCAGGACCTGAAGAAAAAGCTGACCAAAGATTCCGCTGCTTTCAGAAACAAGTTCGCGCTATCAGGCATACAAAGCACAATAGGTGCAAGCCCCCCTGCAATGTACACTCCCGATGATGCTAAACTCATCATCCCGGGCAATTTCGAGGATAATTTGCCCTGGCTTGCGGATGCTGACTGGATCATCGAGGGAGTGGTAGAGAACCTGAAGATAAAGCAAGAACTGCTGCAAAAGGTTGAACCATACTTAAAGCCTAGTGCCATCCTAACCACAAACACTTCGGGGCTCTCGATAGAGAGAATTTCAGAGAAACTGTCCAAAGAGTCAAGAGCACGCTTCATGGGTACGCACTTTTTCAACCCACCAAGGCACATGAAGCTCCTCGAAATTATCCCAGGAAAGCTCACTGATAAAGATGTCGTCTCCTTCATGGCAGATTTCTGCGAGAGGCGCCTTGGTAAAAGCATTGTCTTCGCCAAAGACACGCCTAACTTCATCGCTAATAGAATAGGTATCTATGCCATGCTGGGCGTAATCAAGATCATGGTAGAGGACGGCTACACCATTGATGAGGTAGATGCTATTACCGGTCCACCGATGGGCAGACCCAAAAGCGCCTCGTTCAGGACCTCGGACATGGTAGGATTGGATACCTTCATCAAGGTAGCCCAGAATGTCTCTGACAATGTAAAAGATGCAGCAGAGAAGAAGGATTTCGCTATCCCCGACTTCGTCAAGAAAATGGTAGAGGCTGGACTTCTTGGTGATAAGACACAAATGGGCTTTTACAAGAAGGTGATCGAGGCTGAGGGTTCAAGAATCTATACTCTGGATTACAAGACCATGGACTATGCCCCTCAGAGAAAAGTGGCCTTGCCCAAGCTGGATGAACTTAAATGGATATTTGATCCTGCCGCTAGGTTGAAGGATCTGGCATATTCTGACGATAGGGCAGGACATTTCGCCTGGAAAGCGCTCAAAAAGATGCTCCTTTACTCTGCTTCCAAGATACCCGAGATAGCTGACGACATACTAAGTGTCGACCGGGCCATGAGATGGGGATTCAACTGGGACCTCGGGCCATTCGAAACTTGGGATGCCATAGGCTTCAGAAAATCTCTAGAGAAAATGACGAGAGAAGGAGAAGCACTACCAGACGGTATAGAAAGAATGTTCAGATCAGGCAGAGAGCATTTCTATCAGAAAAGGCGCGGGAGAAGCTACTATTTTGACCTTGTCAAGGCAGACTATGAAAAGATTGAGGAGAAGCCCGAGATCATCCTCATACCCTCGCTGAAGGAGAGGAAGAAGGTTATCAAGTCCAATGCGGGGGCAAGTCTTCTTGATATAGGCGATGGGGTTGCCTGCCTGGAGTTTCATTCACTGAACAACGCCATCGACCCCGATGTTATCCAGATGATACTGGACAGCATTACTGAAGTGGAAGCTAACTTCGCAGGTCTTGTTATCGGCAACCAAGGAGCCAATTTCTGCGTTGGCGCAGACTTAAGGCAGATTTACCAGGCAGCGCAGGAAAAGGAGTGGGGTAATCTAGAGCTCGCATTGAAAAGTCTCCAGCAAGCGTGTATGAGGATCAAATATTCTGAGAAGCCCGTCGTGGCAGCACCGTTCCGCATGACCCTGGGTGGGGGTTGTGAGGTATGCCTGGCCTCCAGCATAGTCAGGGCGCATGCTGAGTGTTATATGGGGCTGGTGGAGGTTGGTGTGGGCGTCATTCCGGCTGCAGGCGGCACCAAAGAGACGCTGCTGAGGGCAATTGACTGGGTTCCCGCAAGCGTCCCCAGCGCCGTTCCCGGTGGTGGCAGGCCTGACCTTATTCCCTACGTAGCAAATGCTTTCCAAACCATCGCAATGGCCAAGGTCTCCACATCTGCACAAGATGCTAAGGGGTTAGGTTACCTGCGTCCACATGATGGGATTACAATGAGCTACGACCATCTGCTACATGACGCCAAGCAACTGGTCGTTGCTCTGGAGAAAACTGGCTATCGCCCGCCAAGACCCCGAAACCAGATCAGGGTGACAGGCAGGTCTGGCATGGCGGTTCTTGAATTCCTTGTGTACCTTCTAAAGGATGGACTATACATATCCGACTACGATGCGATCATTGCCAAGAAGGTGGCGTATGTGCTCACTGGTGGAGATGTTGAGCAGAATACACTGGTAACAGAACAGTACATTCTGGACTTGGAAAGGGAAGCCTTCATGTCACTGTGTGGGGAGGAGAAGACCCAAGCCAGGATTAAGCACATGCTTGAGACAGGCAGACCCCTGAGAAACTAGTCTTAATACTTGAGGAGATATGACGATGAGGGAAGCGGTAATAGTATCAGCAGTCAGAACAGCCATAGCGAGGGCATTCGACGGCAGCTTCAGAAATACAAGGCCTGAGCACACAGCTACCGAAGTGGTCAAGGAAGCAGTGAAAAGGGCAAAGGGATTGAACCCCCAAGATATAGACGATCTGGTCATGGGCTGCTCCTTCCCTGAGGCAGAGATGGGCATGAACCTGGGCAGGATTATCGCCTTGAAGGCCGGACTGCCCAACACCGTGCCGGGAAGGACGGTAAACAGGTTCTGTGCTTCCGGACTCGAGTCCATTGCCCTAGCCTGTGAGAGGATTATGTGCGGTTTCGCCGACGTAATTATAGCGGCGGGTGCAGAGCATATGACGCTGGTTCCTATGGGAGGAAACAAGCCGTCGCCAGACCCTGATTTGGTGAAAATATTACCGGCGGCATATATAACCATGGGGCTCACAGCGGAGAATGTCGCTGGGCGGTTCAATATAAGCAGACAAGAACAAGATGCGTTCGCCTTCGAGAGCCATCAAAAAGCGGTCAAGGCTTTGCGAGAAGGAAGGTTTAAGGAACAAATCCTGCCCATAAAGGTGATAGACAGGAACTTCGAAAATGGGAAGGCGGTGAGAAGGGAGAAGGTCTTCGACACCGATGAATGCGTAAGGGCCGATACTTCCCTGGAGAAGCTCGCCAGTTTGAGGCCGCTCTTCCGCGCTGGAGGCACGGTGACCGCGGGGAACTGCTGCCCCATGAACGATGCGGCAGCAGCAGTTGTAGTTATGTCCCGGGATAAGGCGAAACAACTAGGGCTGAAGCCCATGGGCGTATTCAGGTCAATCGGTGTAGCCGGGGTTGACCCCGAGGTTATGGGCATCGGGCCGGTTTTTGCCATACCCAAAGCCTTGAAATCTGCCGGAATCTCCCTCGACCAGGTTGACCTCATTGAGCTGAACGAGGCATTTGCCAGCCAGTCGATATACATCGTTAAAACCCT
>CAYGWR010000133.1:0-3317 GCA_964353645.1 uncultured Dehalococcoidia bacterium
GAAGCTACTCTGCCCTCCAGAATCGCCTTCTCCAACTCGTCGACATTTGATATTTCCAGCTCTTTTGAGAGGCGCAACGCCGTCTTGGGGCCGACGCCCGGGATGGTCATGAGGTTGACGATGCCCTCGGGGAATTCGGCACGGAGCTTTTCGTAAGCATCAAGTTTGCCGGTGGTCAATAGCTCGGTTATCTTCTTGGAAATGGCCTCGCCGACGCCGGGGATTTCGCGGAGCCTGCCCTCTTTCATCAACTGTTCCAGTTCCTCGGGCAGGGTTTCGATGGTGCGGGCAGCTTTCTGGTAAGCCCTGATTTTAAAGGGGTTATCCTCCTTCAACTCCAGGAGGTCGGCCATGTCCTGAAACACCTGCGCAATGGCCGCATTGTTCATGAGAATTCCTTACAAAACTAAGAACTCCCTAATCAACCCCCTGAATCCCCCACTCTTGGGGGAGTTAAAGAACTGGGGGACACCCCCAGTCCCCCGGCAGGAAGTATCCTGCACCTCTTTTTCTGACCTCATAAGAGACCACGTGCCTTCAGCCTTTCCTCCACCTCTTGGAGAGAACTCGTGGCTTCGTCTCTCCTTTCAGCCAAGACTCTGAGGTCTTCTAAATCCTCCAGAATCTCCTGATAAAGCTTAATATCCAAGATTACTGCCTTTTTCCTGCCCTTATTGTCTGTTATAAATCTTTCTTTCCTTAATGTAGCCACTTCTTCCTCCTCATCACTCATTGTCCTCGACGTGCTCTACTTCCCACAGCACTTTTTGTATTTCTTGCCACTGCCGCAGGGGCAGGGGTCATTTCGTCCCGGCTGCTGAGCCACAGGAGCCTTTTCGCGCTCCCGCGGCTTTTCCTGCTTCACTATGCCCACATGGTAAATCATATGCACGATGTCATGACGTAAGTCAGCCATCATGTTCTGGAATGTCTCATGCCCTTGCGTCTTGTAAGCCACCAGCGGGTCTCTCTGAGCCAGAGACTGGAGACCAATGCCCTGCCGCATGTTTTCCATGGCAGTGAGATGCTCTACCCAGCGGCTGTCGAAGGCGCGCAGCATCACCAGCCTCTCCACAACCCTCATGTTCTGCGGCCCGAGCTCCTTCTCGCGCTCCTCATAGAGGGACTCGGCATATTCTTCAAGCTTCTGCTCAACCTCCTTACGGCTCATCTTGGAAATGGCGTCCTTGCTCAGGTGAGGAGGCAGAGGCAGGATAGCGTTGACACCGGCGACAAGTCCATCGAGGTCCCACTCATCGCTACGCTCATCGCCCAGGTGGTTATGAACAATATCTCTAAGCGCATCTTTGATCATATCCTGTATATTTGCTTTAAGGTCTGCCCCGCTCAGTATCTTTCTTCTCTCGTCATAGATTACTTCGCGCTGCTTATTAACCACATCGTCATAGTCAACCAGGTGCTTGCGGATATCGAAATGGTAGGCTTCAACCTTTGTCTGAGCATTTTCGATAACTTTGCTCACCATACCGTGCTCCAGCGGCGTATCTTCATCGAAACCGGCCCACTCCATAAACCCCTTAACACGGTCGCCACCGAACCTGCGCATTATATCGTCCTCAAGCGATACATAGAAGCGCGAGCTGCCAGGGTCTCCCTGACGTCCAGCACGGCCCCGCAACTGGTTGTCTATGCGCCTCGCCTCATGGCGCTCCGTGCCTACGATATGCAGCCCGCGTAGTTGAACCACTTTATCGTGCTCAGCCTGCCACTCCTGGAGGTCTCTTGCATCGGGTTTACCACCCAGTATGATGTCAACACCACGCCCCGCCATATTGGTGGCGATGGTAACCATTCCCTTTTTCCCTGCCTGTGCCACAATGTCCGCTTCCTTCTCAGCCCGGTCTGGTTTGGCATTCAGCACCTGATGCTGGATACCCTTCTTCTGCAGCATCTGGCTCAGATGTTCCGATTTCTCAATCGAGACCGTGCCCACCAGCACCGGACGCCCCTCTTTATTTAGCTCTTCAATCTCTCTGACCACCGCCCGGAACTTGGCTTCCTCGTTCTTATATATCTGGTCCCGGTACTCCTCGCGAATCAAGTCCTTGTTTGTGGGAATGACCACCACATCGAGCTTGTATATCTTGTCGAACTCCTCAGCTTCAGTAACGGCCGTGCCGGTCATCCCGGCGAGTTTCTCGTACATGCGGAAGTAATTCTGGAAGGTAATGGTGGCCATGGTTATGCTTTCGCGCTGAATCTTCACGTTTTCCTTGGCTTCGATAGCCTGATGCAGTCCCTCGGAGTAGCGGCGGCCGGACATCAGCCTCCCGGTGAACTCGTCAACAATGATTACCTCCCCATCCTTCACCACATAATCGCGGTCTCTCTTATAGAGAAGATGTGCCTTTAGGGCGCTATCTATATAATGAGTGAGACCATAATTGGCTGGGTCGTATAGAT
This sequence comes from uncultured Dehalococcoidia bacterium, assembly GCA_964353645.1. Lineage (GTDB taxonomy): Bacteria > Chloroflexota > Dehalococcoidia > SZUA-161 > SZUA-161 > JACWAE01. Next base: position 2,425 of record CAYGWR010000133.1, read on the forward strand.
TGGGTAAGTGCAGCCATTGTTCCATTTTGGCGACACCGCCCTCGGTCAGATTAACCTCGCGGGTGCGCGCCTCTTCGACGTAGTCTTCGCCCTGGCGCAGCCGGGGGACCAACTTGGCAAAGGTCTGATACTTCTGGGTTGACTCCTCTGCAGCGCCGCTGATGATGAGCGGGGTACGTGCCTCATCAATGAGAATATTGTCCACCTCGTCGACAATGGCGTAGTTGAGGTCACGCTGTACGCACCGGGAGAGATCGCCCACCATATTGTCCCTGAGGTAATCGAAGCCGAACTCGTTGTTGGTGCCGTAGGTGACATCGGCCTCATAAGCCTGGCGGCGGGTAACAGGGCGCAGGTGCTTAAGCCTGACGTCCTCAGATTCGAAAGCAGGGTCAAAGAGGAAAGCAGCCTCGTGCTGTATACAGGCTACGGATATCCCCAGCATATTGTAAATTGGCCCCATCCACTGGGTATCGCGCTTCGCCAGGTAATCGTTCACCGTGACTACATGAACGCCCTCGCCGGTCAACGCATTCAAGGTCACCGGCAGAGTAGCCACCAGGGTCTTGCCCTCGCCGGTCTTCATCTCAGCGATCTTCCCCTGGTGGAGGACAATCCCTCCCAGTAGCTGGACATCGAAATGGCGCTGCTTTATGGTGCGTTTGGCAGCTTCGCGGACAGCAGCGAAGACCTCTGGCAGAAGAGAATCCAGCGACTCGCCTTTCTCCAAACGAGCTTTAAACTCAGCAGCCTTCGCCTTCAACTCATCGTTGCTGAGCTTCTCGAATTCAGGCTCAAGGGCATTGATCTCATCAACAGCCGGCTGCAGCCGCCTGATCTCCCGCTCATTGGAATCGCTGATAAAGCTAATAAGCCGCTTGAACATGCAATCC
>CAYGWR010000134.1:0-1322 GCA_964353645.1 uncultured Dehalococcoidia bacterium
TTCTTGCCTTCGAAGTTGGCCCGCCTCTGTATCATCATCTTCTGCGCCTGAGGGGAGCCAGCTCCGTGGAGCGCCTCGGGGAGCCCCGCCCCTACCGCCATATTCTCGATAAGCCTGAGCATCTTCATCCTGTGCTCGGTGGGAGTGCCCGCCTTGCCTACCAGGTACTTCTCTATGTACTTGCCGATCTCGGGATTTCTAAAGTCCTTCTCCGAAGGCAGGGTTATGATCGAGCCACCGGCAATGTCCTGCGCCAGGCGCATCCACTCATAGGTAAATTTCGTTATGTTAAGTTTTACCACGTTGGCCAGAAGCGGATTAATGCTATAAGCCCCTGAGTTTGTCTTGCTGCCCTGATATGAGCAGGCCAGCGAGCACGACCAGCATGTTTCCGCCATGCTAGTCATATCAGCCAGCAGGTCCCTGATATAGGGGGACTTCTCTACTCCATTGTTCTCAGCCATCCAGTAAGCAGCGCCCGTTACCACATCGGCGAGCCCGACCTTGCAACCTCCGTAATTGCTCCTGTGGAAGCCGGCGAAGGTCTCCACAAGCTGGCCTGTGAAATCATATTCGCCGCACATGAAGACCCTGTCCCAGGGCACAAAGACGTTATCGAAGATTATCAGAGCCTCACCGCCGACGATGCCATACTTGGCATTGCCGGGGTCGATCTCCCCATCAAGCCTCCTGGTATCGTTGGTCTGCCGGCCGAAAATCAGCGTGATGCCCTTGGCATCAACCGGCACCGCGAAGCAGACGGCGTAATCCTTATCCTCAACGCCCATAGCCCTGGTAGGCATAGCCAGTATCTCGTGAGCGTTAACCGTGCCCGTGATATGAGCCTTGGCACCCCGGACTACTATGCCGTCATCCTTTTTCTCCACAACATGCAAATACACATCGGGGTCCTGCTGCTGGTGCGGCCTCAAGCTCCTGTCCCCCTTGGGGTCGGACATAGCTCCGGCCAGCATCAAATCGTTGTCCTGGACATATTTAAGGTACTTCTTGAACCGCTCGTGGTACTTCGTTCCGTATTTCTTATCTATATCATAGGTCGTTATGTAGGCAGCATTGAGGCCATCGAGTCCCACGCACCTCTGGAAGCAGGTGGCGGTCTTTTGCCCCAACAGCCGCATCATCTTCACCTTGTTGACCAGGTCATCTATGCTGTGGTGGATATTGGTGAACCTGTTGATCTTCTCCCCGGTCAGATTGGAGGTGGCAGTCATCTCCTTCTCAAACTCGGGGTGTTTAGCCAGCTCGTAGGTCATAGCCGCTGCGATTATGTGAGGTTGGAACAGCGGGTAATCGACTACATT
>CAYGWR010000134.1:1422-3315 GCA_964353645.1 uncultured Dehalococcoidia bacterium
GGTATCCTCAGCCCGCTTCCATATCGGGCTGATGCCGGCATTGTTGACCAGTATGTCAATCCTGCTAAACTGCTTCATAACCTGGTTAACTACCTGGTTTACACTGTCAACACTGGTTACATCCAACCTTATGGCAACTGCTTTCTTGCCCTTCTGCGTCAGCTCCTCGGCAAGGTTCTTCGCCAGGTCCTCGGAGCGGCCACACACAATAACGGTGGCCCCTTCCTCAGCGTAACCTATGGCGAGAGCCCGGCCAATCCCTTTAGTAGAGCCAGTTACTATGGCAACCTTACCCTGTAGCCTCATCAGACTAAGCCCCCCCCGTCACGCAAAATAGTCACTAATCATGAGCAGAAACGAATCTTGCAAGCGCGAAGTCGGAGAATGATTAAGAACGTCCGGAGCCCTTCTCAGGTTATTTTGGTGGAGCCGGGGTACCAATAGGTAGGACTTTTGAGATGGTATTCGCTGTTTCTATTTAACTCCCCAGTTCCTTCCAGTAATGATTTTACCAGCTTACCGCAGGGTGCACAAGCGGGTATATATGGTCGATACAATCATCTTGCACCCATCTTGACCTCCTTTGCTTTGAGTTTTCACTACCCAAAGGCTACAGAGGTCAGCGGGTGCTTTCAATTACCCATTTTCACACAAAACAGTGTAGAGCCAAATTGTGGCCGCTATTGTAGGTCAGCACTCTATTTAATATAATAATGGGAATGGCCTTACGATATGGAAACCTCGTTTAATGCTCTTATCTGATGCCCCCTCACGAGTTCAATCGTTTCCATGAAAATAACAGCGCGCTTGCGCATGCGCTCAGAGAAAGGAATTAATATGGGTTTGAGCTGCGGTTTGGTAGGCTTGGCCTCTTGTGGAAAGACAGTCATTTTCAATTCAGTAACGGCTACCAGAGTATCAAATTATGGTGGCTCCGAGATGAATCGGCTGGTGATTAATGTCCCTGACCGGCGTCTTGAGAGGCTGGCACAGATGTACCATCCGAGTAAGGTAGTGCCGACTACACTCGAGATAGTTGATATCCCTGGTCTTACGGCTCGTCCTCAGACTGACGGACATGGCTTTCGCTTGCTCGGCCATGTGAAGAATGTCGAAGCGTTGCTGCACGTAATACGTTGTTTCGAGGATGGCAATGTCCCCTTCGAGTATGAGACAATAGACCCTGTACGGGATGTCGACACGGTTGACCTGGAATTGATGGCCGCAGACAGCGTGACTCTTGAAAACAAGATAAACCGCCTGGCAAAAAAGTTGCGGGCCGGAGATAAAGACGCTATTCGAGAAGCTGCAGATTATGAAAAGGTGCGCTCTGGCATTCAGCAAGGCATTCCGGCACGCAAGCACAACCTCGATGCCAGGGAACTAGCCAGTGTCCGTGACTGCAATCTCGTCTCACTAAAGCCTGTACTCTACGTGGGCAACATCAAGTCTACCCAAGACGCCGCCAACAAGCATGTAACTGCGTTGAGGCGTATTGCTGATGCCGAGCATACGGAAATGATCGTTGTCTGCGGCAGAGACGAAGCCGATATCAGTCAGCTCGAGCCCGATGAACGAGAAGATTTCTTGAGAGAGCTAGGAATGGGAGAGTCCTCTATGGAGCGGCTCGTACACGCGGCGTACCGGATGCTTGGGTTAGTGACCTTCTTTACAACTGGAGAAGATGAAGTGCGTGCCTGGACTTGCCGAAGGGGTGATAAAGCCCCGGTAGCTGCCGGGAAGATCCATTCGGACATGCAGAAGGGATTCGTCCGAATGGAGGTTATTAGCTACGAGGACTTGATTGAATTCGGTAGTGAGGCAGCCGTGGCTAAAGCAGGCCGTCTGCGTGTCGAAAGTCGTGAATATGAAGTCCAAGATGGTGATGTTGTG
>CAYGWR010000135.1:0-3287 GCA_964353645.1 uncultured Dehalococcoidia bacterium
CCCGCGATTGACTTGCCCAGCAGGAGCCTGGCAATAATCATCTTCTGAATCTGTGGGGGGCCATCTCCAAGCTGATAGCCCAGGACATCCCTCAGCCGCATCGAAATAGGATGTTCCGTACTATAGCCCGGATGCCCAATTAACACCATCATGTCCTTGATGCACTGGCATGATACCTCTACGCTAAACCACTTGGCCATGGCTGATTCCATAGTGTGCATCTGGCCCTGGTCTTTGAGCCACAGCGTCCGGTAGCAGAGCATCCGTGCCGCCTCGACCATGGTATAGTGCTCGGCGATGGGAAACGACACACCCTGATAAGAGGCTATGAGTTTGCCGAATGTCCTGCGCTGCTTGGACCATTCCATGGCATCATTCAGCGAGGCCTGGGCACGGGCCAGGCACTCAAGCGCCACGATAATGCGCAGCCAGTCCAGTGTGCCCATCAGCAGGTAGAAACCCAGGCCCTCCTCGCCTATGCGGTTTCTCACAGGCACCTTTACATCGTCGAATGTCACAAAACTGGGAAATAATCCTGCATTTCCCATCCAGGGAAGAGGCCTTATGGTTACCCCGGGCAGGTCAGTGGGTATCCAAAGCAGGCTTACGCCCCGGAATCCAGCCTTGGGGTCGGTTTTGACGGATATGGTAACCACGTTGGCTACGGTAGCGCCGGGGAGCGGCGTCTTTTCCCCATTGACAATGTAATAGTCTCCCTTCCGTTCGGCCCTGGTTACAATGCCAGCGGCATCCGCGCCAGCGGCTGACTCTGTAAAGCCGAAGGAGTGCCTCTTCTCACGACTGATCAGGGGCGGGAACCATTCATCCTGGATATCCTCGGGAAGTTGCGTGAGGAGGGCGCTGGTTGCCTGTATGGAACCCACAGGCTCCACAGTGGGGTCCACCTTGGCTACCTCCTCCACAATGATACCCAGAGAAACATGGTCGATGTTGTGTCCGCCGTATTTCTCCGGCACATTAAGGTGATTCCATCCCAGCTTTACTATCTGCCTGTCGATATCGTGCAGGTCTTTATGAAGCTCCTCAGGCTCCATTTTGGAGCGCGCTAAAGAACCAGGAGCGAGCTCCTTCAAAGCAAACTTCCTTACCTCTTCCCGGAGCATCTCCTGTTCCGGGGCAAAGCCGAATCCTGACATTATGTGGTGCTCCTTTCTCCGTCATCCCTCTACTAGCAAAGCTTCAAAGGCCAGTTCAAAGTATAGCATTCGAGTGTACATTAAGTCAAGTTAAACGGAGGGCTGGTCAGCTTCAATAAACATTCCGAGAACTGGGGGTGCAGCGGGGTGTAGGGGCAGACCAATGTGTCTGCCCGAATCTAAGCCCTGAAAAATCCCCCAAGACTGGGGGATTTTAGGGGGTTCAAAGATGATTAAGAATCCCTTGTTAGACAGCAATCAATTGCAGTGATATACTATCACAAACGAAGTTTAGGAGCGTATCTTGAGCCAGGGGAAACATCTCATCTTAGCCCTCGACCTCGGGGGCACAAACTTCCGCCTCGCTCTGGCGAATGACAAAGGCGAGCTCCTGAAACGCCATACAGCCCCCGTCAAACCAGATAACCCTGAGCAAACTATCGAGCGGATCAAAGATGCTATATCCGATCTGCTCTCGGGCATCAACCGGGCTACGGTAAGAGGCATGGGGGTAGCTATTGCCGGGCTGGTCACACAAGATACCGGGGTATTGCTCACATCGCCCAACCTTCTCGCCTGGTATCACACCCCCATAAAAGCTATCTTTGAGCAAGAACTCCAGCTTCCGGTCTGTGTAGGCAACGACGCCACCCTTGCTGCCCTGGGTGAGTATAAATTCGGCGCCGGCAAGGGCTGCCACGACCTCATCTACATCACAGTCAGCACAGGGATCGGCGGAGGCGTGATCACAGGGGGCAAGCTGCTGCTGGGCACCAGCGGCTTCGCTGCAGAGGTAGGGCACATGACCATAGACCTCAACGGGCCCAGATGTAACTGCGGCAATATAGGTTGCCTGGAGGTGCTCGCCTCTGGGACCGCTATCGCACGCTTTGCTGCGGAGAGACTCTCTCGAGGCGAAAAGAGTGCCATCACCGAGCTTGCAGCCGGAGACCCCGGCAAAATAACCGCTGAGATAGTGGAGAAGGCGGCGAGGTCAGGAGATGCTGTGGCTAAGGCTGTCATGGATACGGCAGGCACCAACCTGGGCGTGGGAGTGGTCAACCTGGTTCACATATTCAACCCCGAGCTTGTCATCATCGGGGGCGGCGTCTCCAAATCTGGCGATCTTATCTTTGAACCTGTACGCCGTGTCGTCGCCAAGAGGGTAATGCGCGATATCTCAGTGCGTATTACTGCTCCCGCCCTGGGCGATAATCCCGGGCTCCTCGGGGCTGTGGCGCTGGTGCTGGAAAATACCTAGGACTAAATGGCGAAGGGGTCCTCCCAGAACTTCATCTCGTCCAATGCCTCCTCCGCTGCCTCGCTGATTGCATCGTCTGCGCTGTCCAGGCACTCTTGTAGAGCCTGTTTTGCTTCGCTGCCTCCAATTCGTCCCAGTGCCTCGACAGCAGAGATTTGAACCTGAGCATCGCCGTCACCGGTGAGCTCAATAAGCCTGGGAACAGCCTCCTCGGCCTCAAGCTCCGCACAAGCCCTGGCCGCTTCGAACCTGAGTTGAGGGTAAGGGCTGCTGAGTTCCTGCAAAAGTATGGATAGCCAATCGGAATTGCAAGTCCGCCCCATGGCACACAAAGCGCTGGCGCGAAATTCCAGGTCGTCGCTCTGGTACGCCTGCCGTATCATATCCTCAACCTGGGGCTTGCTCAACATGCTTATCGCTTCCAGTGCCCTGCAGCGCACGTCTATCTGCTCTTTCTTATTATTGAAGGCCGTGAGCAAAGCCTTTTGCACTTTATCAGCTTCGTTCGCTGGCAGCTCCCCGAATTCGGCAAGCATGGCGAATGTAACCAGAGCAGCGGCGGCAGCAGCACGCACCGAACCCTCCAAATCACCCAAGAGCAAGCTAATCAAGGGGTCAAGCAAAGAGCGCTCTTCGCATTCGGATAGCCCCTCAATGGCCTTTGCCTTCACCTCACTGTCGCCATCGCCAAGACAGAGACGGAATATTTCATTGTAGTCCAACTCGAAATTATCCTCAGCTAGCTCCACCAGTAAATCTACAATCTGCCTGCGCCGCGCCACATCGATTACAGGCCATACTCTCCCGAAGACTTCCATTTCCTCTCGTGAAAGGTCTGATAGGTTGACCAGCTTCGAGACAACCAGGGG
>CAYGWR010000136.1:0-3275 GCA_964353645.1 uncultured Dehalococcoidia bacterium
CGCCTGGCTTCAGCGTGCCCAGATCAGACCGACGCAGAAATGATGCCGGCTCATGCGTAAGCTTTGAGATAAGCGTCGTCAGATCAAGCTCTCTTCGATGCACCAGCCCCATCAGGCTGCCCAGCGCTGTCTCGAAGCCGCTGATGCCGAAGGCAGCGGTAGTGAAATCGCAGTCTTTGTCCTTAACAGTGTGAGGAGCGTGGTCGGTGGCTATGGCATCGAGAACACCCTCCTTCAAGCCCGAAATAAGCGCCTCAACATCCTCCGCCGTCCTCAACGGCGGGTTCACCTTGGCATTGGTGTTGTAGCCCACAACTGCTTCCTCAGTTAAGGTCAGATGGTGTGGTGTAACCTCGGCAGTAATCGGAATACCCTCCTCCTTAGCAGAGCGGATGAGCTCTACCGAGCCCGCGGTGCTCACATGGGCGATATGAAGCCTTCCGCCGGTGAGCCGTGTCAGGCGTATGTCACGGGCGACCATGCTCTCCTCAGCACAAGCAGGTATCCCTTTGAGCCCCAGTTTAGTTGCTAGCGAGCCCTCGTTCATCACCCCATCCTGGCTGAAGGCGAGGTCTTCGCAGTGGTCGATGATGGGTAAACCCGATTCTTGACTATACTCCAGAGCGCTACGCATGATGGAGGAATCCATCACAGGGCTGCCATCGTCGCTGAAGGCAACAGCGCCTGATGCGGAAAGCTCGCCGAAATCGGCGAGCTCGCTGCCTTCCCTGCCTTCTGTGATACAACCTATCGGCAAGACCCGAACTATGCCTTCCTTGGCAGCTACGCTCTTAATGTATTCCACGACGGCCGCTTTATCCACAGGAGGTTTGGTATTGGGCATGCAGCAGACTGTGGTGAACCCACCCTTAGCCGCAGCTCGTGTCCCCGTGGCGATAGTCTCCTTTTCCTCGAAGCCAGGCTGGCGCAGATGGCAGTGAAGGTCGATGAAACCGGGGCACACCACCATACCCCGCGCCTGTATTACCTGGTGATTCTCAGGCAAAGGCCCCGCTTGCTGAGTGCTCAGCCAGGCGATTTTGCCCTCTGAGATAAACAGGTCGCCAACGACGTTAATCCCCTGCGAGGGGTCAATGATGCGCCCACCCCTGATAAGCAGATTCCCAGGTTGGTTAGCTAAACGCTTTGTTTTTACCATCGTACTCTACCGTTCGTGGTGAGCCTGTCGAACCATGAACGGCTTCTCATAAACTCGGGACTTGCCCTTCGACAAGCTCAGGGCGAACGGGCACGGCAACCGTACCCCTTTTGAATTTTGAAACTGGCTAACTCGTCTCAAGCCGCCCTCTTGCCAGGCTTGAATCCCTGACGCCGAGCTTCATCTTCCGAGTCGAAGATTATGAGATTCTCCGGCCTTATTCGACCCAGCATAAAGCTATCTGCTTTGTAGTATCTCTTATTTTCCACAAGACCCTGGTGCCATTTTGAACTGGCTATATATTGAGGATGTATCTCGTGTTCACAGTAGACGCACCTCAGTGTTAGTGGCTCGTTCGATACTATCTGAAACTCGTGTTTCATGTACTGACTTTCGGTATCCTGTACCGAAACGCATTTTTTGTTCTGGCATCTGACTCCGGTCTCGCGTTTATAAACGGGGTAATCTCTCTTCTGGGCGAAAGACGGCACTTTCCTCTCAGGGATATCGACTGTCTTAGCTCCCAGAAGAAGGGAGAGCAGGGCCATCCTGATCGGCACCCCACGCACCACTTGTTTGAAATACATACTTCTCGGGTCAGCATCCATCTCGTAGGCAAGCTCGCCGACACGGGGCAGGGGGTGCATAACGATCGTTTCCTTAAATCCCTTTTCTTTGAAAAGTTTTTTGTCTACTACAGGGTACTCCTTCAAACCCTCTGACGAAGGCTCGAGCCTCTCCTTTTGCAGCCTGGTGACATAGAGGGCATCTATACCCTTCTCCAGCTCGATCTGGATACCGACGGCAGGTATATTTGCAAGCTGATGCGGACCGCTCGGCGTTACGTATATAGCGTCCACAGGGATAAGCCCCTTCCCTTCCTCATCTTTGGGCCCGTTGTATCGCTCCAGCCTGCCTGTATATTCCGCGGTCAGCTTCCTTATGACATGCTCCGGCATCTCAAAGCCCGGGCTGGGGCGGAAGTGTATAGTTGCGCCGAACCTGGCCAGAGCGTATGCCAGAGAATGCACTGTACGCCCGTACTTCAGGTCGCCCCATAGAGCGATCTTCAGTCCTTCTAGCGTTTTTCTCTCCTTCTTGAGAGTGTAGAGGTCGAGCAAGGTCTGGCTGGGGTGTTCATGTCCACCATCGCCGGCATTTATCACAGGTACGTCCGCATAGTCAGCAACCACCTTGGCTGCACCCTCCCAGGGGTGCCTGATGACGATGATGTCCGCATAGCTTCCCACCACTCTCGCCATATCAGCGATGCTCTCCCCTTTTGCCAGCGAGGTATTCCCCATCTCCGTCACGGAGATGACTCTCCCACCCAACCTGTTCATCGCAGCCTCAAACGACATACGTGTCCTGGTGCTCGGCTCGAAAAACAGGCTCGCCATTATCATGCCCCTACACACATTAGACTGCTCCCTGATCCCCTCAGCCATTTCGTCTGCCAGGGAGAAAACCCCTTCGATCTCCTGATTCGAGAGGTCTTCTATCGTTATCATGTCCCTCTTTGCCAGACTTATAACCATATCAACCTCACTGAGCCTGCATTGCTCCCTGCTTGGCCATATTGTTGATGATTACCACCTCATCCTTGCCATCGGTCTCTTTCAGCCGCAGTTGAATGCGCTCATCTTTCGAGGAAGGGATGTTTCTCCCCACAAAGTTTGCCCTGATAGGAAGCTCCCGATGCCCCCGGTCTATGAGCACAGCCAATTGGATACGCTGAGGGCGTCCGAAATCTATGAGGGCATCCATAGCAGCGCGGATGCTCCTTCCAGTGAACAGAACATCATCGACCAGAACAACGTTTTTGCCGGTGATGCTGGTAGGGATATCGGTAGGACGAATCACCGGCGGTGTTTCCAGGTATTGAAGGTCATCGCGGTGCAGCCCGATATCGAGGTTGCCCACAGGGACATCAACCTTCTCCGCACCCTTCATCACCGCTGCAATGCGGTGGGCCAGAGGGACGCCGCGGGTATGCACACCGATTAAGACCAGGTTGTTGCAGCCGCCGTTGCTCTCTAGAACCTCATGGGAGATGCGAACAAGCGCCCGCCGTATCTCGTCCTCTGTCATTATCACTTTTTCAGGCATAAAAAAA
>CAYGWR010000137.1:0-3268 GCA_964353645.1 uncultured Dehalococcoidia bacterium
TCTTGCGGCGCATAGCGTTCACTTCAGGTGTGTTGCTGTGGACGACCATGCCCTCAACTGCGGGCTCGCTGCAGGCGGTTACGAAGCCCTCCTTGCCCTCTACCTGCACCTGGCACAGTCGACATGCGCCGAAGGCTAGTTTGACATCCCTCAATGAGCACAGGTTGGGTATGTAGATATCGTTATCCAGCGCAGCCTCCAGAATCCTCTTGCCGCTGGTCGTCTTAATTTCAACGCCGTCTATCTTCAGCGTAATGACTTTTGTTTTAATTGACGTGCTTTCTACTGTCATAATACCTCGCTCACTTTGCGCCCGCGCCCGTGGCTACAGGGACAGGCTCTTTAGGCACCTCGACAGTCTCTCCACTCACCTTCTTTATGGCACTGAACTTCGTGGGGCACTTCTCCAGGCATGTCCCGCACTTGATGCACTTGTTCTGGCCTATTACGTGCACCATCCGCTTCCCGCCGGTGATTGCTTCGGCAGGGCAGGACTTGAGGCAGATACCGCAGCCCTGGCACTTCTCTGGAAGGATGTAGAAGTTTACCAGTGGCTTACATACCAATGCCGGGCATCTTTTCTCGTTGATATGAGCATCCCATTCGTCGCGGAAGTAGCGTATGCTGGTCAGCACAGGGTTGGGCGCAGTTCTTCCCAGTCCGCATAGGGAGCCCTTGGTAAGCGTATTGCTCATCTCCACGAGCAGGCTTATGTCTTCAGGCTTTCCTTTGCCTGCTGTAATCCTGTCGATTATCTGAACCATCAGGGGAAGCCCCTCACGGCAAGGCACGCACTTGCCGCAGGATTCATCGCGACAGAAGGACAAGAAGCCCTGAGCGGCGTTCACCATGCACGTGTCCTCGTCCATCACCGCTATCGCGCCGGAGCCCATGATGGAGCCAGCTTTGCTCAAAGCTTCGAAGTCGACAGGCAGGTCCAGAGCGCTTTCCGGAAGGCAGCCGCCCGAGGGCCCGCCGGTTTGAATCGCCTTGAAGCGCTTCCCTCCGGGCACACCGCCTCCGATGTCGAAGATGACCTTACGCAACGTCGTGCCCATCAGCACTTCGACCATGCCGTTGTTGACTATCTTGCCGGTGAGTCCCAGAACTGCCGTGCCCTTGCTGCCCTCCGTGCCGATACTGGCGAACCAGCCTGCCCCCTTGTTGATAATCAGTGGCACGCTGGCCAGTGTTCTCAGGTTATTCGTACATGTCGGCAAGCCCCAAAGCCCCACGTCCACCGACAGCGGAGGCCTGACTCGGGGCATACCTCGCTTGCCCTCGATTGAACACAGCAGCGCCCTTCCCTCGCCGCACACCCAGGCCCCTGCGCCCTGCGAGACATCTACGTCGAAGCTGAATTTGCTGCCTAGGATATTCTTGCCCAGCAGGTTGCGTTTCCTGGCTTCCTCCATAGCGAGGTTGAATCGCTTCATAGCCAGGTGATAGTCGGCAAGGATATACATATAGCCCTGAGACGCACCAGTGGCATACGCCGCGATGACCATGCCTTCGAGTACGGAGTGAGGGTCAGCCTCCAGCACTGAGCGGTCCATAAAAGCGCCTGCATTACATACCACGTATTTGGGATTACCCTTAGCTTTGTAGGCCGCCTCCCACTTCTTGCCCGTAGGGAATCCGGCACCGCCCCTGCCCCGGAGGCCTGAGCGTTGAATCTCACTGATGACCTGAGTAGGCTCCATCGAGGAGATGACCTTCTTCAAAGCCGTATAGCCGCCTCTGGCCAGATAATCCTCGATTTCCTCGGGGTTAATCTCGCCGCAATTGCGCAGGATAAGGCGGTGTTGCTGGCTGTAAAATGGTATATCCTTGTACAGAGGCACTGCTTTATTGGTAGTGGGGTCGTGGTACAGCAGCCGCTCCAGCGGCTTCCCATCCACGAAGTGGGACTTCACCACCTCTGGCGCATCCTCTACCTTGACTCCGGTGTAGAAGATGCCATCAGGCTCGGTAACAACGATAGGGCCTTGCTGACAGAAACCATGACAACCGGTAGTTTTGACTTGGACAGTCTCAGACAGACCAGAGCGCTTGAGTTCCTCCACAAGCGCCTGGTTAATCTTGGCAGATTTCGAGGACTCGCATCCGGTTCCCTGGCAGACTAAGATTTGGTGCTTGGTATTAGATTGAGCCATTATTTTTCAGTTTTTCCCTCCTGCTTAGCTTTCTTGGGGAAGAGGTCTTCAACAGTTTTTGTGGTCAGCTTGCCTAGAGTCTCCTCATTTATTTTCATAGCCGGCGCCAGAGCGCAGGCTCCCATGCACGCCACCGTTTCCAGACTGTATTCGCGGTCTGGAGTCGTCTCATCCACTTTCAAATTCAGGGCTCTCTCAATGGCCTCCAGGATACGCTCCGAGCCGCGCACATTGCAGGCGTTGCCCCGACACACTGCAACCCTTCTTCTACCCACTGGCTTTGTCCTGAACTGCGCATAGAAGGTAGCTACTCCGTAAACTGTATTCGGCGATACGCTGGCCATCTCTCCGATCTCCTCCATCGCTTCAAGGGGCAGATAGCCAAGCTTTTTCTGCACCGCCTGCATGGCTGGTATCAGCAGGATCTGGCGTCCCTTCAATGGGGCGATTATATCTCGTGTCTGCTTTCGTACATCGGTCTCCGTTACCACTGGTTCCCTCCAGTTTCCTTCGTTTACCTTTATGGTCAAATATACAAAAAACTTGGCGGTCGTTCGCCAAGTACCCTAAGAGATTGCCAATGGATCTGCCATACACCCTTTGCCCAACTGGGTATTTTGAAGTAAATAGTAAATGAAGCGAGTCATGCAACTCTTAAAAAGGCTGCTCTGTTGCCCGTGACTCTTCCGTTTCGTATGGCAGATTTGAAGGGCATAGCTACTAACAGCCAGCAACAGTTTCCTCAATCTTAAAACCATAGAAGCCTGACAGATTCGGTTTTTCTTGAAGCAACCACTCGGAAAACATTATAGCTCCTGAGTATATTCAAGTCAAATTCGCATACCGAGGCCGTTTACTAATGGGGAGTGCAGAGGGGATTCAGGGGGTTGATAAGAGCGTTTCTAAACGCTCCCTGGTATTCACTATTGTCATTTTTGTTGAATGAAGGTAAAATTATAGCGCGGGGGCTGGACTCATCTTAACCATCAACATCTCATGCTTGAGCAACATGAAATGCTGATGATGTTATCCTCATTATTATTACAGAGAGCCCTGCCCACCTAGTGTCTTAAATATTGGAGGTAAAATGTACCAAATCGTAACCAGGGAGG
>CAYGWR010000138.1:0-3254 GCA_964353645.1 uncultured Dehalococcoidia bacterium
ATCCCCGCCATCGGCGGCGTGGATACCAGAGCCATTACACGACGTTTGCGCACAGTGGGCGTGATGATGGGCACCATTACCTTCGACGAGACCGCTGAGGAGGCGCTGAAGCGGTTGAAGAGCATGCCGCGCTACGACGACGTAGACTTCGTTAAAGGCGTGAGCACCGAGGCACCATACGAGTGGGAGTCATCTCCCAATTTGTCAGGCAAGAATCATATAGTTGTCGTTGACTGCGGCCTGAAATACAACATCCTGCGCATCCTGCGAGGTATGGGCTGCAATGTCACAGCCGTGCCCTGCACTACCTCAGCGGAGGATATACTCGCTTTGAAGCCCGACGGCATACTGCTCTCGCCGGGGCCGGGCGACCCGGCGCTGCTGGACTACATGGTGAAGACAGTGAAAGAGCTGGTGGGTCGCAAGCCCATGATGGGGATATGCCTGGGGCACCAGCTCATCGGGCGCGCCTTCGGCGCGGAGACCTTCAAGCTCAAATTCGGGCACCGTGGCGCGAACCATCCCGTGCGCGACCTTGCGACAGGTCGAATTTATATCACAGCACAGAATCACGGCTATGCTGTGGGTGGGGACGGCTTGAGAGACGGCCTGGAGGTGAGCCAGATAAATCTCAACGACCAGACAGTGGAGGGCTTGAGGCACCGAGAGCTGCCTATATTCTCTATCCAGTACCACTCCGAAGCCTCCCCCGGCCCGCGGGACAACGTGTACCTGTTCCAGCAGTTCCTGGAGATGGTGAGGGGGTAGAAGAAAGTTATGCCCAAGATAAACAAAGTCCTGGTCATAGGCTCCGGGCCTATCATCATCGGGCAGGCGGCGGAGTTCGACTACTCCGGCACGCAGGCATGCCGCGCCCTGCGCGAGGAGGGCGTCACTTCGGTGCTGGTGAACTCCAACCCCGCTACTATCATGACCGATGAAGGCATTGCCGACATAATCTATATCGAACCACTCACGGTGGAGGTGGTGGAGCGTATAATTGCCCGAGAGCGACCTGATGGCCTATTGCCCACCCTGGGCGGACAGACCGGGCTTAACCTAGCTGTGGAGATAGCCGAGGCGGGTATACTCGACAAATACAACGTGCGCTCCCTGGGCACCTCCATTGACACTATCCGCACGGCGGAGGACCGTGAGCTATTCAAGCGGTTGCTTCTCGATATCGGTGAGCCTGTGCCTGATAGCGCCACGGTGAACACCCTCGAGGAGGCACGCGCGGCAGCAAAGAAAATCGGCCTCCCACTGGTAATACGGCCCGGCTACACCCTTGGCGGCACGGGTGGGGGCATTGCCAGGACATGGCATGAGCTTGAGCAGATTGCCTTTTCGGGGCTTGCGGCCAGCCGCATCCACCAAGTGCTTGTAGAGAAGTGCCTCACGGGGTGGAAAGAGATAGAGTTCGAGGTGATGCGGGACGCTGCCGATAACTGCATCACCATCTGCTGCATGGAGAACATTGACCCTATGGGCGTACACACCGGCGAGAGCATAGTGGTCGCACCCAGCCAGACACTGAACGACAAGGAATACCAGATGCTGCGTTCCGCCAGCATCAAGATTATCCGCGCTCTGGGCATCGAGGGCGGGTGTAATATCCAATTCGCCTTAAAGCCCCATCCCTTGATAGAGCCAAGAGTGGGTATGGAAAATCCCTATTATGTAATCGAGGTCAACCCCCGCGTGAGCCGTAGCTCGGCGCTGGCGAGCAAGGCGACCGGCTACCCCATAGCTCGTGTATCAGCCAAGATAGCTGTGGGCAGGCGGCTGGACGAGATAACAAACAAGGTCACGGGCAAGACCACTGCCGCTTTCGAGCCTGCCATAGACTACTGCGTAGTCAAGATGCCGCGCTGGCCCTTCGATAAATTCGCCTCGGGCGACCGCATTATCGGCACCCAGATGAAGTCCACAGGAGAGGCGATGGCTATAGACCGCTGCTTCGAGGCGGCACTACAGAAAGCAGTGAGGTCACTGGAGATAGGAGGTAAGTCGCTTATCTGGGAGGATCCGCGTTGGAAAGACAGAAGCTCATATCCTCTCGAGCCCAACGATCTCAGGCTGTGGGCGCTCATGGCTTCGCTGAGGCGCGGGGCGAGCGTAGTAGACCTGTGCCGCCGCACCGGCATCGACCCCTGGTTCATGGAGAAGTTCCAGAACATCGTCAATATGGAGAAGCGCCTCCTCTCCGAAAAGCTGACGCCTGAGTTGCTGAGCCAGTCGAAGAGACTGGGTTTCTCCGACGAACAGATAGGCACACTGGCCGATAGGCTCCCGGAGCAGGTGAGAGAACTGCGTCGAAACTGGAAGATACGCCCGGTGTACAAGATGGTGGACACCTGCGCCGCCGAGTTCGCTGCCGAGACGCCTTATTTCTACAGCACCTACGAGACTGAGAACGAGGCTGAGCCTCTGCCGGGTCGCAAGGCGGTGGTCATCGGTTCAGGCCCTATACGTATCGGTCAGGGCATCGAATTCGACTACTGTAGCGTGCACTCTGCCTGGGCGCTTCGAGAGGCTGGCGTCAAAAGCATAATGATTAACTCCAATCCGGAAACCGTCTCCACAGATTTCGATACCAGCAGCCGTCTCTACTTCGAGCCTCTGGATGAGGAAAGCATCAGGGACATGCTGGAGAACGAGGCAAACGGCGAAGGCCCTCCACCCTCGATTGTGCAATTCGGAGGCCAGACTGCGATAAACCTGGCGCAGCCCATCGCTCGTGCTGGACTGCCAATAATCGGTTCGAGCGCCGAGACTATAGACCTCGCTGAGAATCGTAAGCGTTTCGAGGACTTCCTCAGCTTGCTGGGCATCCCGCAGCCCCCAGGGGCAGGTGTGTTTACGGTGGAGGATGCGCTGAGCACCGCCCAGCATATCGGCTACCCCGTGCTGGTTCGCCCCAGCTATGTACTCGGGGGCAGGGCGATGGAGATTGTCCACAAACCGAGCGAGCTTGTGCTTTATATGGAGCGTGCTGCGGAGCTTGACCCCAAGAAGCCCGTCCTCATTGATAAATATCTCGAAGGCAAAGAAGCGGAGGTAGACGCTATCTGCGACGGCAAGACGGTGCTCATACCTGGCATCATGGAACACATTGAGCGCGCCGGCGTGCACAGCGGCGATTCCATGGCAGTCTATCCGGGCATCAATCTAAGCGAGGAAGAGGTAGATACTATCGTTGACTACGCTGTCCGCATAGGCCTGGCATTGGGCGTCAAAGGGCTGATGAACGT
>CAYGWR010000139.1:0-3233 GCA_964353645.1 uncultured Dehalococcoidia bacterium
ATTCACTACGCAATTTTCAAAGATGCTCACCATATCTATATCTATCTGTTGGGTGATATTGCCTTTGTTCCTGTCGAGGTCTTGCTGGTTACCCTGATCATAAATGGGCTGCTGAATCAAAGAGAGAAGCGGACCCGGCTCGGAAAGATGAATATGGTCATAGGAAGCTTCTTCAGTGAAGTGGGGACCCTGCTGTTAACCTATTTTTCTGATTTCGACCCTGAGCTGGCCGCTATCAGGAAGCATCTTATTGTTACCAACAACTGGTCTGACGAGGAATTCGTGATTGTCAGTAAACGCCTCAGGAATTATGATTATAAGGTTGAGATTCGCAAGATAGATATGGAAGGTCTAAAGGGCTTCCTTTTGAGTAAAAGGGACTTTTTGCTCCGGCTGTTGGAGAACCCGGCTTTGCTGGAGCATGAAACTTTTACCGAGCTTCTGCGGTCGGTTTTTCACTTCAGCGAGGAATTGGAGAGGAGAGAAAAGGTGACGCAGTTGACGGATGCTGACTATGAGCATCTGGCTGTCGATGTAAAAAGGGCGTATACCCTGCTGGCACAACAGTGGTTGGATTACGTGAAATACCTGAAGGATAACTATCCGTATCTGTTCTCTCTCGCTATGAGGATTAATCCCTTCGACCAGACCGCATCGCCGTTCGTAAAATGAATAGTTTGGCTTGACGAGGAGTGAAAGGTGAAAAAGGGCCTCTATGCCCGAGAGGCGCAGTATATTTTTTGAAAAGTGTTCCCCAGGTGGCTCTATTTAATCAGGATTTCATCAAGGCGATGATTTGTGTGCTGAGCTGGGCGACAAAGCTCAAGAGGTTTCCGAATATCGAGTATACAGTATCCCCCACCGGTATCTGATTTGTGGTTACGACGTTGGCCTGATTGTTCGCCCACTTATCGAGGAGTTGCCCGAACAGGTAAGCGCTGTCAACAATAGCCTTGGCCAAATTCTCCATGTTATCCTCCCTTCCACCGCAGGCTTCCCCTATATATATTGTTACTTGAATGAGAGGAAGATAACAATCCTACATATGTACTTTTCATAATATACTTCTGGCGGAGTACTTCTGTCATTCTCCTACAAGGGGATTGAGAATACTGCCGTGAGGCGAGCTTCCAATTGCTGTTTTTACTGGCCAGCGCTATTTGGCGGGGTCTCGTGTATCCTGGCCCGGCTGCGCAGCCTGGAAAGCCCGAGGGTGACTAATAACACAGTACCGCTGAGGAGGATAATGGTGGCTCCGGAGGCGAGGTCTAGTTCATAGGATAGCCATAGGCCGCCGAAGGAGAAAAGTGCGCCGAAGATGATGGAGAGTGGCATCATCTTTTTGAGATCATGCGTGAACTGCCTTGCCAGCGCCGCGGGGATTGTGAGCAGGGCGATGACCAGGATAATGCCGACCACCCTTATCAACACCACAACCGTCAGCGCAATCATACAAAGCAGAAGCAGGTATAATGCCTCAACTGGCACGCCGGTCACTGTGCCGAACTCTTCGTCGAAGGAAACAGTCAGTAACTCCTTGTAGAGCGCTATAACTATTATCACTATGACAGCATCCAGGGCTAGCATCAGGATCAGGTCGGAGAAAGGCACAGCCAGTATGTTGCCGAATAAATAGCTGAACAGGTCAGGGGCATAGCCTGGCGTTAAGCCGATGAAGATTATCCCTATTGCCATGCCCATTGCCCACAGTATTCCGATGGCAGTATCTTCGGGCAGTCTGGTTCTTTTAATCACCAGCCCCATGCTCAGAGCAGAGGCGATAGTGAAGAACAATGCCCCCAGAACGGGGTTTATCCCCACGAAGTAT
The DNA here is from genome assembly GCA_964353645.1 of uncultured Dehalococcoidia bacterium. Lineage (GTDB taxonomy): Bacteria > Chloroflexota > Dehalococcoidia > SZUA-161 > SZUA-161 > JACWAE01. The sequence goes on from CAYGWR010000139.1 coordinate 1,829, forward strand.
CCCAGCCCGATACCGCCGAAGGAGCTGTGGGATATCGCACCGCTGACGGAGACCATTTTCTTTACTACTACATAGGTTCCGATGATCCCGCAAGCCACCGCAGCCAGTACCCCGGCTATCAGGGCGTTTCTCATAAACTCATATTGCAGTGCATCCAGCATTATCTAGTGCTCCTTCAGCACCCGGTGAGGTACTAAGCCGTGGGCTATCATTTGCACGGGGCATTTGTAGGTGGCTTCCAGTATCTCTGGTGTGATTTCCTTCGAGCCATGATAGTGCAATTGGCGGTTGAGACAGGCGAGTTTGTCAACATATATGGAGACGGCGCTGATATCATGTGACACTAAGACTATCGCCATCTGCCTCTTGAGTTTTTCCAGGAGCTCGTAAAACTCGGTCTGCATCGCAGGGTCTACGCTGGCTGTGGGCTCATCGAGGAGCAGCAGCCTGGGCTCAGCTACCAGCGCCCTGGCTATGAAAATCCTCTGCAGTTCACCACCCGACAGCTTCCCCATCTGCCTGTCCTTGTGATCGAGCATACCCACAGTTTGCAGAGCGTCTTGCGTTGCCCTCCTGTCCTCGCTACTGTATCTTCTGAAAAGCCCGGATTTGCCGTACCGTCCCATCAGCACCACGTCCCAGACGTTTATGGGGAAGTCGCGGTCGAACAGGTTATGTTGGGGCACATAGCCGATCTTGCTCCGGCTTTTCTCAGGCGGTTTCCCTAGAACCGAGACCTTCCCGCGGCTTGGTGAAATCAGCCCCAAGATGATCTTGAGCAGCGTGGTCTTACCGCCCCCGTTAGGCCCTATGATGCCGAGAAAATCATCCTGCTCTATTGCCAGGTTGATCCCCTCCAGTATGGGGACGCCGTTGTACTGCACCCATACATCTTCCAGCCTCACCACTTCTTTATCAGACATGGTCACTCCATAGCTTGAACCAACTCGTCCAATACCGTGCTCATGTTAGTTAGATAGTCCTTCGCCAGAGGGTCTATGAATACAACGCTGCCACCTGTCTCGTTGGCTATAACCTCCGCCATCTGTGGATTGAATTGAGGGGAGGCGAAGATAATCTTAATGTTGCGCTGCTTCGCTTCATCTATGATGCGGGTAATATCCTGGGCGCTGGGCTCCTTGCCGCCGATCTCTATCGGTATCTGCTCCAGGTCATAATCCCTGGCGAAGTAGCCCCAGGCAGGGTGAAGTACTATGAACGCCCTGTTTTTTATATTTGCCAGGCTGCTCCTTATCTCTTGATCCAGGGCATCCAGTTTCTGGAGATAAGCGTCCCTATTCTGTTCATAGTAGTCTTTGTTGGCAGGATCGACCTGCACCAGGCCATTGCAGATGTTCTGTACCATGATTTCAGCGTTCGCTGGGGAAAGCCAGATATGCGGGTC
>CAYGWR010000140.1:0-3229 GCA_964353645.1 uncultured Dehalococcoidia bacterium
TTACCGCAGTCCACTTTTCAAGCTTTAACTCTCCACCTTTCAATTTTTTTTAACACCCTATGGTGTAAACTTGACACGATCTTTAGTACTTGATAAGATTATATGGTAGGGCTTTTTAAGAAATGAAACTGGATTTTATCTGGTTAATAAGAAGAGGCGTGTCGGGAACAGACCATTGAATGTCCGACATAGCCTCTATTCTTGATAATCAATACAGAAAGGAGCAATTGAACAGTGGGTGCAATTGAAAAGTTCCAAGAGGTGTCGGCTACCCGACACCAGTACGCCCAGGATTGGAAGAAAAAACATAACGGAAAGGCTATTGGCTGGCTCTGCAGCTATTCTCCTGTGGAGATTATGTATGCCGCGGGCATGCTGCCTGTGCGAATACTGGGCAGCCATGAGGTGCAAGACGTTACCGACCGTTATCTTTTCCCCACAGTCTGCCCGTTTTCCCGCGATGCCCTGGCCCAGGGCTTGAAAGGAAGATACAGCTACCTGGACGGCATTACCATAGCACGCACATGCTCCCACGTACAGGGCACATACGATAACTGGAAAAACTATATCCCTGTCCCCTTCAAGTACTACGTATGGCAGCCAAACCATATGCAAAGCCCCAGGGCAAAACCCTTGATGGTAAAAGAATATAAAGAATTCATAGCAGCGCTGGAGAAATTCACAGGTAAGAAAATAACAGATCAAGATTTGGGAAAAGCTATAGAGCTATACAACACAAACCGCAAGCTGATGAAGCAGGTCTATGAGTTCAGAAAGAAAGAGGAGCCACCTATCACTGGAGCCGAGTGCATGGAAATGGTGGTCGCCAGCCAGTTGATGGATATAGCGGAGCATAATAAGCTGCTGGAGCAATTGCTCCAGGAGCTGCCCACCAGAAAGCTCAACCGCAATGTTGGAGTACGCCTGATGATGGTAGGCAGCGAGATGGATGACGTCGTGTTCGTCAAGATGATGGAGACTCTTAATTGCACTGTCGTTATTGACGAACACTGCACCGGAAGCCGCTACTTCTGGGATGAGGTCAAGCCCGGGAAAGACCCCGTGGCAGCTATCGCAGCCCGCTATGTCGACCGCTGGCAATGTCCTGCCGTGGCCGCTGAATTCAAACCAAGATTCGACCGTGTCTTGAAACATGCCAAGGACTGGAATACCCAGGGCGTACTTGCCTACCAGCAGAAATTCTGCGACCCGCACGAGTTCGATATCCCCGGTCTGCTCAAACTGTTCAAGGAAAACGATATTCCAACACTTGTGCTCGAGTTCGACGTTACCATACCATTCGGTCAGTTCCGCACCAGAATCGAGGCCTTCCTCGAGATACTTGAACTAGAGATGGTATAGATGACGTCTATTCTTATGTAAACTAAATGGAGGCGAACGATAATGACAACCGGGAGCAAATACAAGACCGCGCCTTTGAAATGCTGGCAAAAAGGCAAGGAGCTCAGGCTCGAGGCTTACAATGATTTAGCCACAGGACACGAGAAGGGGAAACTCCTGGTCCTGGGCTGCGCTGCAACCCCTTATGGAATGCTGGCAGGACTGGGGGACTTCGTATTCCTGGCCGGAGAGCCATACGGAGCCAGCGTGGCAGCCGACCCGCCTGTCTCTATTCCTGCAATGGAGCTTTATGAATCCAAAGGGTATGCCCGCGATATGTGCGGTTATATGCGCAACTTCCTGGGCACCATGTTCCAGGACAAGTACTACTTCACAGGGGGCCCGTTCCCTAAATTTGACTTCGCATGGAGCGTTCGACACTGCCCTGCTGGCCATCCCAAGTGGCACCAGGTTGTGTCCGAGTACCAGGGCATTCCCATGAGCTACATCGATGACGAAACAATGCTGGCTATCGATGGCGACCTAGAAGCCAGGATAGACTATGTCGCAGGCCAATATCTGGACAGCATCGAATGGATGGAAAAGGTCACCAAGAGAAAATACGACGATGAAAAAGGCATCGAGGCGATGCGCACCTATTTCATCAACGAAGGACTGTGGGGAGAAATAAACCTGCTCAACGGCGCTATCCCAGCTCCCCTAGATATCAAGAGCATGTTCGCTCTGATGCCCATCTCTATGCTAAGAAGGCATGAAAAGGTTGCCACTGAGTTCCTTACGGAACTCAGGGATGAGTTGAAAGACCGCATCGCCAATAAGATAGCGGCTGTTCCAAACGAGCAATATAGAATGTGCATGCTGACACCACCGCCATGGAGCTTCCTCAAGGTGTTCCGCTATCTCGAGGACTTCGGGGTGGTCTTCGTCGGCACCTTTGTATACCTGATCAACTCAGGTGAGGTTAAGTTCCTCCATGACGAAGGCAAGGTGATACCAGCCATACCTCCCGAAAAGCGCCCCGGCTGGAAAACCATGAAGAACAGGGAAGACATGTGCAAAACAGTGGCACGCTGGCGGGCTGTGCACCCGTTCCAGATGACCCTGGAAACGAGGAAAAAGGAATACGTCATCATGTTCAACCACTGGAAGGCAAATGCATATCTGCTGCTGATAAACCGCGGCTGCGTGCCCATGACCACCAACATGTACGACTTCCAGCGTGACCTTAACAGGCAGGGCATCCCAACATCAATGTTCGAAGGTAACTTCGCCGATTGCAGGGATATCGATGAGTCAGGAGTGCTCGACCGCCTGGAGACCTTCCTTGAAGGACAAGGGATACAAAAGATAAAAGATTTATGATACTGAGTAGCTATCATCAAGGAATGAAGCAACAGCAATGAGGTGAGAGCGAAATGATAACAGCAGGCATAGACATGGGGGCCAAAACAATTAAGGTGGTTATCGTCAAGGATAACAAAATCGTGGCCCGCAGCATGAACCCAACCGGCTTCGAGCCAGTGCAAACAGCCGAGAAAACCCTTGAGGAGGCAATTAAACAAGCCGGCATATCGCGGGGTGATATTAAGAAGATTCTCACTACCGGCGCCGGGCGAAAGAGCATCCCCTTTGCGGACAATAGCGTTACCGAGGTTACTGCCGATGCCAAGGGTGCGAACTACCTTCTTCCTTCAGTGAGGACAATTGTGGATATCGGCGCAGAGGAAGCCCGCGGCATAAGCAGTGATGCCAGTGGCAGGGTGGTAGATTTTTCCAAGAATGATAAATGCGCTGCCGGTGCTGGCGCCTTTATTGAGAGCATGTCCAGGGCTTTGGAGCTAACCGTACCACTGATGATCGAGATCTC
>CAYGWR010000141.1:0-3223 GCA_964353645.1 uncultured Dehalococcoidia bacterium
CTCTTACTGAGTATGCGTGTACGGGCGTAATCCGCTATTTCCTTGACCACTACCTCCCTCGGCGCTTTAATAACAAGGGTCATTTGTGCGAGTCTCATGTTGCTCCTTTAACTTTAGTTTATTTAGATTATGTTGCGACAGTATACCTTTCGCGGTAGAATGTCGCAAGAAAAGAGGGGGGCCATAGGAAGATAGACCAAATGTTGCACATAGCCAAGGAAGCTGACCCCCAAGCTACGAGAGAGCGCAGGCAGGAAACTTGGATTCATAAAAAGCTAAAGTAACCCTTTTGTGGCACAACAGGTTGTGAGGGGTTGAAGAGGGCTTAAAACCAATCTCAGGAACACCCAAAGCTAACCTTGAACGTGCGAAGTACGGCAGAACAGAGGAGACTACCTCTGTTTACCTATCTAAGCTTGTAGACAGGGAAGAATGAAATGAAGGAGTGACGCGTATGTCAGAAGCATACGAGCTAGCCCGACTGGATGCTACGGCACAAGCTGAGTTAATAAAACGTAAGGAAATCAAGCCTCTCGAGCTCGTAGATGCAGCTATAGAGCGCGTAGAGCGTCTGAACCCCAAGGTAAATGCAGTAGTCACAACAATGTATGAGCAGGCAAGGTCAGCTGCTGTTCATAAATTACCCAACGGATTCTTTAGGGGTGTGCCCTTTCTATTGAAGGATTTGGTGGCCTATTGTGCGGGAGGGCGAATGCAGGAAGGATCGGCCTTCCTGCATGACTTCATTCCTGATCACGATAGTGAACTGGTCAAACGCCTGAAACGCGCTGGATTGATCATCATAGGTAAGACCAACACCCCGGAATTCGGTTTGGGGGTGACCACCGAGCCGTGTCTGTTTGGTCCCGCCCGTAATCCCTGGGATCTGAGCAGAACAACTGGCGGCTCAAGTGGTGGTTCGGCAGCTGCTGTGGCCTCTGGCATGGTCCCCATGGCACATGGCAACGACGGCGGTGGGTCTATTAGGATTCCCTCGTCTTGTTGCGGTCTATTTGGACTCAAGCCCACCCGGGGACGAAACCCCCTTGGCCCAGAATACGGGGACGTCAAAAGTGGACTGGTAGTTGAGCATGCCATTACCCGCTCGGTTCGAGATAGCGCTGCCCTGTTAGATGCTACCTCGGGCCCAGACCCCGGTGATCCCTATTGCGCGCCCGCACCGACCAGACGATTCCTCAAAGAGGTCGGCACTGACCCTGGCCGTTTACTTATTGCTATCGCTACAAAACCTATTACAGGCGGTCCTGTGCATGCGGACTGCATCAGCGCAGTTCTCGACGCAGCAAAGTTGTGCTCCGACCTGGGCCATGAAGTGGTAGAGGCTTCGCCGTCCATCTCCGGAGAGTTGTATACACTTGCCCTGGGAACCATATGGACATCGGGTTGTGCTTGGACCATTGACCGGTGGGCCCGTGTCCTAAATAGAGAACCTACTATAGATCAGTTTGAACCGCCCACGGCGATTCTCTACGAGATGGGCAAGCAACAGAGTGCATCAGCCTACTTGCTAGCCTTGGAAGTAGTCCAGATCATAGCTCGGGACATCGCAAAGTTTCTTACCAAGTACGATGTCTGGCTGACTCCCACGATTAACGAACCGCCTGTGCAACTTGGCTATTTTGCCCCAGTACCAGATAACCCAATGCAGGGATGGTTTCGTTCTGGAGATTTTTCGGCATTCACAACAATCTGTAATCTTACAGGGCAACCAGCAATGTCTGTACCGCTCTTCTGGAACACCGAGGGCCTGCCGATCGGCACCCATTTTATTGGTCGCTTTGGAGACGAAGCCACTCTGTTCCGACTGGCAGCCCAACTGGAGGAAGTACGACCGTGGGCTGGCCGCAGACCTGCAGTATCAGCTTGACTAGAAATCCCAAGTAGAATTGATTGATGAAGACATGCCAGGTCACAAGAAACTCAAGTTATTAGGTGTTGACATCGATAATGTGGTCTCGTTGACAGATCCTGCACTCAGGAACTCAATAAGGGATCTATATGGTATCTGCCTTAGGCAGGAGCACATAGTTCACTATAACTACAGCAAATGTGGATTAACAGAAGAGCAAGAACGAAAGGTGTTGGAGACCTTCCGCGAAGTAACCTGTAAAGAGCTCGATGTAGTTCCTGGTGCTATCGAAGCACTTACGATCCTCAAGCAGAAATACCGCATTATCCTTGTAACAAGCAGGCACCCCCAGTTAGTTGAGGAGACGAAGGACTGGCTGAAACTGAAGAATATACCTCATGACATGTTGATATTCGAGACTGATAAACATCAGACAGACCATGATTTCAACTTCTTTGTTGAAGATAATGCAGATTCGGCCCTTGCACTTGCCGAAGCAGGAATAACGACCTTTCTTTTTGACTATCCCTGGAACCGCAGTACCCCCCATCATGACAATATAAAGAGAGTTTCGGGATGGGGTGATGTGCTCGCGGAATTAATGGGCAGCTAACCCCCCAGCGGTCTCTCCCTGAACCTGATCTCAACTGTCTTGTCCCGGGTCATTCTGATCTCTTCCATTATCTCCATCAGCCTCGCCTTCTGCTGCGACACCGGTAGCGGTGACGTACCAGCGCACCTCTTCAGCACTTTGTTGGAACACGAAGCGCAGCAAGACAATTCAGCAGAACCCTGACTGTCCTCGCCTTGTCAACAATCATCAGCACTTGCTAATCGAGCATGAGCTTCATCTGGACCGCATTCCTGACAGCCTTGTCCTCGTAGTTGTTGTTGAACAGCGCATGAAGCTGTCTGGTCTTGCCGGACCAGTGCCCGACAAGCTCAGTCGGCACTTGAACAGGGAAAACGTCTATATCCTAGTGGTAGCACATCTTCCCAGAATCCCTTCAGGTTCACTGCTAACTGCGCTGGCTGAACAAAAGTCAGTATTGTTCAATAACCTCAGTCGTTGATGTCGCCTCTCTGCCAAAGGCGGCAGCTACATCGAGAGACAGAGTCTATAACTGCATAACCACATCATCCACTGTACCTCGCCGTGAGCGAAGCCGCCCCAAAAAGGGGATACCTGGAATGGCTTGGATTATATTTCAAGAATACGGTGCTCCACAAGGACTGAATGCTGGAGTGACAGACAATAAACAGTAACAATACAATCGCTCTTAACAAAGATAGATCCTTCAACCTCTTTTATAGACGACGCCATATCCACCTGGTGGGAAGGTGAACTCGATT
>CAYGWR010000142.1:0-1165 GCA_964353645.1 uncultured Dehalococcoidia bacterium
TGGCCGCAACCCGCGTCTATATCTACACCCTTGGATACTCTTACGGTACTGGAAACTCCACTGTCCTTCAGCATCTTCTGAAACGCAAGTACCCTCTTCATAGGTGACGGAGTAAATTCGTTGCAGGCAGTAGGATTGCCAGCTATCAGGTTAACCTGGCAATTCATGCCTTCCAGTAAGCGTGCCAGCTCACGAGCGTGTTCTACGGAATCGTTTACACCCTGGAAAAGGGCGTACTCAAATGTGGGGCGGCGCCCCGTCTCCTTAAAATATTCGCGGCATGCGGGAATCAACTGACTCAGGGGATACTTTTTATTAATAGGGACGAGCTTGTTTCTGAGGGCGTCATTGGCGGCCTGGAGGGAGATGGCCAACTCGACATGGATGCTCTCCCCGACAAGGCGCCTAATCTGGGGCACCAACCCTACCGTGGAGATGGTTATCTGCCTGGCGCCAAGTCCCAAGCCATGCTTAGAATTCAATATCTCGATAGACTGCCATACTGCCTCGTAATTGGCCAATGGCTCTCCCATACCCATGAAAACCACATTGGTAACCAGGCGTCTGGCTGGGTCAGTTGCCGCCTCTCCACTAAGTTGTTCAGTGCTCACCAAGCGCATGAAGTATAGGACCTGCTCAATGATCTCGCCAGGACGGAGATTGCGCTCGAAACCTTGCTGTCCCGTGGCGCAGAAGGGGCACCCTACAGGACACCCCACCTGGGTAGAGACGCATACTGTGCGCCGCTCTCGGCTCAAACCGGCTTTCTCATAGAGCATAAGGCTGGACTCGATAGTTCTGCCATCGTCCAGCCTAAAGAGCACCTTCCTGGTTTGCCCATCAGCAGAGATTTTCTCATCTATAGGTATCAGACTTGATAATGAAGCTGCCGAGGCAAGCTTCTGTCGTAGCGATTGGGGCAGGTCTGTCATCTCCTCAAAAGAGATGGCGAGCTTCTTATAAACCCACCACGCTATCTGGGCAGCCCTGTAGGCAGGCTCACCCATGGAGCATACTAGCTCCTTCAACTGAGGATAGGCCAGGTCTAGAATATTCTGTCGAATCGTCACCATAGAAAAAGCATCTTCATTCCAAGCGAACTTGAATACATTTATATATCGAGCAACTTTTGGGTAGTTTTTTACAAGACAGTATGTGCATATCT
>CAYGWR010000142.1:1265-3208 GCA_964353645.1 uncultured Dehalococcoidia bacterium
GGCCTCGGTATACAGAATTCTGGTTTTAACATCTACGCCGCAGGCCTGCCGGGCACAGGGAAAATGACAGCCATCGTCGCCTTCCTAGAGCTTGTGGCGAGAGAGAAGGATGTCCCACCGGACTGGTGCTATGTCCATAACTTCAAGGATTCCTATACACCAAAGGCTCTCAAGCTAAAAGCCGGCATGGGGAACCAGTTCCAAAAGGATATGAAGAAGCTCATCGAGACCGCTCAGGCAGACATACGGAAGGCATTTGAAAGCGAGGACTATACTAAGCGGCGGGACGCTATAGCTCATGCCTTCAATGAGAAAAGAGAGACCATCTTCAACCAGCTTAACCAAATGGCTCATGAGAAAGGCTTTGCCATTCAGATGTCTTCCATGGGCCTGTTGCTTATCCCCATCGTAGATGGCAAGCCCCTCACGGACCAGGAGATGTTGGGCCTCAATCCCAAAGAAAAGGAGAGATTAAGCAAGCTCAGGGAGCAAATCCAGGATCAGATCAAAGATGCCATGGCCCAGATGAGAAACTGGGACAAGGAAGGCACTGAGCAGGTCGAGAAAATGGATGAGGACGTAGTCCGGTTTGTCCTGGGAGCGCCCATCGAAGAGTTGACTAAAAAATATGGCCAGGACAACCCCGATGTTGTCGAATACCTGAAAGCTGTAGAGGCAGACATTACTGAAAACAAAAACATATTCCGCTCCCCACCCGAGGCGGATGCGAGCAATCCCTTTGCCCGAATGGCTGTAACTCAGACCTTTAGAAAATACGAAGTGAACGTGTTGGTGGATAACTCGCACCTGAAGGGCGCCCCGGTCGTTATAGAGACCAACCCCACCTTCAACAACCTTATGGGTCGTCTTGAGAAAGAGGCATACTTTGGCGCCATCTCGGGCGATTTCACCATGATCCGCCCCGGCTCCCTGCACAAGGCCAACGGCGGCTATCTGGTGGTCAGGATAGATGATCTACTGCGCAACCTCATATCGTGGGATAGCCTCAAACGTTCCCTGAGAGAGCGAAAGATCATTATAGAGGATTTAGCCGAGCGGTTTGGATTCATCAGCATGAAAAGTATATTGCCTGAACCTGTACCCCTGAATATTAAGGTAGTGGTCATCGGTGAGAATTTGCATTACCACCTGCTCTATAGCGTAGATCGCGAGTTCGCTGAGCTATTCAAGGTCAAGGCCGATTTCGATAGCCGTATGGACCTGAATGCCGAAAACCTGAAACAGTACAATAGCACGCTCTGTGCTGTCTGCGGCAAGGAGAACCTCCGCCATATGGATAAGGTGGCTGTAGCCAAAATCATCGAGCACAGCTCCAGGCTCGCCGAGGACCAGAAGAAGCTGTCCACAAGGTTCGCTGAAATAGCGGATATCATCAGGGAAGCCAGCTACTGGGCAGGGATAGAAGGTAAGAGACTGATCGGAGGAACTCATATCTCCAAGGCAATTGAGCAGAAGGAATACCGCTCAAATCTAATTCATGAGCATGTGAAGGAAATGATAGAGCGCGGTATCCTAAAGATAGATACTGAGGGTGAGGCGGTGGGTCAGGTGAACGGCCTGTCGATAATTGCCCTGGGCGACATCAACTTCGGGAGGCCGAGCCGTATTACAGCCAGCATAGCCACTGGCCGAGAGGGTCTTATAGACATCGAACGTGAAGCTAAGCTGGGTGGCCCTATCCATACCAAAGGCGTACTCATTCTCAGCGGCCTTATGGCGGAACGCTATGCCAGCAATGCGCCTCTTTCTCTCAGCGCCCGCCTCGTCTTCGAGCAGAGCTATGAGGGAGTAGAGGGTGATAGCGCTTCCAGCACCGAGTTCTACGTACTTCTATCCGCCCTGGCGGATGCCCCCATCAAGCAGGGCATAGCTGTTACCGGCTCAATCGACCAGAAGGGCGAAGTGCAAGCAATCGGTGGGGT
>CAYGWR010000143.1:0-3183 GCA_964353645.1 uncultured Dehalococcoidia bacterium
ATTAGCGTAAAAATATGAAAATATCGTGATGTAGATAGATCGTCAGCGTTAATGGAACACTTCTGAGACAAAGATTAATGTACACTTTGGGGCTTTCATCTAATACTATTGTGAGGCGTCTCCACAACCGAGTGTTTTTCGAGCCCTTGGTTTCGGGATGAATATGCGCTTCGGTAGGGGCATCCTTTTTTTGACAGCTGATCAATCCGACAAGGTAGCTGGCTTAACATTCCGTCATAAAGTGCAATCATACAAACTGGTAAGACCAGCTTCCACACCGTCCACTTGCCCAACACTGCTCCCAAGCTCCAAAATTCAAAACAAGCCCCTCAATTTCGCAAACCATACCTCTAAACATAGCCAAGTATTGTAAATACAAATCTTTTGAATTGTAGTGCTTTAGGGGGGCGTTGTAGTTAAGTACTTGAGTGTAGAGAGTTTGGGTTTTAGGTTGTTCTAATAGCCTTATAGCAGCATGAAGCACTACACACGGGGGTAGCTGTTATTGGGCCTCGTCTCGGTGTTTTTTGTGCAGACCATCCAGAATGAGCTGCAAATCAAGTGGGTTTGCTAGCGCTGTGCTACGAGAGGACTCAAATAGCGGAGGCGTGTTCTGCGATATATCACGTGTACCCTTTGCGGGTACACGGTGGGAACCTACCAATTCCTTCTCGTCTTCGATTTTCTCACTATCAAGCACTGGAAAGGTCTGTAGATCATGAAGGTAGCCACATTGCAGGCACTGCTGGTACAAGCCATAATTGTCTTTCTCTAGCATCAAATGGCCTTTGCATTTGGGACAGCTCTCTAACCTCGGAATGGCCACATTGACTCCTATGCAAGAGAAGTTCTACGCTCTAACCATAGGATATGCTCCTGCACACCAGAGGTAAATAGACAGATGGTACAAGGCGCGATAGGAGAATAGTCCATTGTCTGGCTTTGACGAGCTCTCGGTAGGAGAGTCATTCGTTGCTAGGAGCCCTGTGACCAGAATACGAGGTCTTCTCAGCCACTACTATAGCGACCAATCTTCCCATTCGATTCTATCCTGTGGTATAATTTCGACAACCTATTACCCAAGACCACAAGAAAAGAGAGAAAGGGAATGCTAAAGGATTTCAAAGAGTTCATCATGCGTGGCAACGTGGTAGACATGGCAGTAGGCATAATTATCGGTGTCGCATTCGGTACTATAGTCAATTCACTAGTGAAAGACATAATTATGCCGCCCATAAGTCTAGCGTTGGGCAAGGTTGATTTCACCAACCTTTTCGCGCTTTTAAAGGCAGGCCCTAAAGCTGCACCACCATATTATAGTCTTGCTGAAGCCCAAGCAGCGGGTGCGGTAACAGAAAATTATGGCGCCTTCATCAACAACATCATAACCTTCTTGATAGTCGCCTTCGTGGTCTTCCTGCTAATACGAGCAATCAATAATATGCGCCGTCGAGCGGAAGCTCCAAAGGCGCCAGCAGCACCAACGACAAAAGATTGCCCTTTCTGTGTGTCCAAGATACCGCTCAAGGCAACTCGCTACCCGAACTGTACTTCAGCATTGCCGGCGGCATAGCCACACTGCGGAGTATTCATGTTGCATCATAGGGATAGATGCTAAGAAGGATGGCACGAGACGAATGGTCTTCTGCATGGATATGTTTTGTGTTCAAGGGTCATCGGCCACTGTGATCTTATGCGCCGAATGGAGTACTCTTATACACCTAGACAATTTGTATTACAGAGTAATAGAATAGGAGGTTGATTGTGAATACAACAAACCAGAATCTAGATGATGCTTTTGCAGGGGAAAGCCAGGCGAATCGTAAGTATCTCTTCTTTGCAGAAAAGGCGGATACTGAAGGGCACAAACAAATAGCCCGTTTGTTTCGTGCAACAGCAGAAGCTGAGACTGTCCATGCCCGTAATCATCTGAAGGTTATGAACGGGATCAAGTCTACCAAGGACAATCTTTCAACAGCTATAAGCGGTGAGAACCACGAGTTTACCGAAATGTACCCTGGGTTTATTAAGCAGGCTGGAGTAGAAGGTAATGAGAAGGCGAAGAACAGCTTTGATTTGGCGAACAAGGTTGAGCAAATTCACCATGGATTATTTAAAGGTGCGCTAGGAATGCTCGAAAAGGGACAGACTATGACTGAGAAGCCGTTTTTTGTTTGCCAGTATTGTGGTAATACGGTGGAGGGCGAGGTTCCTGAGAAATGCCCTGTTTGCGGGGCACCCAAGAGAATGTTCAAGCGTATAGACTAGATTCGGGATACGAATCTAACACCGGTGTTAAAAGGACTTTAGTTGCATCATAACGGCGCACCGCTTTCAATACACAAAATGGGAAAGCGCTAAAGGAGATTCCCTAAGTCTCTTCATCCTTCTTCCATGCTTACTCGCATATGCAGTGTGGGTATTGTATGCCTGGGCCACTATCAGGATCGCCCACAATGCGGTGGCGATGTAACTAGACTTCGTACCAAAACGAAGTGTTTTCGGAGCACTTTGCCTAAAGTTTTTTAGGTCTGTAGGGACTTTACTGCTTTTGACTTACCGCCAAGTTGAAGCTAAAAACTAGGGGTAAACTACTTTCCCGCGATCTTGATGGCTAGCCCATGGTAAGATGCGCCAAAACGTGGAACGCTGGCTGGTGCAAATCGTAGATTGTTTGGCTAAGAAACCTGCACTGAAATAGTAGTCGTTACTTACTGCCGCTACCCACCGCCCTGTAGTGCTTCAGGCTTAGAAGGTAAGGCCTGTTCGGGAGATATCAACTTTTTGTACCTCTGTACTTGGCCTCGATGTCTCTCTTATCATCCATAAGTAGGTTTCGTGTCATCCTTAGAGCGTACCAGGCCATCGGTATCTCTAGCAACTTACATAGCGGAATTCTGAGTTCCAGCCTGTACGAAAGTTCAGTGCCTTCGCTTGTCTCAGAGTAAATCACGGTTTCAAACGTCCCTTTGGCCATACCAGTAAGAACCTCGTTCGTCTGCTTCTCCGGCAGGGTTACAATCTGTCTATTCTTCGCCTGGAACACAAAACACAGCGCTTTAATTCGCCAGACGGCGATACTTGTAGTGCCATCGTCCTCCAGCACTTGAACAGACTGCACATAACGTCTCTTACTGAGTATGCGTGTACGGGCGTAATCCGCTATTTCCTTGACCACTACCT
>CAYGWR010000144.1:0-3178 GCA_964353645.1 uncultured Dehalococcoidia bacterium
GCGAAGGTGGAGGGATACACAAGCGATATCACCCGTACCATCTGCCTGGGTGAAGGGGATAGCAACTTCCATCGGATTTATGATATAGTTTTAGGCGCACAGCTCACGGCCATGACAACACTGCAGATAGGTATGACCGGCGAGCAGGTTGACCGCCTGGGCCGTACGGTCATCGAGCAGGCCGGATACAAAGATGCCTTTGGCCACGGGCTGGGGCACGGTGTAGGCCTGGCCACCCACGAGGAGCCTCGCCTGGGCAGCAACTCCGCCAGCATATTGGCCGAGGGCATGGTGTTCACCATCGAGCCCGGCATCTATATCAGCGGCTGGGGTGGGGTACGGATAGAGGACATGGTAGTTATGGAGGAAGGTAAAGTCAGACTACTTACCAAAGCAAGAAAGATGTGGAGACCTTGAGATGATCGCCGCCACCGACATAAAGAAAGGCATGGTCATTGAGCTCGAAGGGCAGCTCTATTCCATCCTCGACTTTCAGCATATCAAGGTGGGACGGGGCAGCGCCCAGATCAGGATCAAGATGAAGGATATTCAAGCAGGGCATACCACCGAGCGCACCTTCCAGGCAGGCGAGAAATTCAATCAGGCGCAACTTGAGCTGAGCAACGCTCAGTACCTTTACCAGGATAGCGATTTCCATTACTTCATGGACATCAAGAGCTTCGAGCAAATCCCCTTGACCGCTGATCAATTGGGCGATACCTTTAGAAAATATTTCAAGGAGGGGATGATACTCGTGATCCTGCGGCACGGCGACAAGGCAGTTGGGATCGAGATGCCGCTCACTGTGGACCTCAAGGTCACCGAGACCGGCCCCAGCTTCAAAGGGAACACGGCGCAATCGGGGACAAAGCCGGCCACCCTGGAAACCGGCATCATTGTTCAGGTCCCGTTTTTCCTCAATGTCGGAGATGTCATTCGCGTCGATACCCGCACCGGGAGCTACATAGAAAGAGCATAGCATTTAGTGAGCAACTTGTTAAAAGCCGACCTTCACATGCACACCCGCTACTCGGAAGATTCCCTATCCCCTCCAGAAAAGATTGTCCAGCATTGTCTCAAAGCGGGAATAAACTGCCTGGCAGTGACCGACCACAACACCATTACCGGAGCCCTTGAGGTTAAGCGCCTCGCTCCGTTCAAAGTCATTATCGGCGAGGAGATATTCACCACCCAGGGCGAGATCATCGGTCTTTTCCTTAAACAAGAGATACCGCGCCGTCTCTCCCCTGAGGAGACAGTGACACGAATTAAAGCACAGGGCGGGCTGGTGTGTATTCCACACTCCTGCGACCGCTTTAGAAGGGGTTCCACGCTTCGTCGCCAGGCGCTGGACAGGATAATGCCAGATATAGACTCCATAGAGGTCTTCAATTCCCGTACCATGCTGCTGCGCGACTCGGCACGAGCCCTTGAGCTTGCTCGAAGGCACGACTTGCCAGCCACAGCCGGCAGCGATGCCCATATTGTTCGGGAGGTCGGCAGCACCTACATGGAGATACCGGAGTTCAACGATGCCGAGCAGTTTCGGCAGGCGTTGAAGCAAGGACAGGTTTTCGGGCATAGAACCAATTTTTTTATTCACTTTTACGGTATCAGGAACAGACTTGTCAAACAGTTTCAAAGGAGCTAGCGGCCATGTACAAACTCGGCTGGTTCTCCACAGGCCGGGGCGGGGGCTCTCGCGCCTTGCTGACGAGAATGCATGACGAAATCGGGAAAGGCACTGTAAAGGCAAAGATCGAGTTCGTATTCTGCAGCCGTGAGGCCGGAGATGCTGAGGGAAGCGATACGTTTATTAAACTGGTTGAATCTTACCACATCCCCCTCGTCTGCCTCTCCTCAAAGAGGTTCAAGGCCAGCGGCGGAGAATACCTCTCCCCACAATGGCGGCTGGAGTACGATAGAGGAGCGATGAGACGTCTCAAAGGCTATAACCCCGACCTCTGTGTCCTCGCCGGTTACATGCTCATCGTCAGCCCTGAGATGTGCCAGCATTATAAGATGATCAACCTCCACCCTGCTGCCCCCGATGGCCCCACGGGCACCTGGCAGGAGGTGATATGGAAGCTCATCGAAACCAAGGCCACCGAGACGGGCGTGATGATGCACCTGGTCACCCCCGAGCTGGACAAAGGCCCCCCGGTGACCTATTGCAAGTTCTCCATCAGAGGCGAGCTATTCGATAAGCACTGGGAGGCGATAAAAAGGTTATCTGTTGGCGAAGTGAAAGCCAAGCAAGGGGAGAACAACCCTCTGTTCAAGCTCATACGTCAGGAAGGCATGAAGAGGGAGCTGCCGCTGGTCGTAGCCACAGTCAAAGCCTTCAGCGAGGGCAAGGTGCGCATAGAGAATTGGAAGGTGGTTGATAGTAAAGGGAAAATCGTTAAGGGCTACTCTCTGACTGAAGAGATAGATGAAATCGTAGGGGCGTTCAATTGAACGCCCCTTGTATCTGCTTTCCTCCGCTTACTTCGGCTTCACTTTGGTCTTGGCCCTGGTGAGTATCTCATCGATAATGCCATACTCCAGCGCCTGCTGAGAATTAATATAGAAGTCGCGGTCGGTGTCATGGGCGATCTTCTCCAGAGTCTGGCCGGTGTGCTTGACCAGGATGGAGCGGATTACATCCTGCTCCCTCAGTATCTCCTTAGCTATTATAGCTATGTCCGCCGCCTGGCCTTGCGCACCACCCATCGCCTGATGCATGTGGATGGTGGAATTGGGCAGAGCGTAGCGCTTGCCTTTGGTGCCCGCAGCGAGCAAGACCGTGGCCATGCTGGCTGCCAGCCCCACGCAGATGGTGGATATATCGCAGCGTACAAGCTGCATGGTATCGTAGATGGCCAGTCCAGCGTTTATCTGGCCGCCGGGGCAATGTATATACAAGCTGACGTCCTTGTCCGGGTCCTCGCGCTCCAGAAACAGTAGCTGAGCTATTACCAGATTGGCTATCTGGTCGTTGATCGGCATGCCCAAGAAGACGATTCGTTCCTTGAGCAGCAGTGAGTAAATATCGAAGGCACGCTCACCCCGGGGACTGCTTTCGATTACAAATGGGATAACGTTACTTGGTTGATTCTCCATTTTCTTTTCCCCCTTCTTTTTCCTCTAAAGGTGTAGTCTCCTCCCCTTTGGTAGCTATCTCAGCCAAACGGTC
>CAYGWR010000145.1:0-3168 GCA_964353645.1 uncultured Dehalococcoidia bacterium
TGTGCTGCCTGTGCCACCAGGTCCTGCCCTTGCCTGCGTGCTTCTGCCAGTTGCTCCTGTACCATCTGCTCGGTTTTGGCTGTCTGCTGCTTGATGAATTCGGCTTGGTCCATGCTATCCTTGACCGTCTTTGACCGCTCATCAAGTTTCTTCATTATGGGCTTGTAGGCAAGGACTAGAAGAACAACCAGCAGTATGCCGAAACTGATGAACTGCGAGAGAAGGCCATGCCAGCTTATTCCCAGGTCACCCGTGGCACTGCAACTGCTCAGCAGCAGCGACAACACGATAAGTGCAACGGCAAGACCTATGCGGTACCTCATTGTATAGCTCCCTTTGCCAATCTTAGGAAACGGCTGTCTCTCTCGCGAATGTTCCATTCGGAAGATGACAGGTCGTCGCCTCGCCTAATGGTGCCTTGTCTACCAAGTATTTATGCAACAAAGATGAGTATGATGGCCACGACCAGAGCATAAATCGCGACGGCTTCCGTCAAGGCGATGCCGATCATCATATTTGTCAAAATTGGCCCTCTGGCCTCCGGGTTGCGCCCCAAAGCCTGCATAGCTCCAGCGGTCAGGATTCCGATCCCTATCCCCGGTCCTATGGCGCCGAAGCCCATTGCCAGTCCTGCGCCAAGCAATTTCGCCACTTGTGGATCCATTTCCGCTACCCCCCTTTTCTTAATATTTCTAGTGCTCTGCTTCCTGTCTACTGACAGCCATGGTTGCGAATACCAGGGTCAACATGCCAAAGATAACAGCCTGGATCAGGCCCAGGAACGTCTCCAGCCCGTAAAAGATTGAAGAAAATACCCAGGGAATGAGAAATGGTATGGTCAGAAGCAGCACCTCTCCTCCCATCATGTTGCCGAAAAGTCGGAAGGTGAAGCTGATGATACGCACAAATTCGCTGAGAAGCTCTAGCGCGCCAACGAAGGCATCGATGGCGCCATAAAAAATGGTGCTGACGGCAGACTTAACCTTGCCTCTGATAAGTTGCCCCAGTCCCTGCAGCAACTGCCCGAACTTGAAAAACTTCCCCAGATAGTAGCGGAGGCCCAGAGAGGTGACCCCCCAATATTCCACGCTGCAGAATGATACCAAGGCCAGCATGAGAGGAACATTGATGTCAGTGTTGGCAGAACGCAAAAACGGTATATATATCGTAGTGCCATCTGCCTGCAGTTGTGATATTCCGATGAAATTGAACACCGGAAACAGAGCAAGCCACGCGTTAAGGAGGACATATAGAAAGATAGTGGCTACTAAGGGGAAGAATCTGCGGCCGTTCTCCTTGCCGGCCACTCCTTCAACAAAGTTGAGCAGGAACTCGATAATCGTCTCCGCCATATTCTGGAGGCCTTTGGGAACGAGCTTCATCTTGCGGGTAGCGAGATAGAAAAAACCTATCAGTACTACGATGCTGAGCCAGGACGTGATGAGAGTATTAGTGATATATATGGGACCCAGTTTGTAAAATGGCTCACTATAGTTGGCAGCGAGCTCGAAATCAGGTCGTGGAACAGGGAAGAATAGCCTGCCGATGACAATTAGTAAAATAGCAATGCCAGCGATTGCTGCCAATTTGCTTTTCGCGCCCAATTTAGGCATTAGCTATTTCCCTTGTCCTTGTCATTCGTTAAAGTCGACTTGACCATGCGATAGACACCGAGGAAAGCTACTATCAGCCCCAGGAATAGTCCCACGATGGTTAAGATAGTTTCGCTGCTGTGGCCGTCCAGTTTTTGCCCTATCCAGCGTCCTCCCAACGCACCCAAGAGAATACAGGCAGCGATGTACCACCCGATTCCTATGAGCCTAATAGCCCCCGCCCATCTCTTACCCATAGTCGAACGACTTAAAATTATAACACATATTGAAAAAAAGGCTCAATGGGCTGAAGACCGATTTATTTATTAATTGTTAATCATTTTTCTTGAGAAAAGCTCCCCCAAACCTATTGACAAGGTAACGAAGATATGCTAAAAGTGGTGCAAAGTGGCTAAAAGTGGGTAAAAGTGGATGTTACTTGGTGAATATGAGCTAAGGATAGACCACAAGGGAAGGGTAGCTATCCCGGTGCGGTTCAGGGAGGCATTCCGTGGGGGCTTGGTGCTTTCCCGGGGATTCGATAAGTGCCTCATCGCTTACACAACGTTAGAGTGGGCAAAGGTGGCTGAAAAGCTTGCTGCCTTGCCCTTGACTCAGCTCAACCCGAGGAGAATCTCTCGATTTACTTTCTCCGGTGCGTTTGATCTTGAGCTCGACCGTCAGGGGAGGGTAATCATACCGCTAACTCTACGCCAGTATGCTGAGATCAACGACGAGGTGATTGTGGTCGGTGCATACAGCCACCTGCAGATATGGTCTAAGGAGCTTTGGACGGCAGAAAAGAAATTTATGTCTGAGCATGCCGCTGAGATCGCAGAAGCAGTGCAGATGTAATTATGATTACTTTAACCATGACTGCTGCATATAAGCATGAACCGGTTTTACTTGAAGAGAGCATCAAAGCGCTACAGATTCAACGAGGTGGCAGGTATATTGATTGCACTGTCAATGGCGGAGGACATGCTGCGGCGATTTTAGAGGAGAGTGCCCCAGGGGGGCAACTCCTGGGCATAGATGCTGACCCTGAGGCAATCAAGGTGGCCAAGGAGAGGTTTAAGTCCTACGGCAATAATGTAATTCTGGTCAACGAGAACTTCAGGTACCTTGAGAGCATTTGTAATAGGTATAGCTTCCGCCCGGTGCACGGCATTATATTTGATCTTGGCATGTCGTCGCTCCAACTTGAGGCGTCAGGCCGTGGCTTTAGCTTTCAACAAGACTCACCACTGGATATGAGGTTCAGTCCAAGGCAGTCTCTTACCGCAGCGGATATCGTAAACACTTACTCGGAGCTTGAACTGGCTAGAATTTTACAGAGATACGGCGAGGAGTATCGAGGCAGGCAAATAGCAGCACGTATCGTAGAGAGACGTCCTCTGAGGAGCACACTGGAGCTCAGCAGGGTGGTTGAGGATGCTGTTGGTGGGGGACGGGGCAGGATTCACCCGGCAACGAAAACTTTCCAGGCGTTGCGTATCGTTGTGAATGAGGAGTTGGAGAGTCTACAGCTTGCGCTGGGACAGGCGCTCAATCTGCTGGGAAGCGGTGGCAGGGT
>CAYGWR010000146.1:0-3152 GCA_964353645.1 uncultured Dehalococcoidia bacterium
AAAACTGCGCATAATGTTTGAAGCTATTGTAGAGGGCGTTACAGTCACTGATTTGCAGGGCAATATGGTACAAGTGAATGAGGCAGTCCTTCGCTTGCATGGTTATAGCCGTAAGGAAGAAATCCTTGGGCGAAACGCTTTTGAACTTATATCACCTAAAGACCATGTTAGAGCCCAAGACAATATGAGGAAGACATTAGAAGAGGGGCAAATTCAGGCAATAGAGTATACTTTCTTGACCAAAGACGGAAAAGAATTTGAAGCAGAACTAACTGCTGCTGTGCTAGAAGATAAGTCTGGAAATGCAACCGGGTTGATTGCTTTAACGAAGGATATAACTGAGCGCAAGCAGATGGAGGAGAAGCTACGTCAGAACGAAGCGCGATTCCGAGCGATTTTCGAGAGGTCGGCTCTTGGTATCGGGCTTGTGGATGTAAAGGGGCGGCTGATAAGCATCAATCCCACATTGGAAACAATGATAGGTTACACAATCGATGAGCTTCGTTCTATGGCCTGGACTGATTATATGCACCCTGAGGATGCCACAGCAGATATGGGCCTCTTCCGGGAAATGGTTGTCGGCAAACGTGACTACTATACTATGGAGAAACGCTATTTAAAGAAAGACCGCGAAATTGTTTGGGGGAGGATGACCCTTTCCGCTGTTCGAGACTCCTCAGGGAAGTTCCAGTTCGCCATATCTATGGTGGAAGACATCACCAAGAGCAAGCAGGCAGAGGGTGTGCTGCGGGAGAGCGAGAGTAAATTCCGCAGTGTTCTCGAGCATTGCGTCGATGTGATATATCAGGTGAATCTTAAGACAGGCACGTATGACTATGTGAGCCCATCATCGATTGAAACTCTGGGCTATAGCCCTGAAAAGTTGATTGCGCTTGGCTTTGAGAAAGCGACCTCGGTGATACATCCTGATGATGTGGAAATGATAAGAGAACACTTCAACAAGCTGATGAAGCGTGCTGCTGCAGATGATAAGGAGCCCCCGACTATTGAGTATCGCGTCAAACACAAGAAATTGGGTTACCGCTGGATGAGCGATACCAGTTCAGTGTTGCATGATGACAATAAGGTGCCAATTGCGATTATTGGTAATATACATGACATAACCCAGCGCAAGATAGCGGATGAGTCACTGAAAGAGTCGGAGGCAAGATATAGGACGCTGGTGGACACGGCAGGGCTGGCGGGCGAGGGGATTATGATAGTGGAACGTGCCGAAGGGAATAAGGCTGTTATTGCCTTTGCGAACGATACGCTTTCCGGGATGCTCGGATATCAAAGGGAAGAGATGATGGGTATGCCTGCTCGTGAATTGTTCCTCCCCGGCGACCGTATGTGGCTGCAGGAAAAGAACAGGAAGAGGCGGAAGGGGGAGGTACTCCCCAGTCACTATGGAGTAATGGCCTTGCGCAAAGATGGGTCAATGTTGCCTATTGAGATCAGCATGGGTGCTATGAGATACGAGGATAAGAGCGCCACAGTGATTTATGTCAGAGACGTCACCGAGAGGAAACAGGCTGAGGATAGTTTGCAGAAATCGGAGGAACGCTTCCGGTCGCTCATCGAAAACACCTCAGAAGTGGTGTTGATTGTAGACAAGGACGCTATCATAACCTACGCGAGCCCCTCTGCAGAGCGTGTCCTCGGATACAAACCAGAAGAGACGATTGGGAAGATAAGCTTCAGCTTCATCCACGAGGACGATATGCCAGAGGTTATGAAGCTCTACGATCAGACAATGCAGAACCAGAGTGGCGTAATCACTGCGAGAGTGCGCGTTCGACATAAGGATGGTTCATGGCGAGTTGCCGAGGGCATTGGCATGAACCTCCTTGATAATCCAGCAATAGGCGGGATTGTGGTCAACTTCCGCGATGTGACGGAGCGCGAGCAAGCCCACGAGGAGTTGTTGAGACATACCAGGCAAGTGGAGGCTCTCCATGCCATAGCGCAGACAGTGAGCCAGACCCTGGAGTTGGAGGAGTTGTTAAATAGAGCACTGGATAAAGTGACTGAGGTTATGGATGCTGATGCAAGTTGTGTGTACCTGCTGGACACGGTGGAGAAGGAGCTTGTGCTCAAAACCTATAGGGGAATATCTGACGATATGATTTCGCGAGTAGCGACGATAAAACTGAATGAAAATAACGTTCAGAAGATGAAGGAGTGGCAGGGCGGAAGCACCCCGTTGCGTGATATATTTGAGGAAACCGGGCTCGGTATAACGGCAGAGGTGAAAGAAAAGGAGCAAATACAATCGTTTGCCGTCGCTCCCTTCGTGGTAAGGGGTCAGCTAAGCGGCCTGATCGCTGTGGGCAACCGCAGCCAGCGGGAATTCAGCCCTGAAGACATGGACCTGCTCAGAGCGGTGGGCAACCAGATAGGGATCGGCACGCAGAACGCCATGCTGTATGAAGAGGTGCAGGCACTGATCAGGGAGACTATCGATGCTCAGGAGACGGAGAGGGAGCGCATCTGTCTGGAAGTTCACGATGGTGTGGCTCAGACCCTGGTGGCGGCCTTCCAGTACCTCCAGGCTTTGGAAGCCACTTTGCCCGATGATACGAAAGGCAGCCCGTTGCTTGCCAAGGCAACTGACCAGGTGAAGCAGGCTATCCGGGAGTCAAGGGAGGTTATCAATAGCCTTCAGCCGGTGACACTGAGTGACCTTGGCCTTGTAGCCACGCTACGCCAGGAGTTGAAGCGTCTGGGGCAGGAAACGGGGTTGAAGATAGATTTCAAGGCTGACGCTATAAGGATTCCCAGGGATATCGAGACCGGGTTATATCGAATCATCCACGAGGCTGTCTACAACGCTCGGAAACATTCCAACACCAAACATCTTCGCGTCAAAATCCACTCTGAAGGTGACCAGCTTAAGGTAGAGGTCAAAGACTGGGGCAAAGGGTTCGACCAGCGATATCTGGATAGGGCCAGGAGACGGGGCACCGGGCTGTTCAGCATACGCAAACGGGCGGAGCTGATGAAGGGGGCTTGTGAGATACGGAGCACGCTCGGTGAGGGGACGACGGTGCATGTGAAAGTGCCTTTCAGTGCTGCTGAGATAAGCAGCGGATGAAGTGCAGCACATATTATCAGGAAGGCTGAGATTCAAATGGTAGGGGCACGGCACG
>CAYGWR010000147.1:0-3149 GCA_964353645.1 uncultured Dehalococcoidia bacterium
AAAAGCATTAACATAAAAATTTCGTGGATAATATGTGGATAGTTTCGTGGAAAACTCCTTGACCAGCTATGGTTGACCAGGAATAGAATAGGAGGCGCAATGAAAGTAGTCTTTCTTCAGGATGTCCCCAATGTGGCCAAGGCAGGCGATATGAAAGAGGTAGCCGATGGCTACAGCCGAAATTACCTACTCCCCAGAAAACTCGCTGTAGTAGCTACGCCTGCCGAACTCAAAAAATTGGAAGTGCAGAGACAGGCCGATTCCCGCCGCGAAGTGCGCACAGAGCAGGAGGCCGAAGCTTTCGCCAAGGTCCTTCAGGACACTACCGTAGTGTTGAAGATGCGCGCCGGGACAAAGGAAAAACTCTATGGCTCTGTCACCAGCGCAGATATAGCCAAAGAGATAAAGAGGCTCACCAAACACGATGTTGACAAGCGCAAGATAGAGCTTACTGAGCCCATCCGCGAGTTGGGAAGCCACCAGGTATCCATCAAGCTAACCAAGGATGTAACAGCTACCGTAAATGTGGTTGTAGAGCAGGAGGCGGAACCAGAAACAAAGCCCGAGAAGAAACAAGAGAAGAAGCCGGCGAAAAAGCAGGCAAAGAAGAAGGAAACTGCTTAGCAGTTGTAGGGGCAATTCAAGAATTGCCCCAAACGCGAATGAGGAATGACTAGTCATGCCCAACGAAAGTGGTGAGTCCCAGTCTAATGTAAAATTGCCTCCCTACGACCTTGATGCCGAGGAGGCGGTGCTGGGGTCGCTTCTCATAGACCCCGAGGCAATATTCAAAATCGTTACCGTGCTTAAGCCGGAGGACTTCTACCGGGAGAAGAACCGCTGGACTTATGAAGGCTGCCTTTCAATTTACGAACGGCGTGAAGCTATAAACCAGATAACCTTAGCTCATGAGCTGGCGCGCCGACAAAAGCTGGAAGCCTCCGGCGGTGCCGCTTACCTGAGCCACCTGGTCTCACAGGTCCCCACCTCAGTGCACGCCGAGCACTACGCCAACATTGTGCACCGTCTCTCCATGATGCGTCGTCTGATCTCCGCCTCCAACCAGATCGCTGCTATTGGCTACGAGTCTCCACCCGACATCGATGAAGCCCTTGACAAAGCAGAGGGCATTATATTCCGTCTGAGACAGGGGCAGATCCAGCGCGGCTTTGTCCACATCAAGGAAGTGCTTGACCGTTATTTTGAGGAGAGCAGTTTAGCCCCAGCGCAAGAAGGCTTCTTACCCCATGTGCCCACCGGCTTTCCCGATCTGGACAAAATACTGGGCGGATTGCAGCGTTCAGATATGATTGTGTTAGCTGCAAGGCCTGGGGTAGGAAAGACCAGCCTGGCATTGAACATCGCTCACAGTTCCGCCGTGAAACATGGGGCTCATGTAGCCCTCTTCAGCCTGGAGATGTCCAAGATGGAACTCGCCTACCGTTTCCTCTCCTCCGAATCAGGGGTCGACGGCCAGAGTGTGAGGCTTGACCGACTGAGCCAGCGCCAGCGGGAAGATGTGACGGAAGCCATGGGCCGCCTCTCTGAGGCGCCTATCTATATTGACGACTCTCCCTTTCTCAGGGACTCCGACATGCGCAGCAAGGCGCGTCGTCTCCACAGCGAGAACAAGATTGACCTCATTATAGTGGATTATATCCAACTGATGCGCTCAAGCAGATTCACCGACAACCGCGTGCAGGAGATGAGCGATATCTCACATTCCATAAAAGAGCTCGCCCGTGAGCTCGACGTACCCGTGCTGGCTGTCTCACAGTTAAGCCGTGCCGTAGAGAAACGCCTCCCACCCACACCCATGCTTTCCGACCTCAGGGAAAGCGGTTCCATTGAGCAGGATGCAGATGTGGTGCTCTTTATCTATCGCGAAGATATGTACTACAAAGAGGATGAGTGGAACCAAAAATTCCCCGACCGGCCTTACCCCAGGGGTATTTCAGAGATTATAGTGGCCAAGCACAGGAATGGCCCCCAGGGGCGGGCAAATCTCTTTTTCCGGGATCGGATAGCCAAGTTCGAGAACCTGGAGAAATTCGACAGCAAGAAACCGAGCTTGCTATGAAAGTGTTCAGCGGCTTCCCCCTTAAGTCAAAGTTTACCCCCATACCCAATATATTTTTCAGCGAGGTGTTGCCTCAGATCGACGACCTTGCCGAGCTCAAAGTCACGCTGCATATTTTCTGGGTTCTATATCAAAAGCGAGGGTATCCCCGCTTCATAACCTACGGTGAGCTTCTTGGCGACCCAGCGCTGATGAGAGGGATAGAAGGCCAGGGCTCTGCGCCGGAGCTTCTGCGGCAGGGGCTGAATCGGGCGGTGAGCCGGGGCACCCTGCTTCATTTGACCCTGGAGCGTGATGGGGAAGTTCGCGACCTGTATTTCGTGAATACCGATGCCGACAGGAGAGCTGTAGAGAAGATAAAGAGCGGCGAGCTCAAGCTGGGCGAGTTGGTCAAGGCTGAGCCCTACCAGATAATCCCTGAGCAACCCAACATATTCACACTTTATGAAAAGAACATCGGAATGGTTACCCCTATCATCGCCGAGGAACTGAAAGAGGCGGAGAAGCTATATCCCGCTTCATGGATTCAAGATGCCTTTAAGGAAGCGGCTGACCTCAATAAGCGTAGCTGGAGATACATCTCACGCATCCTGGAGAGATGGGCAGCGGAGGGCAAACATGATGGAGAGCCTGGGCGATATTCTAAAGCGGACTCCAGCCCCGAAGAGTACCGCAGAAGATACGGCCACCTCCTCAAGAGATAAGGATATCGAAGAAACCAGCGATAATGAGTGCCCTCTTTGCAAGGGGAAGGGCTGGCTGCGCTTTGACGTACCCTTCGGACATCCTGACTTTGGCAAAGTAGTGCCCTGCAAGTGTACAAAAGAGGAATTCCAGCAGGAACGCCTCCCCCGCCTTGAGCGCTACAGCAACCTGGGGCCTTTGACCCGCCTTACCTTCGACAATCTACTGCCCCGGGGCCGCAGCAGCGACCCTCAAAATCAAGAGCGGTTCCACCAATGCTGTCAGATAGCCAAGGCTTTCGCTGAAAACCCCAAGGGCTGGTTAGTCCTCAGCGGCCCCAGCGGCTGCGGCAAAACTCATATGGCAGCAGCCATAGCCAACTACC
>CAYGWR010000148.1:0-3137 GCA_964353645.1 uncultured Dehalococcoidia bacterium
TAAGTTCCATGTACGAGAAGGCATCATAAACCTCAGCCACGTGGATTTGCTTCAATGGGCTCCGAATCCCGGCCATGTTATATGCCCGCTTTGCTGCTGAGGCTAGCGCATCCACTTCAGCAAGATCGCGATCTCCCAGGTGATATGCATCGGCACAGTGCCCGACCCCCTTTATCCAAATGGGCTTTCCATGTTTCCTCTTCGCTGTTCTCTCCCGCGCCATGATGATGGCGCAAGCTCCGTCTGAGATAGGGGAGGCGTCGAGTAGCTTTATCGGGTCGGCCAGCACCCTTGATTTCAGCACATCATCGACTGTAATATCCATTGAAAGATGTGCGTAGGGATTAGCCTTGGCGTTTTTGTGATTCTTAACCGATATTTTCGCGCATTGCTCCTCAGTAATCCCGTATTTGGACATGTAGCTCCTCATCTGAAGAGCTGCAGAGTTTATTGCATCGAGTCCTAACATGCGCTCGTAGATAGGATCAAACATGGCATTGGTAATTACTGATGGTATTCCCTCCGAGATTTTGCTTTGTGCCACAACCAGGGTTATCTCGTGCAGGCCGGAAAGGAGACGCATGAGTCCCATCAATGCGCCATACGTGCCGTCTCCCTCTACATTCGTGGTGGGAGATTTATGAGAACCGGTGGCTTCTGTAATTGTCATGGAGGAAATAGTTCGGCCATCCCAAAAATCGTTGCAGACAGTTACAGTATTGTCTATATCATCGATCGTTAATCCTGCATCTTCCAGGGCCTTACTGGTAACTTCGTAAGCCAACTCAGCATGAGACGCCGGATTATACCTCTGGTACTTGGTTTGAGCTACTCCTATGATGCCGACCTTCTCCAAACGCTTACTCCAATTTCAATCTTCCACTGCTTAGGCTCTGAGTGGCTTGAAATACTTGATGTCAAGGTAATCGCCCTGCCTCGCTTCGCGAAACACTGCCTTAACTCTCAAGCCAACGGAAATATCGTTCAGGTCTATTTCCCCCAGCAGGTGTACCAGGCCAGTACTGGCCCCGTCCAACTTTATGACGCCCAAGGCGAATGGGGGCTTCTGAGGCTGGATGCCCGGAACGGAGTACCTTGTTACGGTATAGGTCAACAATGTGCCAGTATCGCTGAGCTCTACCCATTCACGCATATCGCGGTAACATCTGGGACAAGTTTCCCTGGGAGGCACAAAAACCCATTCACATTGGGGACATTTAGTACCCCAGATTCTGCAATTGTCCCTTATCTCCTGATAAAATCTGCTTCCCACCTTCCCTACGTGCCAGGTATAGGGAAGCCTTATCCGACTCGGATAAATCAAAGTCCCTGTGTTGCCCAGTTCTTCACTTCTCACTGCCATTACTTCATTTCCCTCACGTCCCCCAAGCTGAAACCTAGCTGCTGGGTCTCTTAGCGATTAACACCTTCTTGGTTGATAGTGCAACATTCTCGCCTCGCTGATTTTTGACGTACTCTTTTAGAGTGATAACGCCACCAATGTCTCCCTTGTCCTGCTTCTCGACAACCTCCAATTCCACATGGATCGTATCGCCAATTTTAGTCGGCGCAGTGAACCTTACCTTGTCCATGCCATAAAAAGCAACAATCGCCATGTCGTAAAGTGGCATTAGGCCGTTAGCTATCGAGAGAATCAATAGGCCATGCGCTATCCTTTCTCCAAAAGGGCCTTTCTTGGCATATTCAATGTCGGTGTGAAGTGGATACCAGTCGCCCGTCAAAGCAGCAAAATTGACTATATCTGTTTCGGTAATAGTCCTCGCCCTGGTTACGGCTATTTCCCCGGCAGTAAAATCTTCAAAGTATTTCATGTTGCCTCCTGCTACCAGTTTACTTTGTCCAGGCCTTTGAGCCCGGGAATCTGCCTGGCTTCATCGGGAGTCGCGGGTTCGATGCTCAATTGACGCGCAATTGTGACAATCCTCTCTACCTGTTCCGCATTGTTGGCTGGTTTTATTTCTGGTGCAGCCATATCTACGAATAATTAGCTGTCATTGGTCACTGGCTACACCATAATATTAAAAAGCCTGTCAACTGTCAATTGTAAACAGGATATATTGTCTTAGCCGAAGACTAGAGAGTGATTGCCAGACTCCATTTTTGCCGTTGTCGCCTCCCCGCTTATCCAGCCTGAGCTCGTTGCGTCTGATATTACCTGAGACGGTCTTCGGCGCTCTGACGACGCAGTCGATTTCTCTTGTGTATCTGTCAGGTGCGATAACCCCTCTTTGGCATGTTTCTACAGTTCCTTTTTCAATTCTTCAGATGCAGAGCGTTTTAGGATGATATTACGAGAGCCCTAACCGCCTCACCTCACTCATGCAGTCTTATGACAACCGCTGCCTTTACCACGCATAGCTGCACTGCACCAAGCCACCTTTTGGCGCCTCGGCCCTAGTTTACCACTTTGAAGCAATAGTTTCTTCCATGGACTTACTAACTAAATGACGCAAGCTCTACATATTGCGTATCCCCCAAACCTGGGCCATGGGTAATAAGATAGCTTGTGGCTTGCCTCTTGTACTCTCAAAACTTGTGATAATATTGTGATTCGTTTGTGATGTCCTTGTGATGAGCGAATCAACATCAGTCACAGAGTCGGTGACGGGGGAAATTCCAACTCCTTGCCTGGGTAAGAGAATGAAGTATTCGAATCTGACAGGTGGTTGAGGAGCTGGCCAGAAACTCCAGATTTTGAAGCTGGAGCGGGTGATGAGATTCGAATACTCACGACTCTCTGCTTGGGAAGCAGATACTCTGCCACTGAGTTACACCCGCAAGCTATAGACGGGACAAAACCCTGGTTTCGAAACCTTGATTCGGTGTGTCTTCCGACCTCAAATCAGGACTAGTCAAAGAGTCATCACCTGAGCTCTCGACCGACGGCATTATAACAAATAGGGGCTTTTTCTGCAATTTCTGTGATGTGGGTGTGATATGGATATAACGTGGGTATGATATTGGGATACGGAGTACAACGGTGCCGAGCATCCGGCTTTAGTGAGCAGGTATAGCAAACTGGATTCAAGATTCAGTTCTAGAAAGCTAAGCGACATATTCGCGCTGATTGTGAAATGCTGCTCGATACTCAGGCAGTGGCTTGATGTTGATGAGCT
>CAYGWR010000149.1:0-3080 GCA_964353645.1 uncultured Dehalococcoidia bacterium
TATATCTTCTATCGTGATTTGACCAGAGGACCGCTGCCACAACATGAGGGAGAGCTACAGGTTAAAGGCCTCAACGACAGCGTGGAAATACTGCGCGATAAGTGGGGTATCCCGCACATCTACGCCAGCAATATGCACGACCTTTTCTTCGCCCAGGGATTCACTCAAGCCCAGGACCGCTGGTGGCAGATGGAACTCTGGCGGCACCTCGGAAGCGGCAGGATTGAAGAGCTGACAGGCAAGAACGATGACGTTATTGAGATAGATGTCCTTATCCGAACCCTGGGATGGCGGCAACTTGCAGAAAAGGAATTCAAGCTTCTCGACCCTGAGACTAAAACGGCCATGCAAAACTTTGCTGACGGTGTTAATGCTTATATTACCAGCCGTAATTCCGGGGACCTGGCTTTAGAGTACGGTGTACTCAGGCTAGTGGGCAAAAGGATAAAAATCGAGCCCTGGACGCCGGCTGACACGCTGGTATGGGCAAAGGTGATGGCCTGGGACTTGGGTCCCGTGAGTAATAGCGAGGAAACACGCGCCAAACTCTATGAACTGCTGGGGCAGGAAATGACAGACCAGTGGCTGACACCCCCCTGGCCCTATGGCGAGAAGCCTACCATCCTTCAGTCTGAGGACATTCACTCAACAGGGTCAACTGTAATTGCCAAAGCTGGCAGTGAAACCGATTTTACTGACGGACTTATCCTTGCCGAGAGTGACGTCTTGCCCGATGTACATCTCGTTTTCGGAAAAGGAAGTGGGATCGGAAGCAACAACTGGGTGGTCAGCGGCAACTTGACGGAGAGCGGTATGCCGCTGTTGGCCAATGACCCGCATCTCGGTATCCAGATGCCCTCTATATGGTACGAGATTGGATTGCACTGCCAGTCTGCCGGCGGTCAAAGTCTTTTCGATGTGACGGGCTTTACATTCGCACCGATGCCTGGTGTTGTTATCGGCCATAACAGCTCTATCGCGTGGGGTGTTACCAACAACGGCCCCGATGTGTTCGATTTATATAAGATTCGTGTAAACCCCGGCAATCCGTTTCAATACGAATGGAACGGCGCCTGGCGAGATATGACCGTTCGTCAGGAGACTATTCACTTCGCAGGCAGCGATGAAACAGTCACCATCCAGGTCAGAGAAACACACCTGGGACCGATAATCAACGACAACAAGCTGGACAAGGAAACCGGCGAGCTTACAGGGCTCAATAATGAAGACCCGATGGCACTGCGCTGGACAGGTCTGGACCCAAGCACACT
The DNA here is from genome assembly GCA_964353645.1 of uncultured Dehalococcoidia bacterium. Classification (GTDB taxonomy): domain Bacteria; phylum Chloroflexota; class Dehalococcoidia; order SZUA-161; family SZUA-161; genus JACWAE01. Next base: position 1,272 of record CAYGWR010000149.1, read on the forward strand.
CGCACAAGCGGTTTTATCAATCGACGAAGCCCAGAACTGGGAGGAGTTCCGCAGTGCGCTTCAATACTGGGACGTTCCATCGCAGAATTTCGTTTATGCAGATATAAATGGCAACATTGGATATCAAATGCCGGGTCGCATTCCCATTCGCGCTGGAAACCATAGCGGGCTTGTACCAGTTCCAGGCTGGACCGGCGAGTTCGAGTGGCAGGGTTTTATTCCTTTTGAGGACCTGCCCAGTATCTCAAATCCGGAACGGGGCTATATCGTCACTGCCAACCAGGCGGTGGTCCCGCCGGAGTACTATGACGAGCTAGCACAGAAACTGGGAGAGGGGCGAAATTATGTGTTCAGCCGTGAGTGGGACTACGGCTATCGTGCTCAACGGATTACGGAGATGCTGAACGCCACGGCGAAGCATACCATTGAAAGCTTCCAGAGTATACAAGGGGACAATAAATCACTCAGCGCCGAGGAGCTGATGCCTTATCTGGCTAACTTGCACTTCGACGATGCCGAGCTGGCTGATGCGCGCGACTGGCTGCTGGAATGGGACTACCTGTTCGATAGGGAAAGCGCGCAAGCCGTTTTATATAGCAATTTCTGGGCGAGACTGCTGGATAACCTGTTCAATGACCAAGTGCGTAACGTGAAGCTGGATGATGAAGAAATTCATGCCTATGGCACCGACGCCGACATGCGGGCCACCTACCTGCTGATGCAAGAACCTGACAATGCCTGGTGGGACGATGTAACAACGACCGACATCGTAGAAACGCGTGACGATATCCTGCTGCGGTCGTTCCGGGAGGGTTACGCTAACGCTACATCCGAGCTGGGCAAGGACCGAAGTAAGTGGAAGTGGGGCGACGTGCATACTGCGACCTTCGTCAACCTGCCGCTGGGTGAGAGCGGGACAGGTATTATCGAAAACATGGTCAATCGAGGCCCCTTCGCTGTTGCCGGAACCATGGCCACTGTGAACAATACGGCCTGGGTAGTAGAGGAGAAAGGGGAAGAGGAAGGGTTCGCGGTGGATTACCTGCCATCGATGCGTATGATAGTTGACCTCTCTGACCTGACTCAGAGCGTGAGTATAAACACCACCGGTCAAAGCGGCCATCCCTTCAGTCCAAACTATGCCGATATGATAGACCTATGGCGCAATATAGAATATCATTCCATGATGTGGTCGCGGGGACAAGTCGAGGCATCTGCCGTTGAACGGCTTATCTTGAATCCAAGCCAATAATGGCACAACGTCACGTGCAGCATCAGGTGACACTTTTACTTTTTTGTTCTAACAACATAGGTTAAAATACTACGTCACATTGGGGTCGCTTGAATTCAAAGACGACGAATGGTCGCCTTTCCAGGTTTGAAATTAGAGAGCAAGAGTTAATCACCGCTCCAATACCCAGTGTTTTCCGAGCGTTTCTGAATTAATGTTTGCTCAGCTTGCCGTTCAGGTATCCCCGTTCCGGAGCGCCCTTACGCCTTGCCCCTTCTTATTTCTAACTCGATATCCGGAACTCTGAACGGCAAACATGGGGGCATATCGCGGCTGCTCAATCCCTGGCACGCCCACCACGCCCCTGCATTTTGCACTTTACGCTCGTTCTGACCTGTGCCCCTTCATCCCCACTTTCCTGAATGGAGCCAGTGGGATTACCACTCCTCTTCTGCTTTTTTCTCTGCGAACTCAGTGCCCTCTGTGGTGATCTGCTCCCCGAAAACTGACCTCTGACAGCCTGAGGCTTGCTTAATTTGCCTGTCTGAGCTATCCTAAGGGCACAGCGATGAATAAGG
>CAYGWR010000150.1:0-3075 GCA_964353645.1 uncultured Dehalococcoidia bacterium
ATAATCGCCAATAGGGTGCTCTTCCTTGACAGACGTCCAGCAGGCACTCTCCCCGAGGCAGGAGTTGAAGGTGGGTCAGATGAAGAGCTGGAACCAAGTGATATCCCCTTCTAAATCAGCGTGACCAGATAATACATAAATAAGAGAGTTCTAAATGCCAAAACCAAGAAGTACAGGAACAAAGGATCGAGAACGAAGTGGTAGAGGTAAGGGCAGATACATCCCCAAGAGAAGGGTCTGCCCTTTCTGCGCAGGCAGAGTAGCAACTATCAACTACAAGGATGCGCCTTCACTGCGCCGCTACATCTCAGACCGTGGAAGAATAGAGCCCAGACGCAGAACAGGTGTCTGCGCCAAACATCAACGTACTCTGAGCGTCGCACTGAAACGCGCACGGCATATTGCTCTATTGCCCTATACCTCAGACCACATCCGCCAGAGCGCGGGGCCCAACCCCAGAGAGCGCTCCAATTAACCATAATCTGGTGTACCACAGTTAGATAGTTTGACTTTGTAGCGGAGACTGTGTCTTGAGCAGGAAACTGAAGCCAAAACCCAAGCTCTCAGTTGCCAAGCGCCAACCCCCAAGGTGGCAACACGAGAGAAATATGGTACTTATTGTCTGGATAGTCATTCCACTAGCCATCGCTCTGGCGTTGGGACTGGTGGGCTACTGGAGCTACGATACGTACGTCGCCGCCTGGACTCAACCCGTAGTCAAGATAGGCAATGAGACAATAGGTAATGCGACAGCAGGCAATGTGACAAAAGGGAATGTGACTGTCCTGGATATGCGCTACTTTGTCAAAATGCTCCGTTTCTACTCATTGGTCTCGACGGGAAATATCTCCTCAACTTCATTCCCCTACCAGGCACTGCAATGGGTAGAGGACGACGAACTAGTAAGACAGGCAGCACCCGGGCTGGGCATCCAGGTCACCCCGGATGAAGTAACCGAAAAAATCAATAATGACCTGATTTCATCGGCCGGGGGCGGAGGGAATACAACAGGGAATATAACAGGAAACATAACACTGCCACAAACAGACCTCGGTAAAATGTATCAGCAGTGGCTCAACTACGTACGCCTCTCCGATAGCGAATACCGACATTACGTTGAGGCTACTCTCCTTACCCGGAAACTAAGTGACCAAATCACGCAGAGCGTGCCCACAGAAGCCAAGCAGGTCCATGTCTATGCCATCCTGGTTGATACCGAAGGAAACGCGACTGAGGTAGAAAACAGACTAAAGAATGGCGAGGACTTCGCCACCCTTGCTGCGGAGGTTTCTACAGATGAGACAACAAAACAGTACGGAGGCGATTTGGGGTGGCTGCCTCAAGGCATCCTACTTCCTGAGCTTGACCAGGCTGCCTTCAGTCTCGCGGCGGGCAATGTAAGCGATCCGATAAAGAGTACAAATGGATATTATATAATTAAGGTAGCCGCGATAGAAGACAGACCGGTGGATGAGCAGTACCGGGAAATGCTTGCTTCCACCGCATTCACCAATTGGTTCAAGGAGCAAAGGAATGTCGTCGAAATCAAAGATTATTACCTCACCCAGGCTAAGGCAACCTGGGCAATGAATCACATCACATAGAAACATCGTGAGATAACAGTGGGCAAGAAAGAAAGCATCGGCATTGGCCTCATGGGGTTGGGTGTAGTGGGCAGCGGGGTTGCCAAGACCATATTTGAGAAATCAGAGGCCATAGCCCAACAGGTAGGCTGCCCGCTGAGAATAAAGAGAATTCTAGTCAGGGATCTCTCCAAGAAGAGGGACTTCGATGTACCCCAACACCTTCTCACTACCGACCCACAGCAGGTCATCACCGACCCTGAGATAGACATCATAATCGAAGTCGTCGGCGGCGAGACCGAGGCATTCGAGTATATAAAAGAGGCTATCTCCAAAAGAAAACACATAGTCACCGCCAATAAAGAGGTCATCTCCAAGCATGGCCTTGAGCTATTTGCCCTGGCCAGTAAGCACAAAGTCGACATCCGCTATGAGGCAAGCGTCGGCGGAGGCATCCCTTTAATCGCTCCATTCAAACGCGACCTCCTGGCAAACAATATCTCGGCTATCCACGCCATTATCAACGGCACCACTAACTATATCCTTACCAGAATGACAAAAGATGGGCTGGATTTCGCCACCGCCTTAAGACAAGCCCAGGAGCTAGGGTACGCTGAGGCCAATCCTGCTAACGATATCGACGGCGTAGATGCTGCTTACAAGCTTGCTATCCTCGCTACTCTGGCTTTCCGTACCGAGATCCGTCCCGACGATATTTATTACGAAGGTATCTCCCGCCTTACTGCACGTGACTTTCGCTACGCCAAAGAGCTGGGATACGCCATAAAACTACTTGCCATCGCCAAAAAAGAGAGACAATCTATCCAAGTTAGGGTTCATCCTACCTTTGTCCCCGAAGACCTTCTCCTGGCCAATGTTGATGGCGTGTTCAATGCAATCCAGGTGGAAGGCGATTTGGTAGGGAGGGTTATTTTCTACGGAAGAGGGGCAGGTTCATCGCCTACCGCCAGCGCTGTTGTCGCCGATGTTATCCAACTGGCGCAAAATATCTATCTCGGGATACGCCCGAGACCTCAACTCAAACTATATAAAGCAAAGAAGCTAACACCTATTTCACAGATCAAAACTCGCTACTATATGCGAGTGACTGTAGCTGACCATCCCGGTGTTCTGTCACAAATCTCCAAGATACTGGGCGACCACTCGATTAGCATAGCCTCGGTAATCCAGAAAGAAGCCGATGAAAAAGCTGGGACTGCTGAGATTGTGATCATGACCCACCCCGCCAAGGAGTCAGCATTTCAAAAGGCTCTGCAAAGAACCCGCAAGTTGGCGGTGGTGAAGGACATCGGCAATTTCATCAGGGTTGAGGACTAATGAGCAAGAAGCAGTGCCTTCTCATCAAATATCGGGATTTCCTGCCCGTAACTCCACAGACACCCATCATTACTATCGGTGAAGGCGATACCCCGCTAGTCAGGTCGCAGAGGTTGGAACGAGAGATCGGCTGTGGTGAGCTTTATTTCAAACT
>CAYGWR010000151.1:0-1635 GCA_964353645.1 uncultured Dehalococcoidia bacterium
TCAGGTGGGGGCAGCGCACCTATGTCATGGGCATCGTTAATGTTGACCCTGATTCTTTCTCAGGAGATGGGCTGCGCGATGCGGAATCTGCTATTGCTCAGGGAAGGCGTTTCGCTGCCGAGGGTGCTGACATCATAGATGTCGGCGGAGAGTCCACCCGCCCTGGCTTCGAGCCTGTCTCCGCTGACGAGGAAATGAGACGTGTCATGCCGGTCATCGAGAGGCTGGCAGGCGAATTGTCTGTGCCGGTGAGCATAGACACCTATAAATCAGAGGTGGCGCGCAGGGCAGTGGCAGCCGGGGCGCGCATGATAAACGATGTCTGGGAGCTGAAGCGCGACCCGAAACTGGCGCGGGTGGCTGCGGAGGCTGGTGTGCCCCTGGTCATCTCTCAGAATCAAAGGGGCTCCAAATTTCACGACTTCTTCCCTGAGCTAATCGCTAGCCTCAAAAAGAGCATGCAGATAGCGTTGGATGCTGGGGTGGCTTGGGATAACATCATCATCGACCCCGGCGTCGGCTTTGGCAAAACGGTGGAGCAAAATGTGGAGATAGTGAGCCGCCTGGCGGAGTTGAAGGCACTGGGTCGTCCCATTCTGCTCGGCACCTCACGCAAGTCGTTCATCGGGCATGTGCTCGATTTGCCTGTCGACCAGCGCCTGGAGGGGACTGCGGCTACTGTAGCTATCGGCATTGCCAACGGCGCTGACATGGTGAGGGTGCACGATGTGGCGCAGATGGTGCGGGTGGTCAAAATGAGCGATGCTATCGTCAGGGGCAAGCAATCGTGAAAGGGGTTGAGATATACCTTGCCCTGGGTTCAAATTTGGGGGATAGGATGGGCAACCTTGCGTCGGCTGTAGAACATTTATCCCAGAAGGTTAACATAAAAAAGGTATCAACGGTCTACGAGACGGAGCCTGTCTATTACAAGGAGCAGCCGCTGTACCTTAATGCAGTGCTGTCTACCGTGACGGAGCTGGAACCTTCTGACCTTCTCCGCTTCGTGAAAAGCATTGAGAGCGACCTGGGGAGACAGCCCAGCTTCCGAAATGCTCCCCGGACCATCGATATAGATATACTTTTCTACGGAGACCAGGTTGCTGAAACCGCCGAGCTTATCATCCCTCACCCTCGCATCGCAGAGCGCGCCTTCGTGCTCGTGCCACTGGCAGAGATTGCACCGGGGCTGGTTCACCCGGTGTTGCAGAAAAGGGTCAGCGAGTTGCTTGCCATGGTCAAGGGAGTAGACGGGGTTAGAAAATTCGGCAAGTTGTAGGGGCAGACCCGCGTGTCTGCCCATCGTGCTTTGGGAGGACAATATGTATCAGGTATCGGTAAGGCAGCACTTCGACGCCGCCCACTATTTAAGGGGTTACGGCGGTAAATGTGAGGCGTTGCATGGGCACCGCTTCGAGGTTGTGGTCAGCGTGGAGGCCAAGAAGCTTAATAAGATAGGGATAGCCTTCGACTTTGTAGAGCTTAAGAAGTATGTAGGCGAGGTACTGAAGCGGTTCGATCACGTCTGTTTGAACGATATAAAGCCCTTTGATAAAATCAACCCCTCTTCGGAAAATATCGCAGCCACTATCTATAAGGAGCTTAAGGCGCGGTTGAGCGGTGTAGTTATCTCAC
>CAYGWR010000151.1:1735-3072 GCA_964353645.1 uncultured Dehalococcoidia bacterium
CTATCTATAAGGAGCTTAAGGCGCGGTTGAGCGGTGTAGTTATCTCACAAGTTGAGGTTTGGGAATCTCCCGAGTCGAGGGTTACCTATACCCCGTAGAGATGGCTTTAGGCGACGTCGTTCACGAAGTAGAGCTTGCGGCGCTTTTTTCTTTGGGTTGAGTTGAAGGGGCTTTCTCTGTACTTGACATCAGTCGCCCGATGGAGAAGCCTATTCCCAGTGCTCCCAGGAAGGCAACGATCACAGGGGCAGCGATAGCCCAGAAACGCCAGGGCTCACCGGCGACTAATCCCCAGATAAAAAGGCCGGCAAGAACAATACAGCCAACGCAGATTAACGCACCACCTACCTTGAACCTGTTCATTTATCTGTTCTTACCTCCTAACTTTTGACGTAGAACCTTGCCTTAGTTGCGCAGATTTGGCGGTAGCAGGTTAGGTATAGAATCCTTGATGGGATAGATTTCGGAGCACTTTTTGCACTTTAACGTCCCTGTAATGACCTCCTTATCGTCCTCCTCCGTAATTTCGAGTTGGAGATCGCCCTTGCATACCGGGCAGGCCAGAATTTCCATCAGGTCCTTTTTCATAGTGCCTCTCTCTGAATAACGCATCAGTTAAGATGATTGTAGTTTATACGTTATTTTAAGTCAATAGCATTGAAAGGCTAAGGTGTGGCTGCTGTCATCACTATGGAGCGGTTGGGGGCCCATCCCCAATCGTGTAGCGGCCAGATGATGAGCCATGCCTTGCCGATTATTTTATTCCTGGGTACGGGGCCTTTTGCACGGGAGTCCAAGCTGGCGCTGCGGTTATCTCCCATGACGAAGTACTGGTCTTCGGGCACTGTCCAGGTCCCGCTGGTGCCACTGTGGTGAGGTGGCAGATACGGTTCCTCGAGTTGCTGGCCGTTGACATAGACGGTGCCGTCACCTCTCACCTCTACTTTATCGCCGGGCAAGCCGATCACCCTCTTAACCCGGTCATTCTGGGGCTGGTCGGGCGCATTAAAGATAATGACATCGCCTCTTTGAGGATTGTGGCCGAACCAGTAGGCTGTCTTGTTTACAATGATATATTCGCCGTTGTGTATGTTGGGTTCCATGCTCGTGCCATCGATCCTGAAGTTTTGTATCATAAAATGGATGGCGAAGAAGATGACCAGAGCCAGGAGAATGACCTGCAGTGTTTCGCGGATTAGGGTTCTCATCTTAATATGTTAGACAAGGGGCTTAAGCCCCTTGTCTAAGCTCCTTAATATTCCTCTGTCAAATTATTTAGACCGCCGGGTTAGATTGCGCTAGCCTAACTATGTTAAAATGGACAGAGCTTTACATAT
>CAYGWR010000152.1:0-3043 GCA_964353645.1 uncultured Dehalococcoidia bacterium
GGATTTGTGAGATATGCCAGAGCTATAACGGGCTTGAGCCTGTAATAGGGGAAACGGCAAAGGAGCAGGAGAAGGTCCTGAAAATAAGGAGCAATGTATACTCGGCGTCGAAGCGCGACCTGGTGGCGGATGCCCTGGATATAGCAGTGCCCCCGGCCAGCATGGGGAAACTCATGGATGCTATAGACAGGGTTGCAGCTAAGTTCGGCACCATCATCCCCATGGTGGGCCACGCAGGTGACGGTAACCTGCATCCCACATTGATTAAAAACCTGGCGGAGGGGGGCCTGCAGAACCTTAAAAAAGCGAAAAGGGAGATTTACAGCGAAGCCCTTAAATTGGGCGGGACCATGACAGGCGAGCACGGGCTGGGGAAAATCAGAATCCCCGACGTCGATATCTTTTTGACTAAGAAAGAGCTGGAGTTAATGAGAGGCATCAAGGAAGTGTTTGACCCCAAGGGCATCTTGAATCCGGGGTGCATCTTAAAGTGTGACAAGCAGGTTAAGTCAGATGCTGATTAGTGCAGCTCGCTGAATCAATGCAGAAACCGGCTTGTGTTACTATCTTCTTTGTTCCCCTCCAGAGGCAGGGTAAAGAAGAAAGTCGAGCCCTTCCCAAGTTCCGACTCCACCCATATCCGGCCTCCGTGAGCCTCCACCAGCCTCCGGCAGACCAGAAGCCCCAGTCCGGTACCCTTAACTCCCTCAACCCTGCTATTTCCCAGACGCTGGAAAGGAGCAAAGAGTTTAGCCTGGTCTTGGGGCGATATGCCTATGCCATGGTCGCTGACGCCGATAACCAGATGCTCTGAGTCCATTTTGGCATAAACTCGTATGTAGCCGCCGTCGGGAGAATACTTAACTGCGTTCTCCAGCAGATTATGCAGGATACGTTCCAATCTCATTACATCGGCACGAACGGGGGGAAGCTCTTTAGGCAAGCCGAGGACAAACCGATGTATTGAAGATTGCTGCTTTATACTCCGGACGGCGTTCCTGATAACGACCTTGACATCGACAGGCTCAAAGCTGAGAAAAAGGCGGTCAGCCTGAACCCGGGAAAGCTCGAGGAGGTTCCCCAATATATGAGCCAGCGTCCCTGCTTCCCAAGCCGCATCCTCGAGCAGTTGGCGCTCCTCTTTTCGAGATAGATTCGGCCCCTCGGTGAGAACTGTATTTAAAGCTCCTGTGATCACGGTCAGCGGGCTGCGCATTTCATGGGAAACAAGCCCTATGAATTCATCCTTTAACTGCTCCACCCTCTTACGTTCGGTAATGTCGTGGAATATCTCTAACGTCGACACGCTGCCATCAAGATTATTAATCAGTGTGGCAACGAGATCATACGTCTTCTGGTTATTAGGGAAAGAGCATTCCCACCGAACCGTCTTTCCAGCGATAACCTCCTCGTTTTTGCACCAGGGACACGGCTCTTCCCGATTGTGGAAATACTGGTAGCACTTCCTGCCTTCAAGCGGCCCGAAGTCATTCTCAAGCTCTGAATTAAGATACTCTACGGTATATTGCCGATTGACGATGAATACACCGTCTTTCATCGCCTCCAGAATAGCGAACAGATTATCTCTTTCAAGTCGTAATGTCTCCTCCGCCTCCTTCAGTTCCGTTATGTCCTCAATGCACATGAGCACCTGTTTTTCCGAGGTAGGAAGGAGGACTGTCGATAAGAGAAAGGTCACTTCTTCTTGCTTCCCTCTATGAGAAAAGGGAAGATGCCATTCCACCTGATGATGGCTGTCGCCCTTCTCGAAAGTGTCAAGCACAGTGAGACGCGTTTTACAGATCTGACAGGAGGGGCCGAACCCGCAGCCCCTGGGGTCGTCCAGAGAATGAAGGCAACGGAGCGCCTCGCCACCGCGCAACTCTACCATTTCTTCGGCACGGCGGCCGGCAAATTTTGCCGCCGCAGCATTGGCTTGAAGAACACGCCGATCTGAGTCTACAACTAGCATTAGTATAGGCACACTCGAAATAATTGTCGAAAGTTCTCCTTCGCTTTCCTGCAGCGCCTCCCTGGTCTGCTTATAGATGGCACTTTCTATTATCTCCCATCCGCCTCGTTTCTTGAGGAGAGCGAATTGATGGTTATGGACTACATCTATAACCTCGGAGGCACTACATTTGTCCAGCCAGTAAGTGCACAATGCCATCATCTTATATTTGCCGATAACATTGTTTATCTCGGCTTCATACTCGGTGAAATCCTTCCAACCGTTTCTCTCCAGCCAGGCGGTATTGCCGGTTACCCTCATACCTGCGTAGCCCCTGGCCAGGGCCTGGTTGAGCTTATCAACCCAGCCATCGAGCACCCTCTGCAGGTCGAAAACACCGTCCTTAAGATACCATCTGTCATGAGGCAGTATCTCTATTTGGCCTCTTTCTACATATTGAGCAAAGTCGGGCATCGCCTTGGCCATTGCCTGATGGGCTTCATGTTCCACCAGAGGCTCCGCAGTGACCCACATGCAGAATTCATTGTTCTCCAAGCCAGCCTTGAAATAAGGGACCAGAATATCGAGCAAATCCTGTTTGGTCTGGTAGAACTGGCAGAAGTGAGTGCTCCAGGGGACATCGCCTATAACATCGATCCCTGTTTTCACAAGTTCTGTTTTCATAGTTCCTGCTCCCGATATCCCAAGCTCAAAGAGAACGCACTTTGCGCCGGATGCGGGGCATAATCATATAGCAGCAAGCTGGCAATTGCAATAGATGACAAAAACAAAGCCAGTCCTTCACAAAGTGAAGGACTGGCTTTACACGATGTCTTCGCAATTAGACATCCCCACCACCGCTCAGCTAGGTTATCGCTGCTTTGCTTAAACCAGACCCCAGACCATTATCTTGGGGTATCCGGTTTTGAGTCAACAGAGTCATCTTTGGCTTCCGTATTAGATTCCTTTTCCGCTTCCGCCGCAGCCTCCACCACCGGCAATGCCGGACGCTTTTTAGCAGCCAGGGAGAACTCGCTGCGAGCTGGGATGAGCTTGCCGATGATAACATTCTCCTTGAGCCCTGTTAGCCTG
>CAYGWR010000153.1:0-3035 GCA_964353645.1 uncultured Dehalococcoidia bacterium
AGCTAACGAAGCTCGGAAATGCCGAACCAGAAACCAAGTTTGAGGGCAGAATTACTATATCTGGGGCCTGGGCTCTCTACCCGATGATGGTCAGATGGACTGAGGAATTCCAGAAAGTCCATCCCGGCGTTAGTTTCGACCTATCAGCTGGTGGTGCCGGCAAGGGGATGGCAGACGCCCTGGGCAGTATGGTTGATATAGGCATGGTATCCAGAGAAATCTATTCGGCCGAGATCGAGAACGGAGCGTTTTGGGTTTCGGTGACGAGGGATGCTGTTGTTCCAGTAGTAAACGCGGATAACCCTGTTCTGGAGGAGCTTCTGACCAAGGGAGTGAAGAGGCAGACCTTCGCTGACATATGGATTGCCGGTAATGTTACGGACTGGAGTGATGTGATCAGGTAGGAACCGGGTGAGGATAGTGGTATGCGCTTCAGAAGATTGAAAGACATCCTGGCGAGCCGCCTGATGTTGTCAGCGACCGTTTTCTCGGCTTTGCTCGTTGTTTTTATCGCGATTGGCCTTTTCCTAAAGGCAAAGCCGATCCTGTCGATCCAACCATTAAATACGCTACTTTTCTCGTCCTCTTGGCATCCCCTGAACGGAGAATTTGGCCTGTATCCATTCATAATGGGCACCCTCTGGGTGACTGTAGTAGCTATGATTATTGCCATACCTCTTTGTCTGCTGACGTCTATCTATCTTGCCGAGTATGCACCGAAAAGAGTGCGAGGCGTCGTGAAGCCTACGATAGATCTGCTTGCTGGCATCCCATCGGTAGTATACGGACTGTTCGGCCTATTGCTGATAGTGCCACTGACAAAAAGCATAGCACCGATCTTCGGGATCACTACAAATGGCTACAACGTGCTCAGTGGAGGGATCGTACTAGCAATGATGGTATTCCCGGTGATAATCTCGATCTCTGAGGAGGTTATTGAGACTGTGCCCTATGGGATGCGGGAGGCCTCGCTAGCACTGGGCGCTACAAAATGGCAGGCGACAAAACTGGTGGTGACACGAGGTGCCCTTCCCGGCATCATAGCTGCGATAATCCTGGGATTCGCCCGTGCTTTCGGTGAAACAATGGCAGTGCTCATGGTGGTAGGAAATGTGGCCAAAGCCCCTTCATCGGTATTCGATCCCGCCTACCCGCTACCGGCTTTGATAGCCAACAACTACGGTGAGATGATGTCAGTGCCTCAATATGGCTCAGCACTTTTGTTTGCTGCTCTGGTTCTATTGGTTGTCGTATTCCTCTTCAGCGTGGGAGCAAGGCTTATCCTGGTTAGGGTGGAGAGAAGGTATCGAGTTGGATAAGAGGATTCTGGAGGAGAGATTCTTCAAAGTGTTGATGATAGGTTCCACATTTATAGTCGTAGGGAGCCTCTTCGCCCTGTTCTTGGTAGTAGTCCTCAAGGGAGCACCAGCGTTGAGCCTCTCAATGATCACTCAAACACCGAAGGGAGGCTACTACCTTGGCAAGGAAGGAGGGGTATTGAATGCCATAGTTGGCTCCCTTTGCCTTGGTATCGGAGCGACAGTTCTAGCTCTAATTATCGCCCTTCCAGCAGCACTATTTCTACAAAAGGATTACATAGGGGGGTCTAGATTTGCCACAGTTACCAGGTTATCTCTCGATGTTCTCTGGGGTGTTCCTTCGATAGTATATGGGGCTTTCGGCTTCATTATTATGGTCTATCTTGGTATCAGGGCATCCTTACTTGGCGGCATTATCGTCCTGACATTGCTTGAGCTTCCTATCATGGTCAGAGCTTTAGATGAGGTGGTGAGGAGAGTTCCTCAGGAGTTGAAGTATGAATCCTATGCGATTGGTGCAACGAAGCTGGAGACCACGATCAATATTGTGTGTCGTCAGATATTGCCTGGGGCAGTGACTGCCGTTCTGCTGGCATTCGGACGGGGCATTGGGGATGCTGCCTCCATCCTATTTACGACCGGCTATACCGACCGCCTTCCCCATTCATTACTTGACCCAGTGGCTTCACTGCCCCTAGCAGTTTTCTTCCAAATTGGTACCCCTTTCCCTGAGGTTCAGCAGCGGGCATATGCCTCTGCCGTGATACTGCTAGTGATTGTATTACTGCTCAGCATAATCTCTAGGCTCTTGGCAAGAAGATTTACCAAGTATGTGATCAGGTGAAATGGATGACCCTATTCAAGCCTTATATAAGTGTTGAAGAACTCAATGTCTCTTACGGGAAGTGCCAAGCTTTGGAAAACATAACTGTAGAAATACCTGAAAAGCAGATCACGGTTATCATCGGGCCCTCTGGATGCGGTAAGACAACTTTATTGAAATGCTTAAATAGATTAATAGATTTAACCGAGGGGGTTAAGCTCTCTGGGCGGGTATTGGTCGACGGAGTTGATATTTACAATAGCAGAGCTGTTGATGCTACACACATAAGAAGGAAGATGGGGCTTCTGTCTCAGAGGCCGTTCCCACTTCCTATGTCTATTTACGACAATGTGGCTTATGGTCTTAGGCTTAATGGGTTGAAGGATAAGCTGAAAGTAGATGCAGTGGTCGAACACTATCTTAAAATGGTAGGGCTATGGGAAGAAGTAAAGCATAGACTGAAAAACCCAGCGTGGAACCTCTCTGCAGGACAGCAGCAAAGGCTTTGCTTGGCAAGAAGCCTTGCCGTGGAACCAGAGGCTATCCTCGGAGACGAACCTACTTCGGCCCTCGACCCAATGTCGTCTCAACGTATAGAGAAAATATTTCTTGAGCTTAAAAGCCAGTACACGATAGTTGTCGTTACTCACATCCTCCGTCAAGCCAAAAGACTGGCCGACTATGTGATTTTCCTGTATCTAGGTAAGCTCATCGAACACGGGCCGGCACACAGCATCTTCGAGAACCCGAAAGAGCCAGAGACTCAGGCATACATAAGAGGTGAAATCAGCTAGTGAGTACACTTGATGGAAACTAGCCTGTGGATTTAATGGTCGACTGCCAAAACGGCATGGAGTTTTTTGTAATACAACCCAGGAAAACAGCAAGCTGAC
>CAYGWR010000154.1:0-3028 GCA_964353645.1 uncultured Dehalococcoidia bacterium
ATACCTTTCTTCGCATCCCTATTCCTAGTGCCTTTTAGGTACACTATCCACCGCCATTTGTCGAGAGACGCAAGGCTCCACGTCAATAAGTGTGAAAGTCTGCCTCCACAGCCTGGGTTAGTCGCCAGATCCGCAAGTTGTCCATGTTACGGTAGCCATAAGCTATCCTCTTTATGACATCCACCCAATGTAATATCAATGATCAAGCAACGGGCTGGAAATCCTAAGACATCGATCTGGTAGTGCCGCATCAGGTCACGCGGTCCATAACAGACAGGCTTATGATGATTGTTGGCTTTCCCTTAGAGAAAGCCATGTATACCATCACTAAATATGGTAACACGGCAGCAGCCAGTATTCCTATTGCACTTGCAGAGGCAATGGAAGAAGACTGAGGTAAGAGCGGAAGCAAGGTCCTGCTGGTAGGCGGTGCCTCCGGATTCAGCGTAGGGGTTATATCGGTGGCGCTTTGAGAGATAGTAAGAACGTAGGTTAAGAGTCATTCAGCAATCTCATTATTCAACAACAGCTAAGAGCCTCTGCAATAATCCACTCAACTTCGCTGTCGTTTTTGAGTACGGAAACAATGTAATTCTTATAATTAAGCTGCTCAACTCTAAAGAAACATCCTCGATAGTTCAACACGATATGATTCTTATCGGGAATCGAGACAACGCGGCACTTTTTAAGCCCGCTCACGCCAATCCCGACAGCCTTCAGAGTCGCTTCCTTCGCGGTCCAGTAGCGAAAAAAGGTGCCCCAAGACCTGTCTTGGCTTAGCTCCCATTCCTCGTCGCTCGCCACGAGGCTGAATATAGATTCCGACCGAGGCTTTATCTCCTCAATATCGATCCCTATCTTCTCCTTACCCACGACCGCTGCCACATATTTAGACTTGTGGGAAAGAGACCAATAATTGCCATCAAACGGGCACGGGACATCGTCCTCATCTTTCAGTAGCTCTCCTAGCACTACGCCGCTCTTTTCCGCACTCAATCTCAAAGCTTCTCTGGAAATTCTGCTCAGCCTAGCCACCTTCTCCTTCCCAGAGAGTTTATGCCCGGCTTCGGCAACTGGCAATATTACAGGGAACACAGTCATCGCTATCGTCAAACCCTCATTGCCTTATCGATAATATCTTTATCAAAATAGTTGACCGACGTTCCACAATCTACCACGATGCCCTGGGCATTAATGCCGCTAGAGCGGTCGCTCAAAAGAAAAGCTACTGTATTAGCCACTTCTCTGGTTTCCAGGGCTTTCTTGCGTAGCGTCAATTGCTCGGCAAAAAGATAATAATCCAAGTATCCCGGTATTCCCGCGGATGCCGAGGTTTTCAACAAACTAGCGTTAGCCGAGTTGAATCTGACTTGAGAGAACGAGCTGAAGGATTTAGCCAGGAAGCATATAGTTGAATCCAGAGCAGCCTTAACCGGCGCCATCCATCCATACGGCACGGCCGCTATTCTCGTAGCCGAGATCGATATGGTCACCACCGATGCCTTTTCGTCTAGGATGTCCTTAAATGCGTTGGCAATGCTGATCAATGAGAAACAGGATATGTCAACGGATTGCAGGAAGTCCTTCTTCCTAGTTTCGTGAAATGGCTTGAGCCCCTCTTCGTAGTTAGCGAAAGCGATGGAATGAACGATGCCGTGAAGCTTGGGATGCTTCCTGGAGACATCTTTGGCCAGTTGTATAATTTCGTTTTCATTTTCGACGTCGCATGTATAGATATCTGCACCGGGGAAAAGCCTGGAGATGCTTTCTTTATGTGCAGCGGACTGAACCACATAGACGACCTCTGCCTCTGCCTCGGTAAGGACCTGGCTGACGAAGTAGGCGACGCTTTTCTTGTTGGCCACCCCGAATACGATAAACGTTCTGCCTGCAATGCCTAAGAAGTCCATATATTTACCCCCTGCCTTTGAAATTAAGATATGTGGTTTAGCCGGGCGGTAAGGCCAGGCTAACAGCGAACTCGACCGTTACCACCGTCTTCCCTTCGGAAGTCGCTTTGCCCTTCATGAAAAAAGCATTGCCTACTTTCTCCACCAGTTCAGCTTCCAGCTCAAGGATAGCACCCGGTCTGACCATATTTTTGAACTTGGCATTGCTTATTCTGGTCAGCACGGGGGTTCCCTCACTGATATCACCGATAATGCTGGAGAGCAGAATGGCCCCTGTTTGAAAAATGGACTCACAAATGAGAACGCCAGGCATAATGGGATTCCCGGGATAATGTCCTTTGAAAAATGGCTCCTCTGGATTTATCGCTTTTATCGCTCTTATCTTTGTATCTGTCAACTCTATGACCTTGTCGACAAACAAAAACGGCGGACGATGAGGTATCGCCTTTAATATCTGCTCCATTCTATAGACCTCCAGTCACTTCGAGCGTAGCACCATTAACATATGATGCCTCTCTGGAAGCCAAAAAAAGAACGCAAACAGCGACCTCCTCAGGCTTCCCGAATCTCTTTAATGGAACCTGGGCTATATAAGAGTCACGCAGCTCCTTAGGCAGGTCATCAATTAATTCGGTTGCGATGAATCCCGGTGAGACACAGTTGACCGTAATGCCCCGTCGGGCGACTTCCTTGGACAGCGATTTTGTCAATGCGACTATTCCTGCCTTGGCGGCGGCGTAGTTTGCCTGTCCTTCGAAACCGTATTTCCCGGAAGGAGAGGTTATATTGATAATCCGTCCATATCTCTTGCGCATCAGGCTCATCACAGCAAACTTGCACATGTAGAAGACCCCGCTGAGATTGACCTCCAGCACATCGTGCCACTCCGATTCTTTCATCATGGCCAGTACAGCGTCCTTCCGAATGCCTGCGTTATTCACAAGGACTTCAAAGCCTTCGTATTTCTTGTCTATGTATTCGAAAAAGTTCTCGACCTCTTTATACTTGGCCACATCACATTTTTGGACGTCTATATTCTCAGCGTACTGACTGTTCTCTTGCTTAAATTTTGCAGCAGCAGCTTCGTTTGAGGAGTAGGTGACAATAACCCGAGCCCC
>CAYGWR010000155.1:0-2998 GCA_964353645.1 uncultured Dehalococcoidia bacterium
GCCTGGAACCACTTCAGCCTGGCGGGTACGAAAAGAAGGGACGGCTTATGGCCAGTGATACGGTAAACCTCATCGCCATATTCGCCATCTATGGCAAAGCCTTCGAGTATAGCCCTGATGTCAGTATTAGGGCCGGCATATAGCTCATGCCCCTTCTTATCAAGGAAGACCGCGCCCTGCCTCTGGCTGGCAGAGCTTACTGCAATTATGTCAACCGGGGTTATATCAGCCTTTTTGATAGATTCCCTGATTAGGCGGCAGATTATGTCCCAGAACTTTCTCGGGCTGAATTCCTTGCCCATAGGGGCAATCTCAGGCGGTACTACATCGTATGACCATTCCTGAGAAGCTGAAGAAACCAGATTGCCCTTGAGGTCGATAATAAGGGAACGGCAACCTGAAGAGCCGGCGTCTATAGCCAGAACATATTTACCTGGCACTTTTCCCCCAAACTTGAGGATTGAGCAAGTTCTTGGGACGCTCGCCCCTGAGGAACCTTTCTATATCGTCAACCATCATCCGGGAGTAGCGTACTACAGTCTCAGCGGTGGCCCCTCCAATGTGAGGCGTAAGCACTACATTATCCATTTTCAGGAGGGGGCTATCAGGTCGCACAGGCCAGGTCTCGAAGACATCGAAAGCAGCCCCAGCGATGCGCTTTTCCTTTAAGGCTTGGATAATGGCCTCATTATCGATAACAAAGGCGTTTGCTGCATTAATGAGGTAGGCAGTGGGCTTCATCAAAGCTATCCTCTTAGCACTGATCAAGCCCGTGGCCTCGGGAGTGGTAGAGCTGTGGAGCGTTATGATGTCAGACTTTTTCATAAGCTCGTCCAACTCCACTGGCCTGGCGCCTGCCTCTTTTATTATATTAGGGTCTAAAAAGGGATCGTACACCAGTATGGATGTGTCGAAAGCGCTGACCAGCTTCGCCACCCGCCGCCCTATAGCTCCAAACCCCACTATGCCCACAGTCTTGCCGCTTAGCTCGTTGCCGCGCATGGAGAAATAGGCAACGGTGGGGTCAACCCAACCGCCAGAGCTGACCATCTGGTGCGCCTTGGGTATGTTCCGCAACAGAGACAGCATCAAACCTACCGTAAGCTCTGACACAGCAACAGCATTCCTGGCAGGTGTGTTGACCACCGGTATGCCACGCTCTGTAGCTGCTTTGACATCGACGAAGGTCAGGTCTGCCCTGCAGACCCCGAGAAACTTCAATTTCGTGGCCTTCTCGAAAACCTCACGCGAAATGAAATCAGCCTCCACCACGACGATTTCTATGCCCTGCCTCTGGATGCGTTCGATAAATTCTTCCGCAGAAAGGAGCTTGTTTGTATCCATCCAGCTCTCATAGGTAACTTCCAGCTTCTTCCTTAGTCTTTCTATAGCAGCAGGCCAGAACGGAGCACGGACAAGGGCCTTCATATTACACCTCGCAACAGATTATATCATTAGACGCAACAGCCTACCTACAAGACCACTTTATACTCTTTAGACCCCAACCTGTGCCTGAGGGCTGTTACGATCTGAGGGGAATCGTAGGGATTGGGCAACAGCCTGTTCTTAGCCTTGTAAGAGCCGAGTATTTTCAATGCTTCGACATCGATGGCAACCTGATCTCCCGAAGCCATGATGACCCCCGTCTCCACCAGTTCCCCCGTAGCAGGACCTCCTGATACGAAAGCCTTCCTTCCATCCATTATGATCAGGTCGGGCTGCAAGGCTAAGTTGAATTCAGCGATCTTCCGCTCCAGATTTCTCATGTGCATAGAGCGACGTTCTCCCGGATGTACAAAGCCTACCGCAAGCTTGAGCGAAAGAGTAAACCTGGCTATTTGATGAGTCTTCATGCACGGCACATACACTATTTTGTCAGCCTCATAGACTGACCTGGGCACCGTGACTTCCTTGAGGTAATCGCCATCCACTCTGACCCTGACCCAGTCCCAGGCCCTATCATCGAAGGCTATCACCTCAGCTCCTATATCGGTCAACTGGCGCAATGCATCCAGCTTTACCATAACCTTCCTCGTGGGCCTCCATATCCCGCCTGAGCTTTCACCTACTACGACTTTTGCACCGGCCTCCCTGAGGATTTGCACCACAACCTTTAGAAACTCGAGATCCGAAGAACCAGGATAGGGATCGGGGCTGTTGAAATTCGGCTTCAGTATCACCCTATCCCCCGGAGAGATAACCTTACCGGGACCCCCGATGAGCTCCACCGCCTTGACGACAGAAGCCTTCAGGTCGTGCTCAACCTTGACCTTGCTCACCAATGTCACGCCGTCTTTGCGAAAGGGATTCTCTTTGCGCGGCCTCGGCGGCACGATGTCCAACCCTTTCGGCACCCTGTCAAACAAAAAATGGCAAAGCCCGGCCAGCGTGTCAGCAAACCCATGCTGCGAGGAAGTAGGCGAGCCCTTAATTTCCATCTTACACCTCCACAAAAGTTAATGCCTCCACCGAGGGGCCGTCAGTACATTCCATTTTTGTTTAGACCCTTCCGCACCGTTTCTACTATTTGAGGCAGAACCTCTCCGCTCTTTCCCTGTATGAAATAGTCCGATATCCCCTCATGCGTGGGTTACAATCCTCTCAGAAACTCAGGTCTAAGCAAAGAGGGGTCTCTTTTCGACAGAACGCGCCCCAACTCCTTTAGCATCCTTTCCTTATCTTGAGGCAATGTACCTCGAATCGAAAGGTAATTCGAAGCGTGCATCGAGCTTAAGAAGCAATTGGTAAAGCTGGAGTTTTCTATGATCCCTTTTAGCTCTTCGAGGGACTCAAACGGAGAGATAGGATGGAAAGTGCCCTGCTCACATTCCTGCCACAGAGGGGTGTCAGGGATCAAGGTTAATGTTAAAGCCCCGGCATATTCCGGGTCGATAGCGGAGAGAACCCTCGCTGTTTCGAGCACGTGTTTCCTGCTTCCCTCCACTCCTCCCAGCCCCAGAATCACCGTCAGCGAAAGGGTTATTCCAGCCTCTTTCGC
>CAYGWR010000156.1:0-2987 GCA_964353645.1 uncultured Dehalococcoidia bacterium
AACAGCGAGGGAAAAACCTTGATAGTGGTAACTCACGATACTGAAATTGCGAGTTGGGCAGATAGAACTATTCGTCTGCGAGATGGGAGGATTATTGAAAATGAGACTTAAGCATGCACTCATTTTGACCGCCTTGATATTATCGCTTTCCCTTTTTTTACCACTCCAGGCATCAGCCCAACAAACACAACTGGAGATAGAAGCAA
The DNA here is from genome assembly GCA_964353645.1 of uncultured Dehalococcoidia bacterium. GTDB lineage: Bacteria > Chloroflexota > Dehalococcoidia > SZUA-161 > SZUA-161 > JACWAE01. The sequence continues at coordinate 207 of CAYGWR010000156.1, forward strand.
CAGTGCAATCGCACCTGGTTTTCGACGGCGACCGTCTCCCTGTAGCAATTACCCTCTCAAATGTCGGAGGCAACTCACTGCAGTCTGCTGTCATAAATGCCTCTACGGGTGAGAAGAGAACTGTGGGCACCATACAAGCTGGTACTGCGCAGGACGTTACGCTTCTCCTCGATAATTACAAGCTGGGAAAGAACCAAGTAGAAATATTCGCCACATTCTCAGGCGGCGAATCAGCTCATATATCTATTTGGTTCGAGGTGAGGCCACCAGAGGAGTCGGTAACGCTACGTGTCGTTGATGCGCCGCAGTCGATATACGAGGGTACGGTTTTGACCGCCCAGCTTCAGGTACAAAACCTCTGGCAGCAAGCAGTCTCAGGAGTGCGCATAAAAAACGGAGATAAGGTGCTTTACTTTGTTGGAGCGCTCCAGCCAAATCAGTCGTTGGACATAAGCTTACGGGTGGAAGAATACAAAACAGGCTCCAATTTACTCCAGCTTGTAGCAGAACACGAGCTAGGTAGCGCTCCCCCTGTACCCCTGGAGTTCGAAGTTATCCCGGCGGACTCCGCTGTGAAAGTCTACCTTTCCTCACTGAGCACAGCCACTTACCCGACGGAGCCCATCAAGCTGTCACTGGTAGTTGCTGCATCTGAGCAGGCTGGCATCACTCAACTGGAACTGAAAGCCTTGAATCAGGGAATCCAGCCCACAGGTTACTACCTCGGCGAACAGACAGCAGAAGGGCAACAGGTTCCAGTGATTGACGTTACATCCCTTCTCACCGGAACAAGCCAGACAGCAGAAGAGACAACTACAAGTGCTGTCAGAGGAAGAGAGCTGACATTTGAGGTCGCAGACCCCGGGGTTGGCACCCAGCCACTGAGCTTCCAGCTATCTTACAGGCTGGGCAGCATTGTAGTCCAAAAAGAGTTTAAGGTAGATGCCAAAGTCCTCGAAGCCCCCAGCGTACGGCTTATCCAGGCTGAACGTATAGAAGCCAAAAAGGGAGAACAGGCGATAGTCATGCTACATGTGGCAAACGACCTGCCAGTAGAGGTCGATGCAGTTAGAGTAGTACCTCTGGGAGATATCGAGGCATCCCCCTCGGAGTTCTTCATCGGTACGATGTCCTCCAATGACTTCCTGCCGGCAAATTTCAAGATAGAGACGGACAATCTCCACGATAAAGAGCAGCTTAGCTTCAAATTGGTCTACCGCATTGGCCGACAGACCTATGAGACTCAGCCACTGCAAGTCACCATTCACCTTGAACAAACAGAGAGGACGAATCTTATCGTCTATATTGTGCCGCCTGTAGTGGTTGTGCTGCTTGTGCTGATTTGGTGGTCTCTACGGAGAAGAAAATGGACCCAGCAACACTCTTCATGATGGCGGTTGAATCCATCACCGCCCATAAGCTCCGCTCGTCCCTGGTGACCCTGGGGATACTCATTGGCATAACTGCCGTCCTGGTCAACGCCGCGATGGTCCAGGGATTCCGAACCTACTTTGAGCAGCAGATACAAGTCCTGGGCTCAAACTTCGTGAACATAAGGCCAGGCAGCAGTCCCGGGCTATTAGACTCCCCCCTTGAAGAGGAAGACCTGCTCAAGCCCTATTTGTTCAATTCAGTGCGCCGCCTCCCCTATGTAGAAGGAGCGACAGCGTCCCGGTCAGCTTATGGAACAATCAAGTACATGGGTGAGGAGGCAAATGTCTTCATCGTGGGAGCAGAGCCTGGCAATCTCGAGGCTATGAATCGCGAGATGCTTGCAGGGGAGCCGCTGACAACCCAGGATAGCTTCAACGCCGTCCTGGCAAATTCTGTTATGAGTTCGTTACCACACCGGACATTCTCTTTGATGTCGCACTTTGAATTGACCATAGTAGTAAATGGAAAGGAGATGAGCGAGAAGTTCAGAGTCAAAGGGATTGTCAAGGAAACCGAACCAGGCCTCGGCATAGGAATCATCTATATACCGATAAGGACGCTGAACTACATGATGGGTAACGAAGGCTATACTGCGATAACGCTCATTGCCGCAGACTCCAAATACATCGACAGGGTTAAAGAGGAAGCTCAACAGATGCTGGACCGGCTTCTGAAGATAAGACCGGAACAGCAGATAGCAGCACAGGAGGAGAACGAGAAGATATTCGGGTTTATGCCAGCACCATTCGAGGCAGAGAAGAAGGAATACCGCATTACCACCCAGGCTGATGTACTCGGCATCTCCAATAACATCACCTCAATGATTCAGCTAGCTCTGGTGGCTATCGCTGGCATCTCACTGCTCGTCGGTGGAATCGGGATAGCTAATGTAATGCTGGTTACAGTTTCTGAAAGGACACGGGAGATCGGCGTAATGAAGGCCGTAGGCGCCAAGAACCGCCATGTGCTGGCAGTGTTCCTGTTCGAAGCCTGCGTCCTCGGCTTGCTGGGGGGGATTCTAGGGTTAGCTATCGCTGCTGCCGTCTCCTTTACTGTGGTACCCCTGCTTTTCGATGTCCCGGGTTCTCTGCCACTGGAATGGGCGGCTATCGCCATCGGCATCTGTCTGGCCATCAGCGTGCTGTCTGGGCTTTACCCCGCCCTGCGCGCCTCCAGAATGGACCCCGTAGAAGCGCTCAGAAGCGAGTAGGCACAGTCATCTCGCCTCTCTTGCCTCCTTTATCAACCCAATTCACCCTGTAAAATTGCATATGTTGCCAGTGTGTCTTACAATCTGTATTTAGGAATCCTGAGAATCCAAACAGAAACCATGTCATCCTTCAAAAT
>CAYGWR010000157.1:0-2971 GCA_964353645.1 uncultured Dehalococcoidia bacterium
GGTTGAAACGAGATTAATAAACAACCTCAGAATCATTGGAGATGGCGCAGCGATATACCAGGTCTGTGACCTGTGAAGATTACACGAATCACCACGGGGCGCCGTCAAAGTATGCTGATGCGGTTTGTAGCTGGAGGTGAGGGGTGACTGCGAGAAGCTTCTCGTAGTCACCCTCTCTTTGTATTAGGAAGGAGGGAAGTTCTATTATTTACTATCATTAACACCTGAAAGCAACTCCTCACAGACTTTCTTGAACTTGTCGGCTATCTCACGTTCCGCCATTTTCCTGCTTCGTACTAGTAGCTGATTCGCTTGCTGGGCAATGAGCAGCGCTTGCTTTTTAGCGGTCTCTGTCGCTTCAGCAACAATTCTGGAAGCTTCTTCCTCAGCAACCCGCTTGACATTACCATCTCTGGCTTCAGCATTCTTAATTGTCTCTTCAGCTTGTCGTTCAGCTAATGCAACCCTTGTTTGCGCGACCTCCTCAGCCCGTTGCTTAGATTCAGCGATAATTTTGTCGGCTTCCGACTTCGCTTGCTCCTCAGCGGTGGCAATGATACTGGCAGCCTGTGCCTTTGCCTCTTCCTCTGCTTCTATCTTGATACTTTTTGCTTGCTTCCCAGCTTCAACCACTGTGCTTTCTGCGAGCTTGATTAGAGCGCTCAAGTGTTCCACTTTATTAGTAAGCTCATTATTCTGCTGGGTTAATGTAGAGACAAAGGAGAACACTTCTGCTTCATCCAACCCATTCTTAACTATTCTGAATCTCTGTCCCCCCATCTCCTTTAGTTTGTCAGACGTTGACTGCATGATAATCATCCCCCTCTATTTTCAGAGTACCTTCGTCTAAGATTATGACCCCTTCGATCCCAATGAGCAATAGGAATTTGGTACTGCCAAATACAAGTCTTGCTACCTATCCAGGACTTCCGTAACATGACTATTTGATGTATCAAGCAGACCATTTGAGCGATTGACCTCTTGCAAGAATAGAGACACAACACAATGCAACATAGACTGGCGGCATTTCAGTATAAATCAGGAGGGCCGGTTGTTATTAGGTGCCTTCTCCCCTCTCATCTTAATCGTTGGCTTAGCCTTGCTAGTAGCTGTTGCCGTACTTGTGCGTGAAATCAGAATGCTAATAGGAGCAACTAGAGTAGCAAGTTCAAAAAATCTTGACCCATCCAGAGGGGCGTCTTCTACAGTGAAAACTTACAGCGGATATAAGTCATATCAGCACGGTATGAAAGAAAAGGAGCAGCTAGCGAATGAGGAAGAGATTAATAGTGTGGAAATCCTTGAGCAGGAGAGCGACAACGAATGGCTAGCTGAAATAGTGAGTAAACTGGACCCTGCTTCCTTAGAAGATATCGAACTGTTGAACACTGCCAAGACAATGTTAAGGCATGCAAATTATACGATGGGGCACCTTTCAGGACAGTCGGATAGCCTGAAATATGCTCAGGGGCATCAACAAAAAGAATTGTCAAAGCGATTTATAGAGAGAAAACTCGTGCAGTTAAAATCGACAAAATAGGATGACTTCACCCACCTCATCTGCCACCTTGCCCCACCAGCCATTACCGCTTAACCATTCTATTTCAGGGACTCGACATTACTAAAGAGTTGCTAAACGGCCTCATGGCAAGGTTTGACAAATACTATAGCTTCTGGTAGCTTATATAGTACTCTGAGCGAAAAGTAGTCTTATGTCATCTTCTATGCTATCCGGTGAGTTCCTGCTAGGCTTCCTCGAAAGCTATCCCGCCGCTGCCAGTGTGTTTGAGCTAGATGGCACGATGGTGTTCGTCAATCAACGCGGTTGTGACTTCACCAATAAATCGAAGGAAGAGCTTATTGGCAAGCGCGTTCAGGAGTTCGTAGCTGACCGGGCGATGGCGGAGTCGATCATATCCCGTATCATATCCAAGGGACACATCGAAACTGAACTGAGTATCACTCAGAGTAATGGCGATGTTGTGGGCATAAGGCTTACCGGTGTTCTTGTCAAAGATGGCAAGGGCAAGCCTGTGGGAGTTGTGGGAATGGCACGGGGGACCACTACTGCGCTGGGCAAAAGCCGAGAAATAGCGCTGGCTGTACAACGCATACTCAATCAGCTCCCTGAAGCCAGAATGTTGACTGTCGAGGAGGTCGCCAACGAGCTAAGGGTGAGCAAAGAGACAGTTCGCCGCTGGGTCAGGAAGGGCCAATTGCCTTGCATCAAGCTACCCCGCGGCATCCGTATACCCAGCGAAGTAATCAAGGATTTAATACGCCTCAACCTTCGATAGGAAGCGGAAGGGAGAACCGAGTTTTTTAAGATCACGCTACTGCTTAAACAGTAGCTCAGTTGAGGGCGGATTCGAGAGCACTGTCCAATGCAGTGACGAAGAGAACCCTCCGGACAATAATTACTTAAGGAATCCTCATGGCGCCACCGCTGCGCGGGATAAAGGTACTGGACTTATCTCGAATAGACTGCATCCTTAATGCACCATGCTTCTGGCTGACCCCATTTGTGTCCAGGAGTGCAAAATGCACTCTTAAAATAAAATTTAAGGAGGTAGAGTTACATGGCTCTAAGCGAAAAGGATAGGGGGTTGATTGGGAGGGAATCTGCTCCTATCTATGCCCCGGATGAGGTGTGCAAGCCTATGATCAGGCACTGGGTGGAAGCTGTGGAGGATGCAAATCCCCTGTACACTGATGAGGAGTATGCCAGAAGCAGCAAGTACGGCGGCATCATCGCACCTCCCCAGATGATGATGGTGTGGTGCATGCCACGGATGTGGCCCTGGCCTGAGTTCCCCTGGGTTCCCATGGCTGAGCTCGAACTCCCCGGCGACTATGATACCTATGTTGCCACAGACATGAGTTTTGAATTCTATTTGCCAGTGCGCCCGGGCGATATACTGAGCTATACCATGAAGTTGGACGGCGTGTCGGAGGAAAAAAAGACGCGTAT
>CAYGWR010000158.1:0-2951 GCA_964353645.1 uncultured Dehalococcoidia bacterium
CCCATATTATCGCCCTTTATGATGGCAACACCTTTCAGCCCCTTTATGCCCTGGGCAAATTCGAGCGCTTCGGGGATATCCTCTACCATTCTGACCCTGTTGCCTATTGCGGTGGCTGCAGCATCGGCCAGGGAAGTAGAGGGTGAGAAAACTATGACCGCATCGGCGTAGCCGAAGCTGAGCGAATGCCCCACTGTCCCGGAGGAAGTGCAAACGCCCAGAGGGGTTTCCTCGGGCCGAATGGAGAAGGCGATTTTCCTGGTGAATTTCGATTCCCCGGCGTAGACGCCTATGAATCTTTCTTTCAAAGTCTTTAGAAAGATATCCCCGCCATTTTCTACGATGACCTCGTCAGAGTAGGGGAGGAGCTCTTTACCCACCCTCTCAGCGATGGCGCCGGCCACTGCTGCCATAGGTCCCACGCCCACCTCTCGGGTGGCATCGGCCATCTCTTTCACGATAGGCGGGGCATTCTGTTCGACCTCGAAAGGTTTGAGAGTGGTCAAGAAGATGGGGTGCGATTTGATATAGCTCTCCAGGTCGGTGCGGTACCGTTGGGTGGCTGCCAGCGCTTCGGCTGAAAGGTCGCGCCTGGCTCTGATGTGGAGGTCGGTTTCCTTGACTGCTACAGAAAAAGAGACCAGGCTCTTGTCGCTGACCCAGTCTCTGTAGGTTCTTAGCTCATACATCCCTTATAGACGCACTTCCATCGCTCTTACGGGGCACGGCTTGATGCAAAGCCCGCAGGCGATGCACTTGCTGTCCAGGAAATCGATTCGCTTCGTTTGGGGGTTGACAATAAGGGCGCCCACAGGACACATGGTGACACATGCGCCGCAATGGGTGCACCTGTCCTCCAGGCGAGACACATCTTTTATCAGTGCTTGTACCTCTACTCCTGCTCCGGCCAGAAAGCGAATCGCTTCGTCATAATCCTTCTTTTTACCGCTCAGCTCCAATACCAGGATGCCTTCTTCATTGGGTGTGATCGAGGCTTTCAGGATATTGAACTGCAGGTCGTAGTCCTTGACTAAGCGGTATAGTATCGGCTGGTCTACAAGCCGGGGTGGGAAACGTAAAACGATCTTTTTCGCAATGTTCATGGTGTAGCTCCTTCGGCTCAGTCTACTTTCTCAAAAGGGCGATCAGGCATGGGTTTGAAGGTTATCCCCGATTCCACCCCGGGCAGTGGTGCTACAGGCTGGGTAAGGAGGAATTCCCCCTTCTTTATCCAATCCTTGAGCAGGTTTGCAATTTCGACGGCCCTGGAATAGCTCGAAAGCGAGGCGGTGGGCACATCTTTACCCTGAACCTTAATCTTGCCGCTTCTTAGCTGAGCGTAATCTACTTCTCCCAGGATATCGGGATTTCGCTGAGGATAAGCGTCAGAATAGTCCACGATGGGGGCGAAGATCTCCTCATCCTTGACCGTTGTGTATATGAGGATTTCTTCGGATAGGATTGGTATGGCGACACCGATGCCGACGGTCAGAGTGGCGCCATAGCCAATGAAGCTTGTCCCTACCAGCCACCGCGGTTTCATCTGCTTCAGATCCCCTATCACCGCCAGGGTTCCTGCTCCGCGCTTGGGCACGCCTTTGTCGGTGCGCACTACGTTGGGGTTGTGCTGCGTGCCCTGCCAGGCTACGTAGCCAATGCCGCCGCCGAGGAATATCTTCGTACCTATACCGATTGTTTTGTAGTACGGGTCGTTGAACAGCGGCGAAAGTTGACCTGCGGTGGAGTAGGTGGCATTGCCCAGATGAGGCTTCAGCACTCCCATGTATGTGTAAATCGTCCGATCGCTGAGATTAACCGCCACATTGTAGTTCTGGTAGGCGTTTCTGATATCGAAAAGCACAGCCTCGTTGATGCTCTTCAGGTTGATCAGTGTCTCAACTTTCCGTCTGGGGTAGCAATCGGTGCCATAGGCAGTGGCTACCAGCCTGACGTCTTTGCCGGCTACCAGCTCTTCGATGACATGGCCTCCGCCGTAGGGGAAGTCACCGGGGTGAATCTTGTTCCTGGGGTCATCGTCAGGCATGGCAGTAGCGCCGAGGAAGATATCCACGGCAGCGAGCCCTGTATAGGCAGGCACATTGTTCAGGTAAGCCGTGCCTCCTCCAATTTTCGTACGCGGCTTGGAATGTCCCAGGTTGAAATAAGCGCCTGAGGAACACATAGGACCGAATGTACCTGTGGTGACGACATCTATCTCCTGGGCTGCCTTGGCTGCGCCCTTCTTTTTGACCAGGTCGATGACCTCTTCGGCGGTCACTACCACTGCTTGGCCCTTTGCGATTTTCTCGTTGATTTCAGCGATACTTTTTGTCATTTCAGACTCCGAAAACAAAATAATAGAAGTTCAAGTATATTGCTCCAAATGAAATAACTTGTCAATCCTCTCGATAAGTGACGCTAATCATGACTTGTGATAGATTGAAGTAGCCTCTGTGTCGTGATATAGTATATAGCATATAGTATATGGTGGTACTCATGAAGGCGCATAGCCTCCCGGGGAGCACGATTCGAGAAAGGAGAGATAGTTGATGAAAGGCTGGTTCAAGGTAGTCCTGGTGCTGACGCTGGTGGCATTGGTGGGGGGTGTGGTGATAGGGTGCAGTGGCGGAGGCACGTCTGGTCCCGAGGCCGCGGTGCAGGGGATGTTCAAGGCAATGGCGGCAAAAAATGCGGACAAGGTAGGGAGTTACTGCACAGAGGATATTAGAGAAGACGTTGTCTCTACCATGAAGTCTACCTTCGCACTTGTAGATAGCATCAAGATAACCAATCTGAAGACGACTGTGGCTTCACAGACGGAAGACGCTGCTACCGTTGATGCTGAGTGGGATTTCGAAATGAAGGCGTTCGGTGAGACAAATAAGGAACACCAAAGCGATAGCATAGATTTGGTCAAAGTGGATGGCAAGTGGCTGATTAGTGAACCTGTT
>CAYGWR010000159.1:0-2942 GCA_964353645.1 uncultured Dehalococcoidia bacterium
ACTCTAAAGTTCTTTGTGATAAATTCCTGATCCCCCAAACTGATTCGAGCAGAGGATATTTCAGGATATTGCCATCCTGATGGGATGACCTTAACTGTCTCCTGAAACAACTCATTCAGCGAGAGATTCTCTCTACTAGCAACCTCGGAAATAGCACTGATACAACCGAGTTCCTTGACCCGCTCGCTGAGGTCATGCGACTGCTTGCGCAGCGCCTCCTCCATCCGCTTGTGCTCAACAAGGTTCCACATCTCATGAATCAGCGAGATTAAAGTATTGGTATCCGCTTCATTATATTCAGACACCTTATTGGCTACTGCGGCCACGGCGACTATTCTGCCGGCGCTGGAAACGGGTATGCACAGGAAGCGTTTTATGGGGACATGGCTCTTGGGGTACCCTTTTTTGAACTCGGTACTTGTGTCGTAATCATTGACTACGATAGGACGGCGCTGTCTCACTGCCTCCCCCCAGAGCCCTGCCTCAGCAACAAGAAGATGTATAGGTTTTTCCGTAATAGCGCACTGCTCCATGGCTCCCTTTGACCAGGCATAGATGGTCATCTCGGCTTCATCCGCGCTCATTATGTCAATGAAGGCAAACGGGCTTTGCAGCGACCTCCCACTGGCATCCAGCGTGAAATCCAATATCTCTTTCTCTGTGCTGGCTGTCATCCTGTGAAGGCCGAGCAATTCCCGGAGATGAATTTCACTTAGTCTGATTTTATCCTCCGCCCTCTGGCGCTCGGTGATATCTCTTAAATTGACAACTACACCTTTCACAGCTGGATTGTCGAGAAGGTTGCTGCCTGTGGCTTCAATAGAACGCCATGAGCCATCTTTATGCTGAGCACGCACCTCAGCATGTATAGTGCCACCTCGATTCTGCAATAATTCAGCGAAGAGTTCGGCTACCCTTGTAACATCGTCCGGATTAATGCGCTCGAATATGTTGCTGCCGACTTTATCTTCCGGCTTAAACCCCAATAAACGTTCATAAGATGGGCTTTCATAGCGGATAGTTCCATCCTCATTAATAATAGTTACGGCATCCAGAGAGTTCTCCATAAGTGCCCGAAAATATTCCTCACTGCGTCGCAATTTCTCTCTCGCCTTTTTGCGTTCGGTAGTGTCTCTGAAGATGCCCAACATATAAGATTTACTCGACACAGTTATCAATGACGAATTAACATCAGCATAGAAGATGCCCCCATCCTTTCTCTTAACCGGGATATCTTCAGCTAGTGTGATCTCCCCCGCCACTTGCTTCTCAAACTGCTGCGTAACGTAGGGCAAATCCTTCTCCGGATGGATATCCACGATTCCTAGATTCTTAATCTCCCCCAGACTATAGCCCAACATCTGGGAAAACATTTTATTGCAGGTATAGAACTTCTTGTTCTCCAGATCAGCCAGAACTATCCCGTCTACTGCATTATCAAAAATAGCCTTAAACCTTTGTTCGGACTCCTTGAGCGCCTCCCCCCCTTGCCTGCGCTCGGTGATGTCACGGACCGTTGCCTGGAGAACCTGTTTCCCGCCTAGCTTGAAAGCCGACAGCGATACCTCGGCCGGGAAGTCTTGCCCGTTTCTTCTGCGGTGGATCCACTCGAATCGGGAGGAACCCTTTTCGAACGCTTCTGCTATTCTGAGGTCAGCCGCTGCCCTGGAATCTGTGCCATCCGGTTGATTTGGGGGAGAGATGTCTGCCGGATGCAGCATAGTGAACTCAGATTTTTGGTTGCAGCCGAACATCTTCAAAGTTGCTGTGTTACAGTCAATAAAACTATTCTCGTCCAGCGTCATTATGGCGTCGGTTGAGCTTTCGAACAATGTGCGGTACATGCTCTCGCTCTCGCGAAATGCATCCTCGGCTTGTCTGCGCTCGGTGATATCACGGGCGGCTCCAATGATTTCAGCGAGGTCTGTACCCGGCTCTGGTGAGCCCGATGCTTTGATATATTTTATGTCTCTATTTTTGTTTTTTGCCATGGCCGAACCTCTGGCTGGATAACCGGCTCTCGAAGTTGAAATTCGCTCATTCTGCTATGAGTATACTATGGGCGGGGTATGGCTAAACAAGCCTCTTTCGGGTAAATTTCAGAAAGGACCAAATGGATGCCGTAAGTGAGGGTAGCACGAATAGGTTACCCTGACCGGGTTACCTCAACCCAGTCCACTGGCAAGAAAAGACTCCACCTTTTGAGGATAGCCTTCTCGGCCGTTTTTACTTATATTAAGCACCGGGTACTGTGTCCTGCTCCACTCTTATGTATGCTCGTAAGCATACTCGACTCATTACCCTCCAGACTTCTAGCGCCGAGTGATGGGAAACACTTAGGCCTTGAGACAAAAGTCACATACAATCAAAACGAGTGGGAATAGACTGGCCTCGATGAAGGACTGAAGGGAGCTGGGCTAGCCAGCGTGGGGGCGAGAGATGATGGGTAACATAATTAGGAGAAGGAGAAGAGAAGGAGGTGAGGCCGAAATGTGGAGATTCAAGGGTTGTCCTAAATGCGGAGGTGACATTTTCGTAGACTACGACATGAATGGGTGGTACGAGGAGTGCCTCCAGTGCGGCTACCTCCATGACTTGAAGACTATATTTGAAGTTAAGGAGCAAAAGGCCGAGAAATCTGAACAGAAGGCAGAGCTTGCCCTGGCCGGGCATCGCAGGAAGGCTATGCACAACTGAGTTGCTTAAGCTGGTAAGCCAGCTTGAGCGGGTGGAGGTTGGGTGGTTGAGGAGGCCAGCCGTGGCAAGCTGCCGCGGCTGGCCTCCATTTATTGTTCCTCGACATGACCGCTGGGCGCGAGATATTGAGGAGGGGTCTTGAATGGCTTCACCTGCTCGGCTACTTCCTCGTTCATTATGTAGCCGCTGGCGTGCATCAGGGTATCATAGAGCCTGTCGTCGAGCCACTCCTGGTTCATGGAGCA
>CAYGWR010000160.1:0-2933 GCA_964353645.1 uncultured Dehalococcoidia bacterium
GATGCAGTAAAAAGGAAGGGCATTAAGGATATCACACTCGTCACTCATAACTTCATCCCCATCGTTCTGGGAGAGGATGAGACCTGCTTCACCTCGGCGCTGCTGCCCCAACTGAAAAGGCTGATTACCCCTGTGGTGGGCATCCAGCAGCTCGGCGCTGGCGCCTTTGTCAAGGAGTACATAGAGAAGGGGCTGGAGGTGGAGCTGTCCACTCACGGCACCCTGGCGGCGAGGCTCTACGCCGGCGCCGCAGGCTTGGGCGGTTTCTACAACCCTGTGGGCGTGGGCACTGTTATCGGAGAGGGGAAGGAGACGAGGGTTATCGATGGCGTGGAGTACGTTTTCGAGAAGCCGATAAAGCCGGATTACGCCTTCGTCAGGGCGCACAAAGCGGACACCCTGGGCAATCTAGTTTTCAAAGGGATTTTCCGGGGAGACCAGCCTGTGATGGCTATGGCTGCCAGAGTAACCATAGCCGAGGTTGATGAGATAGTGGAGCCCGGCGGGATAGATGCCGAGCACGTGATAGTCCCGGGGATATTCGTTGACCGCATCGTGAAAATACCTGAGGAGGGTATAGGCACTCACAAGAAGCAGAAGGCGTTGATAGGCAGGCTGGGTGAGATAGATATCGCGCGCAAGATGCTGTTCAGAAGCAAATTTATTGAGGAGAAGCCCCGCGTGGAGGAGTCGAAGGGCGGCAAGCTCAAGCAGCGGCTGGACAGGGACACCGTAGCCATGAGGGCTGCCAGGGAGTTGAAAGCTGGCGACTACGCCAACCTCGGCGTGGGCATACCGAATCTCTGCGCCCTGTATGTGCCGGAGGGCGTAATCTTCCAGTCGGAGAACGGCGCCATAGCCTACGGGCCTCTGGTGCTTGAGGGCGAGATAGAGAGGGCTGAGTTCCACTACGTGGACTCCGGAGGGAGGTTCTTTACGCTGGTGCCGGGGACAGCGTTCTACGATGTGCTTACCTCATTTCTCATGATAAGGGGCGGTCGTCTGGTGACCATCCTGGGCGGCTTGCAGGTATCGGAGAAGGGCGATTTGGCGAACTGGAACACCGGCGGCGATGCTTTGGGCGGCACCATAGGCGGCGGCATGGACCTGGCGGTGGGTGCGAAGAGGGTGATTATCACCATGGAGCACACTACGAAGGACGGCAAGCCCAAGATAGTGAAGAAGTGCTCCTATCCCCTCACCGCCAAAGAGTGCGTTGACCTCATCATTACCGACCTCGCCGTAATCGAAGTCACGCCGAAGGGGCTGGTACTCAAAGAGGTCGCCCCCGGCTGGACCGCCAAGGAGATTCAAGCCCTCACCGAGCCCAGGCTCAAACTAGCCCCCGATTTGAAAGAGATGGAGCTGTGAGAGGTGGTAATGCCAATAAGTAGGACATCTGAGGCAACACGATGAAAACAGAGGGCCCCAATTCTTACCGATTAGAGTTAGGTGAGGGCAGGATAATATCTATTAATGGTCAAGAAGACGGGAGATTCAAACAATCCGACGGGAAAGAGGGGATTAGGAAAATATATGTAGTCAAATCTGGAGCAGAGGTAATATATATCGGTTCAACTAAACAGAACTTTCGAACTCGCTTGCAACAGGGTCTAAAGCCGAAAGAAAAACACAACTATCCATATAAGTGGGGGGCGCTTCGTGAAGTATAAATAATGATATGGTGCTTCCCGGATCAAAATGAGGAAACAGAAAATCTTGTTGAGGCAGTAGAAGCCGAATTGGTATATCTAATTCGCAAATTTAAATGTAGATGGCCAAGATATCAGATGGAGATCCACTTCCACAGTAATATTTCAACGGACGAAAAGAAAACTGCAAGGAAAATCTTTGATCGTATATACGGAAGGTAAGATAGTGAAACTGTTGTAGGGGCACAAAATTTTGTGCCCCTACGGCATGGTTGGAGCGGGTGCTCCAACCTACCCAAAACGGGCGTTTTGGTGTCATGCGAGGAGTCCGCCTCTGGCGGACGACGAAGCAATCTCCTCGAACTCATAGGTGCATGGGCGCGGTGAGATTGCTTCGCTTCGCTCGCAATGACATTTTAAGACGTGCCCTCTTCCATCAAGGGAGAGGCTAGAGCCTGTCTTTCACATATGAAGGATGGTGGTGACCGTAGGGGCGACCCATCGGGTGCCCCTACACCTGAACAGTCTGGGGAGCCTGTTCCACCAAATGGTAGCACAGGCACCCTTGCCTGTGCAGGTGGGAAATGGTACGAAATGCAAGTCTATCCTAAGCTTGGGGAAAGATGATGCTGTAGGGGCACAAAATTTTGTGCCCTATACCGATTTATTCAGAAACTCGTAGCGGTCAGCCAGCCCGGCCAGCGCCCTTACGGCATCGTCGGGATTGGAGAAGATAGCCCCTTTGCCTATCTGCTCCAGTTTCTCCGACAGGTCTCGGGCGCGTATTTCGTATAGCCAGCCCTCGCAAAAACAAAAGGCCAGCGGTTTTTCAGGGAAGGCGTCTGCAAGCTCCGTGATAACCTGCGTGATGGGCGGCGTGAGGTGCTCGAACCAGGTGCCACCGAAGAAAAGTAAGCCATTGACGTGATGGTCTCTCAATACCTCTATCACCAATGCCTGGAAGGTTTCAGCGAGAGGTCGCGGCGCCAGCATTACAATAGGCCAGGTGTCGAGAGGGTTGCCTATCCTGTGCCACGGCGGTGACATCGCTTTCAGCCTGCGCCTGGTCCCGGGGGACAGCTCTGCTACCTCCAGGTTGTACTCAGCGCAGGCGTCCATGCTCATAATGCCGATGCCTCCGCTGCCTGTGGCAATGGCGATGCCCCTGCCTCTCATTAGCGGCAGATAGAGGAAAGCCCTGACCAGATCGCCCAGCTCATCGAGGCTTCTGGCGCGAATGATTCCGCACTGCTTGAAAACGGCGTCCCATACCGCGTCATC
>CAYGWR010000161.1:0-2910 GCA_964353645.1 uncultured Dehalococcoidia bacterium
AGCGGTTATTCCAGAAGATTGTCAAGATACAAGACGGAGGACGGGGTGTCACCTCGCCCTCCGTCACAAACGCAGCCCGCCTTGGGCGGGCTCGACTTCCCCTGCTCCTTTTCGATTGAACCATCCTGCTTTTTATACCTGGGGTGACCGCACCGCATAACCAGTTTGGCCGGCATTTTTTCGTTTCAGTGAAACTGCTATTCCTGAATCTGGCTGATTGGAGCCTCGCTGTGCCTCTGTATCGAGTACGGTTACCCCAGGACACTTCAACTGGCATCGCCTCAAGCTTGGGGCTTTTTCTGTATTCAGCGTTGATAGTATATACTGGGGCGCTCCTGGGACAACAACATCCTTATGGGTGATTTTGCCGATGGAGTCGGGGTAAGCCATGCGTCTAGGAGGATTGCCTGAACAGGGAGGCCCAAATGGGCCGTTATGATGGTTCAAATGTTAAGGCAAGATACTGAGAGGCTTAAACAGTTCTCAGAATAAGCGCTAATTCTTTATGTTTAAGGCTTCTTAGCATATTTCGGGATAACCCGTTTGGGGTAACCCGTTTGGGCCATGCCATCGTGTCATGGTAGAAATAATTGCTTCCAAAGATTACCTGAAAGGGTGTTGTCAGGCCACAGTCAGGCCACAGTATACTGTTGTTGGGCTAGTTAGGTTTAGTGAATATCAGTGAGTATTTATGAGTTGTTCTTGTCGGTGCAGCTTCATAGAGTCAGTGGGGTGAGCCATTTTGTTTTTGGGAGCCTCCAGATGATGGAGGCTCCATTTATTATGGAGCCTCTATCTATTTAAGAAGGGAGAAACAGGCGATGGGGAAAGCTTCCTCAAGCCTTTTTCCACTTTACATAGATTTGACAAAAATTGGGAAATATGGTAAAAGGTGTCTCGCTAGAGCTTCGCTAGCGCTTGCTATTTATCCCACTGATAGTCTCGCATCACTGTTATGAACCGCAACAGTGCGAAGGATTGAAAGGTGTGACATGGATAAAATAAAGGTCCTTCTGGCTGACGATCATCCGGTGGTGCGTGCAGGTCTGCGCACTATGCTAGAGACCGTTTCGGACATCGAGGTTGTGGGCGAAGCGTGCGATGGTCTGGAGGCTATAGATAAAGTTAGTGAATGTCAGCCTGATGTAGTTTTGATGGACCTCCGCATGCCCAATATGGATGGCTTGGAGGCCACCAAGCGCATAAAAAGCCAACTCTCCTCTACAGCCGTCATCATACTCACTATATGTGATAACGATGCCTACATTGTAGACGCAGTCAGGGCTGGTGCAGTAGGCTACCTGCTCAAAGATACCTCAAAAGACCTCCTTATCCATGCCATACGCGCAGTCACCAGCGGCGGCATGCTCGTCAAGACCTGTCTGTTGCGCGAGGCCATGTTGAGTTTAGCCGATGCTGCTGGTGAGCGGAGTAAAAGCAATCCTGCAGGCCCCTCTGGTTTGGCTGGGCTGACACGTCGTGAAAATGATGTGATTGGCTTGGTGGTTCTGGGACGAAGCAACAAGGAGATCGGGCAGGAGCTCGCCATAAGCGAAGACACCGCCAAGAAGCATGTTCAAACTATCATGTTGAAGCTGAATGTGTCCGATAGAACCCAGGCTGCTGTTAAAGCCGTGCGGGCTGAACGTGCCGATCATCAGCCTGAAAAAAAGTGCCCTAGTTTGTAGTGTGTATCATACTGTGCAGCGAAGCTCTTCATTTAGGGCAATCTGCCTGAGCCTTATGTTCATACATCAAGCGTGAGCATGGTCAACGACATGTAGCCTATTGCAGTAGATGCGGCCACTCTCGAGCTAAAATTGCGGGAGAGTGGCCGCTAGCTTTTCTGCCGGGCGGTTCCCATTCTTCTGACGACATTATGCTTACCACTTCTGGTCAGGAGGCGTGACATGGAGAGGAAAACCAAACCCACGATGAGCAAACTGCGTCTACCTTTCTTTAGGCGACTGAAAGGGTGGAGAGATGATTCAAGCGCTTTTATAAGCGCGTCTGTAGATGCCCTGATCCTGTTTGACAAAAGCCTTAACTTTGTGAGGCTAAATGCTGCAGCGGAGAAATTAGCTAATCTGGTCGGGGAAGATGTAGTAGGAAAGAATATCCTGGATGTCGTGCCCAACATTAAAGAGACGGGCAGATATGACAAGTACTTGAACGTGATAGAGACAGGCAAGCCATTCTCTGCTGAAGATATCGTTCCACATCCGAAATTTGGAAACATACACTTGAGCGTTAGAGCGTTTAAGGCAGGAAATGGTTTGGGAATGATAATCAGTGACATCACCAGGCTTAATAGTGCTGGGGAGGCATTGCGTGATAGCGAAGAGAGGTATAGGGCAATCGTTGAAACCGCTATCGATGGCATATATCAGGTGGATACTTCGGGTAAGTTAACATTTATAAACGAAGCTTTTGCCAACATATTCGGGCATAGACGAGAAGAGCTTTTGGGCAAGCACTTTTCCTCTCTGCTGAGCGTAGAGACTTTTCCCAAAGTAAAAGAGATGGGGGAAGAGGTTTTCTCTGGCAAGAATGTGAGTGCGGAAGTCTCCGTTCAACACAGAGACGGGCATGAAGTGCTGGTTGATTTCAGTGCCACATCCTTAAAAGCAAATGGCAATGTAATCGGCCTGACGGGAATATTACGGGATATCACCGGGCACAAGCGGATGGAGGAGGCTCTGCGTAAACAGGTACACGATCTCGGCGAAAGGGTTAAGGAAATCAGTTGTATCCAAGCTATTTCTGACATTGTTAGTAAACCTGACGTTTCATTAGAGGAAATGCTTCAGGGGATAGTGGATGTCATCCCCTCAGCATGGCAATATCCGGAAATAACCTCTGCTCGAATCAGTTTGGGGGATCAGGAATTTATCACAAAGAACTTTAGAG
>CAYGWR010000162.1:0-2903 GCA_964353645.1 uncultured Dehalococcoidia bacterium
ACGACTTCCAATATCAGGCAAAGAGTTGGGATCACCCCAGGCGGGTGGTAGCTAAAGTGGAATGGCACCGGGGACAGTTATTCCCCCGGGTGGGCTTCATCGTTACCAATCTGTCCGCCAAAGCCAAGGGCGTAGTGCACTTCTACAACGGGCGGGGGACTGCGGGGCAATGGATTAAAGAAGGTAAGTACGCTCTGAACTGGACCCGGCTCTCCTGCCACCGGCTCGTTGCCAATCAGGTGCGGCTTCATCTGTTCGTCCTGGCCTACAACCTGGGGAACTTTCTACGCAGGCTGGGCTTGCCCAAGGCAATCAAAGACTGGTCATTACGCAGCCTTCAGGTGAAGTTGATCAAGATGGGGGGCCGGATTGTGCGCCATGCTCGGCAGATTGTCTTCCAATTGGCTGAGGTAGCAGTGCCCAGAGAGCTGTTTGCTGCCATCCTGGAGCGGATAAGCCGGTTACGCCTGGCTCCTGGCTAGCACACTGAGGGCACACGGGCAGCCAGATGGAAAAGATAGGGGAAGTATTTTCTTTTTTCGGGTGGAGAGCTACTTTGGGGTTGCTAAAAACAGGTGTTTTTGGGTGCTGGAGCCCATGGCCGAGATGCCACGGGTTGTTTGGGAGGTTCTGAGCAGGCTTTACAACCGGATGCGATGGGTATATCATCGGCGACAAGACCGAAGATGGACGAAGATCAGCTCACTACGAGTTGAAATGGGAAATCCCAGTACAATCTGAAATGAAAATATGGGAGGGGTCAGATGAGAGCGGCGACGATATCAGGCAAGAAAAAAGTAGTGATTAGGGAAGTCCCCAAACCTATCCCGGATAAAGACGAAGTGTTGATAAAGGTGCGGTACTGCGGCATATGCGGCTCTGACATACATAGATATAGGTGGGGGGCAGCTTTGGGCATCGGGCATGAGTTCTCAGGGGATATAGTTGAAATCGGTCGAGATGTAAAGGGATTACAAGTAGGAGATCGAGTTGCAGTCGAGCCCCACCGTTATTGCGGTGAGTGCTTCTGGTGTAGACGGGGTGAAGAAATAGGACTCTGCGAGGAATTCTACGCGGGGGTGAAACAATATGAGGGAGCTTTCCGCACCTATGTCAAGGCTAAATACTATCAAGTTTATAAAATCCCCGATGAGTTAAGTTATCAACACGCAGCCATGATTGAGCCGACGACAGTTGCGTTGCATGCTATCAGAGTATCCGAAATGCAGGAAGGGGATGTTGTTGCAGTACTTGGATTGGGTCCTATCGGGCAACTCGTAGCCAGAGTGGCAAAGGCGTTAGGCGCCAAAGCAGTATATGCTACTGAGTTAAGCCAATCCAGGATCGAATTGGCCGGACACGTGGTTGACGAAGTCATAGATGTAAACGTAGCGAATCCCGTTGATAGAATTCTTGCGCTTACACATGGCAGAGGCCCAGACATTGTATTCGAATGTGCAGGAAGTGTTTTGGCTGCACAGCAATCAATAGCTCTAGCGAGGAAGGGTGGAACAATTGTTGCTGTATCAATATGCTTCGATTGGGTTGACATACCATTTAGCAACATTGTATTGAAAGGCCTTACTATAAAAGGGTTTGTATGTTGGTCGGCGGGTGACTACGCCTCTGCACTCAATCTTATCAAGGACAGGAAAATCGATGTAGCTCCCCTATTGACGTGTGAAATGCCTTTGCGTGACATTGATAAAGCCTTTAAAAAGGCTATGAGGGGTGAGGGTGGAACGATTTTGATAAAACCCGCATAGCAACCAGTATGGTCTCAGGCAGGTAAACCAAGGCCAACCTCAAAATTTAGTTATAGGAGGAGAGAAATGGTCAATGTGAACTGTATAAGAAATAAACTCGCGGATTTCTATATCACCTATATACAGCGAAATCATAGTGTCCGGGGAAAGTGCGTGTGTTTACGAGGAGGGCGAGATGAGAACCAATGAGAGATTGAGCAAAGAGGTAGAATCGTGCGTTATTGGTGAAGGCGCTGATATGGTGGGAATTGCTCCCATCGAGCGATTCAAAAATGCCCCAAAAGGGTTCAAGCCTAACGATTATATGCGTGATGCTACCTGCGTCATCTCTATCGGGGTACACATTGCGGATGGGGTCTGCGATGCCTGGGGCGAATATACCGACCCCGGCAAGTCAATAGCCCCCTATCTATTCTATGGATATGGGCTGATCAACTTACAACTGGGTCGAATTGCCGACCTAACAGCCAAGTTTCTGGAAAGCAGCGGATTTAAGAGCCTGACCTTTCCGCCCACCTGGGCTATCGGGATGTATCGTTCCATTGGACTGCTGCCAGAGCACTATATTGGCGCTGATTTCTCACACAGACATGCCGCGGTGGCTGCCGGTCTGGGCGAGTTCGGATGGAACGGCCTGACGCTGACACCGAGATTTGGAGCTAGAATCAGATTCAATTCCATAATCACCAATGCTCGACTCGTGCCGAGTCCCATGTATGATGGCCCAGGGCTGTGTCAACCCGAGCGATGTAAAATGCTGTGCGTGAGGGTGTGTCCCACCAAAGCGCTCTCAAGCACTGAGAGTGTTGAACTGACGATAGGGGATCACTGTTTTAAGTACTCTGGATTCGATATGATCCGCTGCATGTACGGTATCTATGCCCTTGTCAAAGGCTCGGGAAGCTTCGGAGGAGCGGAAATTCCTCCGGGACCGGGCGACATAAGGCACTACTGGCAAGCGAAGGAGCAGCAAGATGGCCGCGACAAGATGATGGTGGAGAACTGTTTCGGCATCATTTGCGGTGATTATTGCGGCAAGTGTCTACACCAGTGCCCCGCACACCTATACTGGAGAAAAGAAGTTTACTCTAGACTTGCCCGCGACACCAAGGTCCGCAGAAGGAGATAGATGCCCGT
>CAYGWR010000163.1:0-2885 GCA_964353645.1 uncultured Dehalococcoidia bacterium
GGTCTACGAGAAATACTTGAGCAAGGACTGGTTGGAAAAGCACGATGACCCCAAGATTTGGGAGCGTGTGACGGATATACCCGACGAAGAACTTTGGGCAGTACGCCAGCTTCTGAAACGCAATCTCATGGTCACCATGCGGGAGCGCGCCCGAAAATGCTGGGACAGAGTCGAGGTCGCGCCGCAGCAAGTGCTGGCAATGGGCGCCTTGCTCGACCCCTGGGTTTTAACCATTGGGTTCGTCCGGCGTTTCGCTGAATATAAGCGGCCGGCGCTTATTTTCCATGACATCGAACGTCTAAAGAAAATCATCAATGACGAGGGGCGACCAGTCCAGATAGTATTCGCTGGCAAATCTCATCCTGCTGATTTCCAATCCAAGTATCTCCTCCAGCAGGTATACAACCTAGCCACAGATCGGCAGTTTCAGGGTCGCATAGCCTTTGTAGAAGATTATGACATGCATATAGCGCACTACCTGGTACAAGGAGTAGACGTATGGCTAAACACCCCACGACGTCTCAATGAGGCCTGTGGCACCAGTGGCATGAAAGCTTCATTAAACGGCGTGCCCAACCTCAGCGTCCGCGATGGATGGTGGTATGAAGGGTATAACGGAGCCAATGGCTGGGCGATAGGAGATGGCCCCGGAGCATACAGTCCCGAGGAGGAAGACAAAGCCGATGCTGAGGCCCTGTACCGCCTTCTGGAGAAAAAGATTGTGCCGCTCTATTACAACAGAGATAGAGACGGTGTGCCTCATGCTTGGATTCGCGTTGTCAAAGAGGCGATTCGCTCGGTTACGCCCAACTTCTGTGCCCGCCGTATGCTGAAGGAATATACGAACCAAATATACCTGCCAGCCACTCTGTCACTGAAACACGAAAGACTTGAGTAGGCTTTCCCTCTAACATAGCACCTGTGACGTTTGTACCCTCCAACTGCCCGCACTCTTTCTCTTCGAATACACCCTTATTTCGCTCTGAGAGCCACCAGCTTTGAGATTACTGCTTGATATGTTCAGGCTCAAGCTGTATTATTTCAGGGTATAAGAATGCCATTGGCCTCAATGTTAGCTTCGTAAAACTGGCCTTTGAAACTGTGAACTGGACAGCCGTGCAAGGAGGGATTAAATGAGTTGGGTTTATTTGGTCTGTGCCATAATCATGGAGGTCATAGGAACTACCAATATGAAGCTATCAGAGGGTTTTACCAAAACCCTGCCTTCTATACTCATGTTTGTTTTCTATGTGTTCAGCTTCGCTTTCCTGACCCTAGCCTTAAAGAAAATCGACCTTAGTCTTACTTATGCAATTTGGTCCGGTGTGGGGACAGCCCTCATAGCCACAATCGGCTTCCTATATTTCAAAGAGCCCGTTACTGCGATCAAGATAGGCTCAATAGCCTTGATAGTAATAGGTGTGGTCGGTTTAATGTTGGTGGAAAGGCACGTCAGCCCCTCTGCGTAAAGCATGTAGGGGCAATTCATGAATTGCCCCTAAAAATATTCATAGGCATGGTTGGAGCACCCGCTCCAACCATGCCTAGATGCCTAACTTCTTCCGATTCGCCTCAATATGTGCCAGGATGCCATCAACCGCTTTGACTGCATCAGTTTCCACATTCAGCAACCCACCAGTCACCTGTCTGAGGTCCTGGGTCAGTAGTTTGACCAAGTTCGGCGCTCCGGTGACCGTGGGCACGGGGTTAACGTATGTATAAAGCCCTAAAGCCAGGGCGAATATGGCGTCAATAGTGGCCTTCTGCTCCATATATTCCGGCGCCACAGCAGCAACCGGGAGATCCGGCATGGGGACTCCTCCTAAAGCTGCTGAAACCGCCGCTAACAGGTCAGCCAGACGCCCTGTATCAGTGCAGGTGCCGTAGCTAAGCACAGGCGGGATGTTCAGCTTTTCGCAAAGCCCTTTAAGGCCAGGGCCTGCGAACTCCTTAGCCTCGGGACTGCACAGCCCTGCGACCTGCATAGCTCCATTGCCACACCCCATCGAAAGCACCAGGATATCTCGCTTTATCAACTCCCTGGCTACTCGTACGCTGTGCACATCCTGGCCGTGGTCTCTCAGCGTGGTGCACGAGACAAGACCTGCCACCCCACGCAGAGTGCCCTCTTTTATAGCCCCCAATAGTGGGGCAAGGCTTCCGCCAAGCGCTTCCAGTATGCTTTCGGTGGAGAAGCCCACTACAGCCTCCCTCATCGGCAATTGGGTAACCGGCTCGATGGATGCCCTCCGCACCTTGAAGTTATCTATCGCCATCTGCAACAGCTGGGCAGCCTGTTCCTCAGCTTTCTCAGGCTCGTAGTTGATTCGGTCTGTAATACCTTCAAAAGCGACCAGCTCGCTCACAGGTATGAGCTTGAACTTGTATCTCTGAGCGTACAATGGGTCTATAGGCATGGAGCAGTTCATATCGCAGGCGAAGAGATCAACGCAGCCGCTGGCCAGGACAGCCTCCTGCATGATCCAGTTCCCCGTGAAACCGTAGAAGGTGCTGTCCATCTCCCATCTTTGAATCATCTCCTGCCCTGTCTCGGTGTTAGCGATGACCCGCAACCCTTTGGCACCTGTGTCCCTTGCCTTTTTCTGCCACTCAGGCTTCCGCGCCAGTTGCACCATAGCGAAGCCCAAGAAAGGCTCATGGCCATTGGGCAGCACATTCACATAGTCGGGGTCTAGTACGCCCAAATCTACTCTCATCTTATGTGGCCTGGGTATCCCGTAGAGCACGTCCTGACAGTACTCGTTAACAATCTGGCTCTGGTACGCCATGGCCACACCGAGCCGCATCGCCTTCAGAGCCAGGCTCTGGTAATAGCCGTCGACGTTGGTGAGACAGGAACTCGTGGCGAACATCATCTCGCCGTG
>CAYGWR010000164.1:0-2856 GCA_964353645.1 uncultured Dehalococcoidia bacterium
CAAAGAACCAGTCTATGTCAAGAGTGAGAGCATTCAGTAACCCTTTTCAACCCCCCGGCAGAGGGGTGAATCCCCTCTGCAGTCCCCTGTTCCTAAACTATGTCACAGGAGTTTCGCTTGACAGTACGCGTTGGAATTGGTACAATTTCCAGGTACGCAATTTTGGGGAGGAAGACGATTTACGCTGTAGTCGAGACTGGCGGCAAGCAGTACAAGGTTTCCCCGGGGCAGACCATCGAGGTAGAGAAGCTCACTATCGGCGGGGATACTATTGAGTTGGACAGGGTTTACCTTGTTGCCGATGGCGATAAGGTCACTGTGGGCAAGCCTACTGTACCCGGGGCTAAGGTCATAGCCACTGTGGTTGGCGAGGGCAAAGGCGATAAGGTAATCGTGTACAAGTTTAAGGCCAAGGTGAGATATCACAGGAAGAGGGGACACCGCCAGCTTTATACCAAACTTGCTATTAAAGAGATAGTTGTCGGCTAGGGGAAGGAGACTTAGAGGAAATGGCACATAAGAAGGGCGGTGGCAGCACGCGGTTGGGGCGCGATAGCAAACCCAAGATGCTGGGAGTCAAACGCTACGGTGGTCAGTTAGTCAGTGCCGGGACTATATTGGTAAGGCAGCGGGGCACACGTATTCATAAGGGGAATAACGTAGGTCTGGGCCGGGACCATACTCTGTTCGCTCTTGTGGATGGTATTGTTAAGTACGAGCCAGCCTCGAAGGATAGGAGAAAGGTGAGTGTTTACGCCGCTGAGGGAGAGAAAGCACAATGAAACTGAAAATCCATCCTGCGTATAAAGAGGCTAAGGTTATCTGCGCCTGCGGCAATACTTTTACTACGCGTTCCACCAAACCGCTCCTCAAAATCGAGCTGTGTAACAAGTGCCATCCCTTTTTCAGCGGCGGAGAGCGCAGGATTGTGGATACTGCGGGGCAGGTGGAGCGCTTCAAGCGCAGATATAAGGCCAAGGAAGCTAAGGAAGTTAAAGAAGTCAAAGAAGTTAAGGAATAGTAATCACAAGTGGCAGCGAAGTAGGCTGGGGCGAGGTACTCTCGCCCCTTTTGTTTAGGAGCGGCATTGGGTAAAAAATTCTATTACGGGGGGCAGGCAGTCATCGAGGGCGTGATGATGCGCGGTCGCAAGGGCATAGCGGTCGCAGTTCGCCGCCCCAACGGCGAGATTGCCTTAAGCAGCGAGCCCCTGGGCGGGATGTCTACAGGCCGGATCAGGGAGATCCCCCTGGTGCGTGGCATAGTCGTTCTGGTGGAGACCCTGGTTCTGGGGATACGCGTCCTTTTCTACTCGGCCTCGGTTTCGTTGGATGAGGAGGTAAAGATCAGCCCGTGGCTGCTCTGGGGTAGTGTAGCTGTGGGCTTTATCCTGGCGATGGCGCTGTTCCTGGTGTTGCCGCTGCTGGCAACTCACTTTGTGGACCCCTACGTTTCCCCTGCGGTAAGCAACCTTATAGATGGTGTTATCCGCCTCGTTATCTTTGTGATTTACCTGGGGGCTATATCACTGATGCCCGATATTCGACGCGTGTTTGCCTATCACGGGGCAGAGCACAAGACAATCAATGCCTACGAAGCTGGGGAACCTCTGGAGGTGGAGAAAGTTCGAAAATACAGTACTGCCCATTCCCGCTGCGGTACGAATTTCATCCTCATTGTGATGGTTATCGCCATCATTGCCTTTGTTTTCCTGGGACGCCCTCCGATATGGCTGCGGTATGTGGAGAGGATTATCCTTCTCCCGGTGATCGCTGCCGTTGGCTATGAGGTGATAAAGTTCGGGGCTGCGCATATCAAGAACATTGTGGTGCGCATTGTTCTTACCCCTGGCCTCGCCCTTCAGGCGATGACCACGAGGCAGCCCGATGACCGGCAGATCGAGGTCGCTATCTCAGCGCTGCAGCGAGTCCTTGCTGTCGATGCCGAGCCTAGTAAGCTCGCGGAAGAAGCAGCTCCTGTTTCCGGTGTGGCAGACGGGACCGGCGGCGTCCACCTGTAACAGCACAGTGTCCTCGTCGCAGTCTATGAACACCTTCTTCACATTCAGATAGTTGCCCGAGGTTGCCCCTTTGTGCCAGAGTTCCTTCCTGCGTCGGCTGAAGAACCATACCTGTCCTGTGGCCAGGGTCTTCTCCAGGGACTCCTGATTCATGTAGGCCACCATGAGCACTTCTCCGGTTTTGGCATCCTGAGCTATGGCTGGAATCAAGCCTTTGTCGTCAAACTTTACCATATTCCCTGCCTTTTTGATTGAAGTTCCCGGATTGCTTTAAACGCTTCACCTAATTTTACATCGCCGGTATATATCGCCTTGCCTACGATGGCTCCCTCCACCCCCAGCTCGGCGAGCTTGGTCAGGTGATAAACCGAGCTTATCCCGCCAGCGGCGATAACTGGAACATTAACCTGTGACAAAAGCTCAGCGACTGCTTCGAAATTAGGGCTGGTGAGCGTGCCATCGCGGCTGATATCGGTGTAGATAAAGCGCATTACGCCAAGCTCAATCATTTTACTCGCCAGCTCGCTGGCCGTGACCGTTGATTTCTGAAGCCAGCCTCTCGTAGCTACCAGGCGGTCACGGGCATCTATGCTGATGATAATCCGGTCACCGAACCTTTGGCAAGCTTCCCTTACCATGTCTGGCTTTTCCACTGCTACCGTGCCCATGATCGCTCTCTCCACGCCCGCAGCGAAAAGCTGCTCGATGATCTCTATGCTGCGTATGCCGCCGCCGACCTGGACGGGGATGTCAATGGCAGCTATTATATCCTCTATAGCCTCGAGATTGCTCGGCTCTCCTTTGGCTGCGCCATCGAGGTCAACTATGTGCAGCCT
>CAYGWR010000165.1:0-2819 GCA_964353645.1 uncultured Dehalococcoidia bacterium
TGGCCTGCTGGTGATGGGTAATACCAGCGAGCCTGTGTGCGAAATCCCGGTTGAGCTTAATAGAATCGGGATGATTCTACTGGGTGGAATGAACCCAGTGGCCGCTGCTGAGGAAGCTGGCGTGGAGGCTGAAAACCATGGCATGAGCACTATTATGGATTATCGGGATTTAATTAAATTCAAGGAGTTGTAAATGGATATAGTGAAAGTCATACCTTGTCTGGATATAAAGGACGGGAGGGTGGTCAAGGGAGTAAAATTTGTAAACCTGAAAGATGCCCGTGACCCTGTAGAGGCAGCGAAGGCTTATTGCAAGGAGGGGGCAGACGAGCTCGTCTTCCTCGACATCTTCGCTACTGTGCAGGATAGAAAGACCAGATTGGAATGGGTTAAAAAAGTCTGCGATGTGGTAACAGTCCCCTTCGCGGTAGGCGGTGGCATAGGAAGTATCGAGGACATGAATGAGCTATTCAAAATAGGAGTAAACAAGGTCTCCATCAATACTGCCGCTGTGAAAAACCCTGACCTGATAAAGGAAGCCGTAAAGAAATTCGGGAAAGACAAGATAGTTGTCGCAATAGATGGGAAGAAGAACCCCAAAGGCAGCAAGTCCCCCAGGCTGGAGGTGGTGATTAAGAGCGGCACCGAGGGTACAGGGCTCGATATCGTGACATGGTCGAAACAGGTGGAGAAGCTGGGCGCGGGAGAGATTCTACTCACCAGCAAGGACGCCGATGGCACAAAGAAGGGATATGACCTGGAGATGACGAAGGCATGTGCAGAAGCAGTCTCCATTCCTGTTACCGCTTCAGGAGGTGCGGGCAAGCTGGAGCATCTTTATGAAGCCGTAACTATAGGAAAAGCATCAGCAGTACTGTGTGCTTCGGTTTTCCACTTCGGTGAAATATCGATATCTGAAGCTAAGAAGTATCTCAAAGAGAGAGGTATCCCAGTAAGGCTCTAAATCCAACGGCTAATGCCTAGTTAAATAATTACTAAAATAAAATCAATTGTAAGGAGTATTGGAAAATGAACCTGCGACGACCAAATGCAAATGAGGCAACCAGAAGTGCCAATCGTTCTCGCGATGTGGCTCCCATGAGTGGCCTTTGCACTCGCTGCATCGACGGCTGCCGGGGCAATTGCGAAGTCTTTAGAGCAACTTTCCGCAGTAGGGAGCTAATATACCCGGGCCCATTCGGTGAGATTACTGCTGGCGGCGACAAGGAGTACCCTGTCGATTACTCTCATCTTAATATTCAAGGGTATGCCTTGGGTGCCAAGGGGTTGCCGAAGGGTGTTAAAGGCAATTCCGACACAGCTATTTTCCCATCGGTAAATACCGATACTGAGTATGGCTGGACCAAGAAGGTCAAGATGAAGGTTCCCATCTTCACCGGTGCACTGGGCTCCACCGAGATAGCCCGCAAGAACTGGGAGCACTTTGCTGTCGGCGCAGCCATCAGCGGGGTCACGCTGGTCTGTGGCGAGAACGTTTGCGGCATCGACCCGAAGCTTGAGCTTGACTCCAAGGGCAAAGTGGTTTTATCACCGGATATGGATCGCCGCATTGAGATCTACCGTCGTTATCATCAGGGCTATGGCGAGATTCTGGTTCAAATGAATGTAGAGGACACCAGGCTGGGTGTCGCCGAGTATGTCAGCAAGAAGCACGGCCTCGAGACTATCGAGTTGAAATGGGGGCAGGGCGCCAAGTGTATCGGCGGTGAGATCAAGGTCAATAGCCTGGAAAGAGCGCTGGAGCTTCAGAGACGCGGATATATCATAACTCCAGACCCTGCAGACCCCGTCGTCAAGGCAGCCTTCAAGGATGGCGCTATCAAGGAATTTGAACGCCACAGCCGGCTTGGTTTCATAGACGAAAAAGGTTTCTACGCTGAAGTCAAGAGGTTAAGGGATATCGGGTTCAAACGAATTACCTTGAAGACCGGCGCCTATGGCTTGCGCGAGCTGGCGATGGCCATCAAATGGGGCTCGAAAGCCAAGATAGACCTGCTTACGATAGATGGTGCTTCCGGTGGAACCGGTATGAGCCCTTGGCGGATGATGGAAGAGTGGGGTATGCCGAGCCTCTATCTCCACGCCGCTGCTTATGAGTTCTGCAAGAAGCTGGCTGATAAAGGCGAGCGCCCTCCTGATATAGCCTTCGCCGGAGGATTCAGCAGCGAAGATGGCGTATTCAAGGCGCTTGCCCTGGGCGCACCGTTTGCCAAAGCGGTTTGCATGGGACGCGCCTTGATGATCCCGGGCATGGTGGGCAAGAATATCGCTGTCTGGCTTAAGGAAAACAACCTGCCCAAGACGGTTAGCGAATTTGGTTCCACTCCAGAGGAGATCTTCGTCTGCTGGGAAGCTGTTTCGAATATAGTGGGCAAGAAAGAAATGAAGGATATCCCTCTGGGTGCCGTGGGAATTTACAGCTATGCTGAGAAGATCAAGGTGGGATTACAGCAGTTGATGGCAGGCGCCAGATGCTTCAGCGTGCCAGTTATCAGCAGGAACGACCTTATGTCCTTGACCGAGGAATGCGCTAAGGTCAGTGGAATACCCTATCTGATGGACGCCTACAGGGAAGAGGCAATGAAGGTTCTCGACAGCTAGTTCTGGGATTTGACAGAAAAAGTGGGCTCCGACATGTCGGAGCCCACTTGCTTTTATATTCCTCGATGGAGCTGTTATTTACCACTTTTCCTGCTGCAACCTGGCGATGAGCCATTTCTTCAGCCGCTCGTCCAGCTTGCCCACCCAGGACTCTATCTTGCGGATATCACCGCTGGCGATAGCTGCCCTCTCAGCAG
>CAYGWR010000166.1:0-2804 GCA_964353645.1 uncultured Dehalococcoidia bacterium
GACCAGTGCGCACAGAGGAATAAATACGCGCAGCTCAAGCTGGGGCTCACTGTGGAGAAGGTTATGAACGACTTCCTGCTGGCATGGCCCATCAGGCGTCTCCATATGTGCCCCACCACAGCCGGCTCGGCAGCAATCATAGTTTGCCCTGAGAAGAGGGCCAAGAAGGTCACCAAGAAACCGGTATGGGTCGAGGACTGGTTCACCTGCCACCAGGGTGGCGCGCTCACTATGGCTGAGGACCCCACGGCATCTACCCTCGCCTATGCCTGTCAAAAAATATACAAGAGATGCGGCATAACTAACCCCAAGAAGCAGATACAGGCCTGGGAGGTATATGAGCCAGCGTCAACTGCGGAACTGAGGTGGATGGAGGAAGTCGGAATTTGTGAAGACTACACAGCCTGGAAGCTGTTCGAACAGGGTAAAGTGGGGATAGAAAAAGAGGTCCCGTTCAATCCCTCCGGCGGTGTAACCGCCACTAACCCTATCGGATGCACACCGGTAGTCAGAGTGGTGGAGGCAGCTCTGCAGGTTCGCGGCGATGCCGAGGAACATCAGGTCCCGGGCACGATTAACAGGGCGCTGGCAACCGCTTACGGCGGTCAGGGCGAGAATGTAGTTTTCCTGCTCAAGAAGTCACTATAAACGACAATTGAGATATATTACAGGAGGTTATTATGGTTTTGAAGAAAGAGGAGCCGCAGGACCCGTCAGTAGCGTTTCGTTATCCACGCGTTATCACATATAAGCATTCGATCGGCTATCAAAGCAAGTTCGCTCACGCGCTGAAGATGGGCAGAATTATTGCCACCAGGTGCCCTGTCGATGGGCGCTGCACCATCCCCCCTCGCATAGTCTGCCCTATGCATCATGTAAGACAGACCGAGTGGGTTGACCAGGGACAGCGCGGCAAACTTACCTCGGCGTTCAAGATTAACTTCCCTATGTTCGATTCCCGAACAGGGGAATTGAAGACCTGGGAGAATCCCATAGTCTCTCTTGAACTTGAGGGCGGCGCCAGGATGGATGGCTGGTGCGCCGAGACCAATACCGAAAAACTGAAACCGGGAATAATTCTCGAAGCTATCTGGAGACCGCCTGAGGAAAGAAAAGGAAGAGTTGACGATATCCTGTACTGGAAACCCGTAGAGAAGTAATCGAGAGAGGTGAGCAAATGACCCATCATATTAAGAAAAGCGTTGCCGATATACCCGAGGAGCCGCTTGTTGTTGAGGTACAAGCGCATTCGAACTTCCTGGTCACTGTGGGAAACACTGGCCATGCGTTCTTGGTTGAGCTCAGGGACAACAAGACCATCATGGGCATCAAGTGCCCGACCTGTAAGAAGGTCTATGTGCCGCCCAGGCTGCATTGCCCCACCTGCTTCGTTAAGATGAGCGAGTGGGTGAAGCTCAGCGGCAAGGGTACCCTGGAGACCTTCACTATAGTGCGCTACGCTGAGCCCTATATGCCCAAAGAGCCGCCCTTCGCCTACGGCGTGATAAAGCTGGACGGAGCAGACACCGGCATCGTTCACCTTCTCGGCGGCGTCGACCTCAACAAGATAAAGGTCGGCATGAAAATGGAGCCGGTGTTCAAGGAGCAGCGCGTGGGCAGCATCCTCGACATCGAGTACTTCAAGCCAGTCTAGTGAAACCGTCTCATATAAATAGCTCCGAAACATAGAGCAATCTTGAGGTTGCTGGGAAAGGTTCTGATGCCCTTTCCCAGCCGTTTTTATTCTATGCAGTTATAATCTAGGGGGCTTGGGGGTGTCCCCCAAATTTCAATTTCCCCCAAGAGTGGGGGATACAGGGGGTTGAAAGTCTCATCATGAAAGTCGGCCTCATCTACGACCCCATCTACTTGAAGCATGACACCGGCGCTCATGTGGAGAATAGCAGCCGCCTCGTGGAGACTGTCTCCCTGCTGGAGAAATCCCAGCTCATGGGCAAACTGGTTGCCATCCCACCCAGAGCTGCTTCCGTGGAAGAGGTCTCGCTGGCTCATAGCCGCAGCCACATCTCCCGCGTGCAGAGCTACTCCTCCAGAGGTGGCGGCTGGCTCGATGGCGACACCTACGCCTCACCCGCCTCCTACGAGGTCGCCCTTTACGCAGTCGGGGGTGCACTACAAGGTGTCGATGCAGTAATGACAGGTAAGGTGAACCACGCCTTCGCCCTGGTGAGGCCCCCGGGACACCATGCTACCTCGGATGAGGCAATGGGGTTCTGCCTGTTCAACAACATCGCTGTGGCAGCCGAATACGCCAAGAGGAAATACAAGCTGGAACGGATTCTGATAGCCGATTTCGATGTCCATCACGGCAACGGAACCCAGGAGATTTTCTACAGCGACCCCAAGGTGCTTTATTTCTCCACCCATCAATATCACTGGTATCCCGGCAGCGGCTCCATCTACGAGGATGGCTCCGGCGATGGTAAAGGCGCTACCGTCAACGTGCCCCTGCCTGCCTACTGCGGCGATAACGAATTACTCCGCGCCTACAAAGAGATACTTGTCCCTGTGGCCAAACGCTTTCAACCACAGCTTATACTCGTCTCCGCTGGCTACGACCCCCACTGGGCTGACCAGCTCTCCCTGATGCAGCTAACCGTTGCTGGCTTCGCTGGAATCGTCAGCATAATCAAAGAGCTGGCAGATGAGCTATGCCAGGGCAAGCTCCTGCTATCCCTTGAAGGCGGCTACCACCTCGAAGCACTCTCCCACTCGATAAAGGCCACCCTGGAGATACTATTAGGCAAGTCCCCCAGCCCAGACCCTCTGGGCAAACCTCAGGG
>CAYGWR010000167.1:0-2784 GCA_964353645.1 uncultured Dehalococcoidia bacterium
GCCCTGAGAAGCATGGAACAGAGGGGACACCCCTGGCGAGGCACTATGGCCACCAGAACAGACTGGGCTGATGGCCTGGGCATCAAGCCGCTATCGGAGAATAAAGACGTAGACATACTCTACTGGGTGGGCTGCACCGGAGCCCTTGAGGAACGGAATATGAAGGTGGCAACCTCGGTAGGGAAGATATTGAAGGCTGCCGGAGTCAATTTCGGCATATTGGGTAACGAAGAGACCTGCTGCGGCGAACCTGCCCGCAGGATAGGGAATGAATACCTGTACCAAACGCTAGCCCAGCAAAATGTAGAGATCCTCAACAACTACGGGGTAAAGAAAATCGTCACCTCGTGTCCTCACTGCTACAATACGCTCAAAAACGAATACCCTCAATTTAAGGGCAATTTTGAGGTTGTGCATCACACCGAGTTTATTGCTGGATTGCTGAAACAAGGCAAACTTACTATCGCCCAGAAATTGGACAAGAAAGCTACGTATCATGATTCCTGTTATCTGGGCAGGTACAATGATATATACAAGGCGCCGCGAGAAATCCTGCACTATGTCACCGGAGCAGACCCGTTGGAAATGTCGCATCAAAAGAGCAAAGGCTTCTGTTGCGGCGCTGGAGGCGGCAGGATGTGGATGGAAGAGCAGACCGGTAAAAGGATCAACCATATGCGCACCGAGGAAGCTATCAACACCAAAGCTGAGATATTAGCTTCGGCTTGCCCCTACTGTCTACAGATGTTTGAAGACGCGATTAAGGCTCTTGAGGCAGAGGGGAAGCTCAAAGCCATGGACCTGGCCGAGATAGTGGCAGGGTCAATCCAGTAAGAGAATAGCGAGTCATCTTATATAGTAAGGGGCGTCCTTCCCGAACGGGAAGGACGCCCCTTACAGTTTTTCAGGCAGTCCACCTATATTTTCGTGTATTCTCGGAATTTGATACGCAGGTAACCACCAATCCCCCAGAGGATATATAAAGGCACCTTCCACTGATGCAATATGCGCGAGTAAACCCATACACACCCGGGAAAGGTGACAACAAAATATAGCCAGGCCACAGCAAGCTGAGGTTTAGCGAAATGCTTCTCCATAAACAGAAACTGGCCCCTTGTGGCGTAATACACAGGCATCCCCATGAGCCTATCCCTTTTATCGATCCCAAAACCCTTATGCCAAATCCTGGACTCCGGAACAAAAAGAACCTTGAAACCTTTTCTGGCAGCACGGACACAAAGGTCGACATCCTCCCATCCAAAGAAAAATCTCTCGTCAAGCATACCTACAGCTTGCAACACATCTCGCGAAATAAACATGAAACACCCACTGATCCAATCAACTCTCACTATTTCGTCAAACTGACCTTTGTCGGCTTCCCCGCTGCCTCTGATGGGCGTTCTCCCTGTCCTGTAATTGATAATACCCCCTGCAAACCATATCAACTCGGGGAGCTCATAACAAAAAACCTTGCCCCCGGCGATCCCCACCCTCTCATCGCTTTGGGCGACTCTGACCAGACCTTCCAGAAAATCAGGAGCAACCACTGTGTCGTTATTCAACAACACCACATAATCAGCCCCTCTAGCCAGAGCATCCTTAATCCCTATATTGCACCCTCCAGCAAACCCGGAGTTCTTGTCATTCACAATTAACCTGATGGAATCTCCGAATCTCTGCTTCAAGAGGCTGACATCATCACCCACAGAGCCATTATCGACCACTATCACCTCAAAATTGGGATAGGTTGTCTTTCTGAGAGATTCCAGACACTCAGCGCTGTCGTTGAAGTTATTCCAATTTACAGTGATTACGGATACTTTGGGGAAAGGCATCATGAGCGGCTCTTGGTCTGTTTCCTTGCCACAGCAATTATGTACGCTGATGATATGAGCTCATTGTCGTTAAAGTCATGCACATGATAGTTGGTTCTATCCACTGAGTTATCCGCGAGTTTAACATCGCATTGCCCGTATAACGTGGTATCGGCAAAATATCTGCGCAGCAAACGGTAAAACTCTTCGGGCCAGAATTCCTTAACATGAAAAGTGTTTATAGGCTTTGCCAGGTTTGGAGAAAAGATTCTCCTATTTGGAGTCGAACAAATCAATAAGCCATTCTCTTTAAGCACCCTGCGGCACTCAGCCAAAAACTTCCTGCATTGCCTGATATGCTCTATGGTCTCGAAAGAAACAACAATGTCAAAAGCATTGTCTACGAAAGGTAATCTAATGGCGTCAGCGCAGATAAAGCTTGCTTTATTATTCCTGCCGAGCCTCTCCTGAGCATAATCTACTGCTACCATCGATATGTCCACCCCGACAACCTCCCCCGCCCCCTTCTCCACCATATAACCCACACCATAGCCAGTGCCACACGCCACATCCAGAACAGCCTTGTTCTCGGCCAGGTTTGCAGCAAAGATATATCTATATATATGCTCGTCATAAATCGTTTGAGGAGTCTTGCCCGGCACAACGCGTTCCCCGGTGAACTCCATATCTGTTCGACACATATCTGTAATCCGGCTAGCTCATTAGTTGACAATAATGAATAACAGGCAACATCTTGTTTATTTTAACACACGAGAGGCGGAAAAAGCATACAGCTTGCCCAGATCGTGCTCTCCTCATCATAACTGTGGACAAGCGGGATGAAAAGGGTTATATTCCTCACAAGAAGGGGCTGAACCCATATCTTGCGAGTTGAAAGCGTTCCGATTTCATTAAGGAGGGGGTTATGGAGAGCAAAAAGGCGGAGGAGATAAAGAAGAAGGCTGAGGCC
>CAYGWR010000168.1:0-2778 GCA_964353645.1 uncultured Dehalococcoidia bacterium
AGGCAAGGGGTTGCCGCCACACCTGCCTTCTGCAGAATATCCATCACCTCGTAATTGCTGAGGTTGATAGTCCAAGCAGAGACAAGCCTGTCCAGTTCCTCCAGATTTCTCTGCCGATTGAACTTATCGCTGAACCTTTTCTGCTTAACCCAGGGCGGGTTGCCGAGGGCAGCGCAGAAGCTGCGCCACTCCTCCTCAGTATCCACTGCTATGGAGACCCACCTGTCCTCCCCCAGACAAGGGTAATTGTTATGTGGAGCCATCGTAGGGCTGCGGTTCCCCATGGTGCCCAAGACTCTGCCATTCATGAAGTACTCCATGAACGCCTCACCGATGACAGATGCCCCCACCTCTATCTGAGCCATATCTATATACTGCCCCTTACCAGTCCTCTCGCGATAATAAAGGGCAGACAGCACGGCAAATGCTCCGTGGATGGACGAGGTAACATCGAGATAGGGTGTCTGTTCCCCCAGTACCCTTTCCCCGGGATAGCCGATCAGACTCGAGTAGCCACAGAGAGCGCCCAAAGATGGGGCATAGGTAACTATATTCGATAGAGGGCCATGCTGTCCCGCAGCCGGCAGAGATATCATGACAAGCTGGGGATTGGCCTGGCTCAGCTCTTCGTATTGAAGATTGAGCTTCTTCAATCCCATCGGAGAGAAATTATCGAGCGCTACATCGCTGA
This sequence comes from uncultured Dehalococcoidia bacterium, assembly GCA_964353645.1. Taxonomy (GTDB): domain Bacteria; phylum Chloroflexota; class Dehalococcoidia; order SZUA-161; family SZUA-161; genus JACWAE01. The sequence goes on from CAYGWR010000168.1 coordinate 692, forward strand.
TACTGATCAGCTCCCTTATTAACTTAGCGCCCCTGGGGTCGGTCATATCCACAGTGATGCCCATCTTATTGCGGTTGATGCTATGGAAGACGAAGTCTGTCTCAGGGCCCACAGTAGAACGTCCCGGGGTCAGCCTGGCGCTATCCAGCCGCTTGTTCGTCTCCACCTTAATAACCTCAGCCCCCATGTCAGCCAATAGCTCGCCCAGCAGAGGCCCAGCCCACACCCACGAGAAATCAACAACACGGTAGCCACTCAAAGGATAATTTACCATTTTCGGTAATTCTCCCTTACTTACATTAGATAATCCCGCCTTTGCGCAGCCTCACCAAATCCTCTCTGGAATATCCCAGGCGGCCACAGTAAATCTCTTCGTTATGCTCCCCCAACAACGGCGCCGGACGGTTGAGCTGCCAGGGAGTCTGCGAGAGCTTATAGGGTGCCCCGGGGTATTTCAACACGCCGGTCTTAGGTCGGTCCTTCTCCACAAAATAGCCCCGCTCCTTGAAGTGAGGGTCTTCGGCAACCTCAGCTATGTTCCGCACGGGGGCGAAGGTAATCTGGTCGCGGCGACATATTTCGAAGAGCTCGTCCTTGGTCTTTCCTATAATTAAAGCTTCAACCATCGAGTCCATCTCGTCTGCATATTGCAGCGCCACCGAGATACGGTCTCTAAACCTGGGATCGGCCATCCAATCAGGAGTGCCCATTGCCTCAAGGAACCTCTTCCACTGGAAGCCCTGGATGGCAATGAGGCACATATAGCCATCTTTGCAGGGGAGGATACACCAGGGATAGACGCTTATGGTGCGATGCCCCGCCCGTATACTCTTCCGCCCCTCGAAAACGCCCAGATGGACACCGTGCCCCAGATGGATAGTGGCCCACACCTCAGCTTCCGATATATCAACTTGCTGCCCCTCGCCTGTAGAGCGCCGCGCGAAAATAGCACTCATGGTTGCCGCAGCACCCATAGCGCCGCTCTGGTAATGGCTCTGCGAGAGCGGCGGAGATAAGGGCTCGCGCTGAGGCTCCCCGGTACGCATGGTCTGTCCCCCAAGGCCAGCGGTATTGAGTGCGTAGCCTTTGTAATCTTTGTAGGGCCCAGTCTGGCCATAGGGGGTGATTGAGGTTACGATGAGTCGCGGGTTTATCTCCTTCAGACTGGCGTAATCAAGACCGAGGTCGGCCATCTGCTTGGGCGGGTTATTCTCCACAAAGACGTCAGCGTCTTTGAGCAACTGTTTCAGTATTTTTTGTCCTGTCTTCGTTTTGACATCAAGAGTGATGCCCAGCTTATTGGTATTCAGATATAAAAAAAGCCCGCTTTTCTCAGGGTGAGGCTCATCGTTGAGGAAAGGACCATGCCGCCTCGATTCATCTCCCGAGCCAGGCTCCTCTACTTTTATCACCTCGGCACCGAGATCAGCCACTAGCTTGGCACAATACGGAGCAGAGACAAAGTTACCGTACTCCACTATTTTGAGTCCGGAAAGCGCCTGTTCAGCCACTTGCTAAACCTCCAATCTTTACCCGACCATCAACGCACAGCGACCACACAGCACAAAGGGGATTTGTCTCAGGATTTGACTGCCACGACCAGCTAGATATTATGACTTAATTATCTCGTTTGAGCAAGGGGAAAAGGGCACGGCGCGCCATGCCTTCACACCTAGAATGCCAGAAGGATTAAGAGGAATACCCCTCAGACGTAACCGCACGCACAAGCCAATCCTCTATCCCAACATAGCTCTGTAGTGCTTTATGCAACACGAAAGGATGAGCGAGTCATGATAGACCTTGATTTAAATCATTGGGCAAGGTAGAATCCCTCTACCGGCAAAGGAGGATAGCATGAGTCGACGAGATTTGCGCAGCCAGTCGGGAATGCCAGAAGAAAGATTCGAGGAGCTATGGAAGGGGGTGCGAAACATAAGTACCTCCAATGCCGTAACTACGGCGGTCACCAAAATTTTAGCAAAAGCACCTGAACTGGAGGAGTTTGTGCTAGGAACTTGCCGATTTACCACCTATTCTCTTAAGGGCAGTATAATGAGAGAGGTGATACTGCGCCGAGGCCGCGAGAC
>CAYGWR010000169.1:0-1217 GCA_964353645.1 uncultured Dehalococcoidia bacterium
GGGCTCAAGCATCCATATTAATTTACGTCTCATTCTAGCCCTTTGAAGTTGCTTTGGCAAGTGGCAGGAAATAGGTTGTTTATTTATCTCTTTTCAACCCCCTATATCCCCCAATCTTGGGGGACTTGTGAGATTGGGGGACACCCCCAAACCCCCGGCATCCGCCTGAGGCGGACCCTCTGCACTCCCCCGTTAGTAAGCAGCCTCAGCAGAGATAGTGCACATCTGATAGACATAAACCCCGCGGTATGATAGACTTTGGCCTGATGAGGGCTCCCTATGAATACCAGTACACGCGAGGCAATGCTATATGAAAAGTTAGGTGACTCCGTAGTTCGCTGCCACGTCTGCCAGTGGCGGTGCGTTATCAGGCCCCAGAAGTACGGACTGTGCCAGGTGCGCCAGAATAAGGATGGCATCCTCTATATCTTGAACTACGGCGAGGTATCCTCAGTGGCAGTCGACCCCATCGAAAAAAAACCTCTGTTCCACTTTTATCCCACGAGTATGGTATTCTCCCTCGGCGGCTGGGGCTGCAACTTCCACTGCAAGCACTGTCAGAACTGGCAGATTTCGTGTCAAGCGCCCCGGGAGGAGAAACATGACTCGCAGCAAATATCCCCTGAGAACTCGATTGAACTCGCTAAACGCTACAACTGTGAGGGCATTGCCTGGACTTACAACGAGCCTGCTATCTGGCTGGAGTACACTCTGGACTCAGCCAAGCTCGCCAAAGCGGCAGGGCTGTATACCGTATATGTAACCAACGGCTACTCTACACCCGAGGCCCTGGATACCATCGGTCCTTATCTCGATGCTTGGAGAATCGATGTTAAAGGCTTCTCAGACTCCTTCTACATGAAACTGGCCAAAATATCCAAGTGGCGTGGTATCCTCGAGGTAGCAGAGAGAGCGCAACAGAAGTGGAAGATGCATGTCGAGGTGGTCACCAACATCATACCCACCATGAATGACGATGATGCCCAACTCGAGGGCATCGCTAACTGGATAAAAGACCGCCTGGGCGAGCTCACTCCCTGGCATGTGACGCGGTTCTACCCGCAGTACCAACTGCAGAATCTGCCGCCAACACCGGTGTCAACACTTGAACGCGCCTACAGTATCGGGCAAAAGGCCGGGCTTCGCTTCATCTACGTGGGCAACCTGCACGGACACAAAGGGGAGAACACGACATGTTACTCCTGCGGCAGGGTGGT
>CAYGWR010000169.1:1317-2777 GCA_964353645.1 uncultured Dehalococcoidia bacterium
ATCATGGGCCCCAACCATACAGGCTATGGCAAACCCTTCAGCATTATGACGGAAGGCGCATGGAAAACGCCTCTGGGCAGCGTAGAGATAGACTCCAAACTCGGGAAGCAGATTCTGGCAGAATCCAAAAACCTGGAAGAAGACCAGGTAGCGCATCTTTACGAACACTCGGTTGAGGTTCAAATACCGTTTCTACAATATCTCAAACAGGGCTTTAAAATAGTGCCCATTGTGCTCTCATATGGCCCCAGGGCCGTTTATAAGGAGATCGGCAAGGCGATAGCGAAGGCGATCAAAGATTCAAAGGCTGAAGTAGTAATCATCGCCAGCAGCGACATGACTCACTACGAGCCGCAGGAATCCGCAAAAAGGAAGGATTCCCAGGCCATAAACGCCATACTGGAACTGAATGAAGACGAGCTGCTAAATCGAATTGAAAAGCTGAACATTTCAATGTGCGGCTACGCGCCAACAGTGAGTCTCATCTCGGCTGCCAAAGAACTGGGAGCCCAGCGAGCGGAACTGGTCAAATACCAAACAAGCGGCGACATAACCGGCGATTACTCCGGCGTGGTAGGCTATGCCGGGATAATCGTGAAGAGGTGACGGGAGGGAAGCCATGAAACCAGAGAAAATGCACCCTCTGACAAGGCTGGCCAAGGAAACGGTGGAGAGCTATGTCCGGGAAAAAGAGCTTCCCCAACCCAAGGAACTGACGCCGGAGATGAAGGAGCAGACAGGGGTTTTCGTATGCATTAAGAAACACGGTGCACTTAGAGGCTGCATCGGAACATTCGATCCTACGAAGTCCAACGTCGCTCAGGAGACAATGGCCAACGCCATATCATCGGCGACCAGAGACCCGCGTTTCTCCCCCGTGGCCGCTGCGGAGCTTTCTGACCTCACCTACAGCGTAGATGTACTCACCAAACCGGTGCCGGTGAAAAGCAAGGACGAGCTTGACCCCCAAAAGTACGGCGTCATCGTGGAGAGCGGAGGGCGGCGGGGCCTGCTGCTACCCGACCTCGAAGGAGTGGATACCGTGGAGCAGCAGATAGATATCTGCCGCCAGAAAGCCGGGATTGACTACGACGAGCCGATAAAGCTCTACAAGTTCGAGGTGAAACGATACAAGTAGGGGCAGACCAACGTGTCTGCCCGCATATAATGGATAGGGCACAAAGAGAAATGCAATGGCGAAGCGCTGTTTCGCCATCTTCCAAACTGGGCATCGGACATTGAAGCTGTTAATTTGGCTTGCTTATTCAAGATGACATAGTGTTATATATATGTTATAATATATAGCGGCATTTCTACTGGCGGGAGTTGAACATGAAAAAGACCATGATTTACCTATCCGAAGAGACCCACGAGGGGCTCAGACAATTGGCTTTCGAGCATAAGGTCTCCATCGCTGAGTTAATTCGGCGCGCCATAGACATCGTATATGGCGAGGACAT
>CAYGWR010000170.1:0-2749 GCA_964353645.1 uncultured Dehalococcoidia bacterium
TGATTAGAATATTTGTGCTAATATTGGGCAGCGAAATCTCCGGAATCGGTTGCAACCAGAGGTCGGGTGCAGCGTACGACACCCACCAGCTTAGGAGCGTTTCGCCAGGCGTCTTACAATTGAATAATAAGAGAGCGTTTACTAAGCATTTTTCAACCCCTGTATCTCCCAAGACACAGAGGGGCGATCCAACTGGTCGCCCTTACAATATGCCCGCTGAACGCTTAAGCTAGGCGAGGACGCCAGCACCAATCAATTCGGCGAACTCGCTATCGCCCATCTTTAGTATCTCTTTGCAGACGTACTCTGTATGCTCACCGAAGGAGGGGAAGGGTCGCTGCGGCTCTGAGGGCGTCCTGGACAGCCGGAAGGGAGGCCGCTCGGTGAGGTGTTTGCCCATCTCCTGATGGTCCATTTCCACGAAGTGCTGCCGGTGTTTCATCTGCGGGTCTTTGTCCACCAGGTCCTGGCCGTTTTGCAGCACTCCAGCGGCTACTCCTACTGCCTGCAGCTTGGCCATTATCTCCTCGGGTGTATAGCCCTTTGTCCACTCCCCCATCAGCTTGTCCAGTTCCTCCTGGTTCTCCGTCCTGTGCAAAATGGTGTCGAACTTGGGTGATTTAGACCATTCGGGGTTGCCCATTACCTTACATAACGCTTGCCACTCTTCGTCGGTGGCTACGGCTATGGCAACCCACCGCTCCTCACCCTTGCAGGGATACACTCCGTGAGGGGCATAGCCCGGGTTGCGGTTGCCCATACGGTTCTGTATCCTGCTGTTGACTGTATAGTCCATCACCACCGGGGCAGCCAGGTGGACGCTGGCCTCGAGCATGGCGAGGTCTATGTACTGTCCCTTGCCCGTGCGGCGGCGGAAGTCCAGTGCCCCCATCAGGGCGATGAGGACGTACCACGGCGCGATGAAGTCGGTGTAGGCGGCAACGGGCAAGGAAGGCGGCCGGTCGGGCCAGCCCAGGAGCTGGACGAAGCCGTTGGTCGCCTGCAGGACCTGGCCAAACGAGGGCTGCTGAGAATGAGGCCCGTACTGGCCAACCATGGTCATGCTGAGCATGATGATATCCTGCTTGACCTGCTTCAGCTCATCGTAGTCCAGCTTCAGCTTGGTCATGACGCCGGGGCCGAAGGTTTCCAGGACAATATCAGCGCGCTGCACCAGCTTCTTTACCACCTCTTTGCCGCGGGGCTCGCGCAGGTTTATGTTGACGCTGTACTTGCTGGAGTTGAAGTTAGCGAAAACGCCGCTGGCGTTTAATCCCATTGCCCCCGGCTTGAAAGGCGTCATCAACCTGGTGCCATCGGGCCTGGTGGCGGATTCAATCTTGATGATCTCGGCGCCATGGTCGCCGAGAAATTTGGTTACTATAGGGCCTGTGAAAACCCAGGAGAAGTCTACTACTTTAAGCCCCTCTAACGCGTATTTCTTCTTCATTTCGGTTCCCCTTTCACTCACAGGATTAGATGACATTCTCTTTCTTCAGGATAGCGAGCTGCTCTACGGTGAATCCTAATTCCTTGACATATATCTCGTCATTATGCTCGCCGATGAGGGGAGCCCGGTGCCCCTTCTGCCATACTGTCTCGGTTGACTTGAAGTAAGGGCCGGGATAGGTAATGGAAGTCCTCAGCTCAGGGTGTTTTATCTGAACCCAGAAGTCCCTGGCGGCGAGCTGAGGGGATTCGTTGAGGTCCCTGGCGTCGTTCACGGGCTGGATCACGTTCTTCTGCCTTATGGCTTCCTCGTGCAGTTCCCGCTTGGTGTGTTTGAGGAAGTACTTGCCTATCTCGGTTTCCCATTCGTTGATTTGCTCCTGGGGGACTTCGGTGAAGCTAAGGGTGGTCCAACTGATGCCCTTCATCTTCTCCCCCAGCCCCTCTTTGTTCATGGAAGCTACTAGATCGTTCATCACCTCCGCCCCTGGCTGCGCCATGAGCAAACGATAGCAGACGTAGCCGTCTTTGCAGGGCCAGATGAGGCGATAGGTAACGCCGAGCCGTCTCCAGAAGCCCCCTTCTCTAGTGTGGAGTATCTGCTTGAGGATATACCAGTCGTGAGGGGCGTAGCAAAGCGTCCAGACCATGGATTCCTGCATGGAGACATCTACATGCTGCCCTTCGCCGCTAAGCTCTCTGTAATAATGGGCGATCAACGTTCCTACTGTCGCCTGTAAACTCGACTGGAGATAGGACTGGTCGCTGCTGAAGCGCACCGGCGGGCGGTCGGAATCGCCGCAGATAAAGGTATACCCAGCCATGGACATGGTGATGAGGTCAGGGGAGTTGTATGTACTATAAGGCCCGGTCTGCCCGAAGGGCGTGACAGAGGTCATGATAATCCTGGGGTTGAGCTTGCTCAGGGCGGAGTAGCCCAGGCCCAGCTTGTCCAGATAGCCGGGTTTGAAGGACTCGATGATGAAATCAGCCTTCCGGGCCAGCTTCTTGAAGATCTCCTGACCATCCCTGGCCTCGATGTTTAGAGTTATCCCTCTTTTATTCTGGTTGAAGGCGAACCAGGAGAGGCTCTTCTCGGGGTCGGGGATGTCATGGAAGAAAGGCCCGACGTTTCTCGAGGGATCGCCCCCCGGCCTCTCCACCTTTACCACGTCGGCGCCAAACTCGGCCATAATCTTGCCGCAGAAAGCGCCTCTGTCATCTGTTAAGTCCAGGACACGGTAGCGGTCCAGCATCGCTGGCTTTTCCTTTTGCTTAGCCATTACCAAGAACTCCTTTC
>CAYGWR010000171.1:0-2736 GCA_964353645.1 uncultured Dehalococcoidia bacterium
TCAGGCACGGATGCAAGCTGGTATTCTCCAATGTCGAGTGCACTGTGCCTCAGATCACCATCGCCATAAGAAAGCTTTATGGTGGGGGTCAGTTGGCCATGCCGGGCACGACGCTGGGAGGCGACCTCGATGTGGCCTGGCCTTCCGTGGAGCGCGGGTTGATGGGGGCGGAGGGGGCGGTATCTATTATGTACAAGAGGGAACTGCAGTCCATTGAGGATGAGGCTGCGAGAGCGCAGAAACTGGAGCAACGCACTGTGGAAATGAGGCATAAGTTGCGGGCTCTGGAACGCGAGTGGGGACAGGGCTTTATAGACCCCAGGGATACCAGGCCTTTCCTGATACAAGCGCTAAAGACATTTGCCAGCAGGGAAGAGGGAAGGCCTCAACGGAAACACGAAAACATCAGATTGTAAGTCGCAGTCGCCGTAATTAATTTCGGAGGAATTAGATGTCAGACGTGAAGGCAAAGCTTCAAAAGGTAGAGGAGCAAAGGAAAAGGTGGTTAGCAGGTGGAGATAAGACTGCGATAGAAAAGCAGCATGGCAGGGGCAAGCTAACAGCCTGGGAGAGGATACAAAGGCTTTTCGACCCAGGCACATTTCATGAGATAGGTTTGTGGACACAGCCGATGAAGACCGGTTTCGATATAGATGATCGGGAGCTTCCCCGGGATGCCGTGATTGTGGGCTACGGGAAGGTCAACGGGCGTACTGTTTACTCCTACGCTCATGACTTCACCGTGCTGGCGGGCACTCAGTCCACGATTCAGAATAGCAAGGTGGCCAAGGCGATGGAACAGGCTATGGAGGAAGGCATCCCGCTGGTGGGGATGGTGGACTCGGGCGCTATCAGAATCCACGACTTGTTCGGCAGAAACGGATTCAAGATCCCTGTACGCGGCAGCCCTGTTGGGGGCGGAGGCGGGTTCATGTACTATCCTCCCTTGATGTCGGGGGTGGTGCCTCATATCAGCCTGATGCTGGGGCCTTGCTATGCCGGCTCGGCCTATTCTCCGATAATGGCTGACTTCGTTATCATGCGCAAGAATATAGCCTTCATGTCTGTCGCCTCACCGCCTATCTTGAAAGCGGTTACCTTCAGGGATGTCACCGAGGAGGAGATCGGCGGAGCTTTCCTGCACTCCACGGTCACCGGCTCTAACGACCTGCTCGTCGACAGCGATGAAGAGGCCATCGACAGCAGCAAAAAGCTGCTCAGCTTCCTGCCCTCCAACTGGAGGGACAAGCCTCCTGTAGTCAACACGGGGGACGATCCCAATCGTAGCGACGAACATATTCTGGATTTAGTCCCTGCCGATGTGAGCCAGCCCTATGACATGCATAAGGTCATCGCCTCCATCGTGGACAAGGGAGACTTCTTCGAGTTGCAGGCCCTCTATGCTCCCAGCATGATCATCGGCTTCGGCCGTCTGGCGGGAAAGACGGTGGGAATCGTAGCCAATAACCCGGCTGCCTCCGATGGCTGCCTCGATGTTTATACCGGCGACAAACAGGCGCGGTTCATCAGGTTCTGCGATTGCTTCAATATCCCGATAATCTCCCTCGTGGACAGCCCGGGGTTCTTGCCCAGCCTGGAGCAGGAGCAACACAGGGACGGATTGGAGAGAAACGCTGCCAAGCCGGTGTTCGCCATCTGCGAGGCTACTGTGTCCATAATCACCGTGTATATCAGAAGGTGCTGGGGTGCAGCCCGCCTGGTCATGGGCACCGAGCGCATGGGAGTTGATGCAGTATACACCTGGCCCACTGCCGACATCAGGGTAGAAGGCTATGAGAAAGCAGCCGATGCGCTCTACAAGGGCGAGCTAGCGGCATCAGAGCATCCTGAGGAAGTACGCCGTCAGTTCATGCAACAGGTGCATGAGAAATACGCCACGGCATATCATCTGGCAGGTGTCCAGGGAGCTGACGACATCATAGACCCCAGGAAGACGCGGCCGATACTGATAAACACCCTGGAGAGGCTATCCCAGAAGATGGAACACTGGGAGAAGCTGGGGCCAGGGCCAACAAGGCCGTGGAGGAAGCATTCCCTGATTCCGCTGTAGAGGCACCCCCATCCACTGCCGCAGGCGTGGGAGCGTCCGTATTATAAAGAACGCCTGTTCTATTTGTTAAGGGCTATTTGTCGCGGTTTGGGGGTGCTCTATGTGAGCAGCAATCTCCCTAAGAAGTGATGGCAGATTTTAAAATATGCGCATGCGCTCCGAAAACACTTGTTTCTGAACAAATCGGTTGGCCCATTCGGGGATTCCTATTGGATTTGGGTCAGCCTTTGGCGACTTCTTTCACTATCTGTAACCAATCTGAACAGTAAAGTCAAAATAGCAGTTAGAGATGCTCTCTCAACATACACCAGCAGTCAGGAGCGCCGTAGGGCAATTTTATGCGCTCTTTAACCTTGAAACCTCTGTGTTCATAAAACCGTACATTTCTCTCCTTTTGCGTTTCAAGGTAAGCGGGAAGGTGGTCTTGGTCGCATCGCTTCAAAATGGGTTGCAATAGAGCACAACCAATGCCTTTACCTTGAAGGGATGGTTCGGTGCCAAGTGGACTGAGGTACCAATGGGGTGTTTTGGGGCGGTGTTTCCGTATCATCATACCGACAATAAATACGGATATCCCGTGTTTTACGCCCGTTACGCGAGTTCCTTTGGTTAGTAGCATCAACACTTCCCCAAATCCGATACCAGTCTTTCCAGGAGGAAACCAT
>CAYGWR010000172.1:0-2715 GCA_964353645.1 uncultured Dehalococcoidia bacterium
TCGGTCTATATCTACACTATATCATACTGATGATGGCTTTATATAGTAGAGGCTGGTTTGAAGAGACTGTTTAACAACTCTTTTCAACCCTCTGTATCCCCCACTCTTGGGTGATTTATAAAACTGGGGGATACCCCCATCCGCCTATGGCGGACTAGCAAAGGGGCGTTGCCCCTCTGCACTCCCCAGTTGTTAAATGACATCGTTTTGAACTAGGGGCCCATGCAGCCTGGCCAGTTGTGCTATAATCTCTGGCTAGGGTTCTGGAGTTGCAAAGCGTTTTTAAACGCTCTCGATATATGGAGGTGGCACAATGGAGAAGATTGTCAGGACTTTGCGCTGCAAGAATGCTAATATCCCGGGCACCCTGGGCAAACTGGCTACAACCATCGGCAAGGTTGGGATAGATATTGGAAACATAGCAACAGTGCACCTGGGCCCCCATTATACTATCAGGGACATCGATGTATATGCCGAGAACGAAGAGCAACTTGCCCAGGCCATAAACGAAGTATCGAGACTCAAAGAGGTCTCAGTTCTACAGGTTAGAGATGCTGTGCTCGAGTTCCACAAGAACGGCAAGATAAAGATGATCAGCACGGTTCCCATCACCTCGCTGGACACTCTTCGTAAAGTCTATACCCCGGGAGTAGCTCAGGTATGCAGGTTAATCGAGAGTCAGCCAAGCTGGAAAGATACCTACACCTCCATTCCCCTTTCTGTCGCTATTGTTACCGACGGGACTGCGATCCTTGGATTGGGGGACATCGGTCCGGTGGCAGGGATGCCGGTTATGGAGGGGAAAGCTGCTCTGCTCCAACAACTGGTAGGAGTTAGTGGAATACCGATACTGTTGAACATTAAAGACTCAGACGAGATTGTGGAAACAGTGAAACATATCGCCCCCACATTCGGGGGCATCCAGTTGGAAGACATAGCCTCGCCGAGATGCTTCTATATTGAGGACAGGCTTGTCCAGGAGTTAAATATCCCTGTTATGCACGATGACCAGAAGGGGACAGCAGTAGTTACGCTGGCAGCTTTGATCAATGCCTGCAGGCTCACCAAGGTTGCTCTACAGGAGGCGAAGATCGGCGTTATTGGCCTGGGGGCTGCCGGCCTCTCCATTGGTAAGTTTCTGCTTCAGTACACAGGTAACCCCGTGCTGGGAACGGCGAGGACGGAAGCCAGCGTAAGGCGACATGCAGAGGCAGGAGGCATTCCCTCTAACCTCGATGAAATCATGCAGAAAGCTGATATTGTGGTTGCCACCACAGGCATGAGAGGCCTGATAGACCCTGGCAAGGTGAGGAAAGGGCAAATCATCTTCGCTCTATCGAACCCGTATCCTGAGATAACTCCAGAGGCAGCAAGGGCAGCGGGGGCGATTCTGGCTGCTGACGGCAGGTCGGTTAACAACCTGCTCGGCTATCCAGGGATTTGGCGAGGTACGCTGGATGCCAAGGCCAGAAAGATAAACTATGAGATGCTCAAGGCTGCTGCCTTAGCCATCGCTGGCGCTGCGGCTGAAGGAGAACTTGTCCCCAGCGCCATAGACCCCAAAGTGCACCTGGCGGTGACTCACGCTGTGGCCAGGGCCGCTGTCGAGTCAGGGCTTGCCCAGCGACAACTGGACGACGACTATTTTGCCAGTGCCGATTGCAAAGAGCCTCCCTGGGCGTAAAGCCTACCGTAATATCTCTTGAGCAATGATAACAAGCTCAAACCATAGTTTGAGCTTTTACGCGGTCGTTTAACAACTGGGGAGTGCAGAGGGGTCCTTCATGAAGGAAGGACTCGCAATGACACTGTGGTTAGACCGGGGGATATAGGGGGTTGAAAAGAGTTGCTAAAACGCTCTCCTTTTACGCCATCTGCAAAATGCCTCCCAACTTTTTGTTCTCCGCTTCGTTGTATAGAATGTAGCACATGATGCATCGTTTCAGGGTATCAAAAAGCCGCGCTCTTAAGTGGCTTATAGTCGTAGCCATCATTCTGGTGGTGTGCGCTGTGGTCCTTGCTGTTATGAATACGCGGAGTTGCAAGGAATGGTTAGCCAACAAAGCGGCTACCGCGGATGTGGACATTGTAGGTATCAGCCTGCAAAGCGTTAGCCTGACTACTGTGACAGTGGACGTCACGGTTAGTGTGCACAATTCAAACCCGGTTGGCGCTGTCCTCCATAGGATTGCCTATGTTATTTATTTCGAGGAAGATGGAGATTGGATACAATTGGGCAGAGCTGATAGAAGTGAGGACGTCATGATTAAGGCCAACAGCTCGACAAGCTTTGATATAATAAACAAGATAGAGATTCTCTCAGCCATAGGAGCGTTGTACCAAGCATATAATCAAGGGGGTTCGGCCACTCTGAAAGTGACAGGCTCGGCATGGGTAGGAATCGGGCCTGTGTCAACGGAGGTTCCCTTTGAGCGTATTGATAAGGTAGGTTTCTAAAAGAGGTGCAGGACATCCTTCACTTGTGTAGGATGGGGGTATCCCCCAAAAGGATTCCTTTGTCATTGCGAGGAATCCGCCTCGGGCGGGTGACGAAGCAATCTCCGTGTACTCGTTGGTACGAAGGGGTGCGGTGAGATTGTTTCGTCCTTCGGGGGAAGGGCTCGCAATGACATGGTAGTTTCTGCCTTCGGCGGCAGACACGGAAAAAGAAGACAAGAAGACATAGTCTGTTGCGCGTTACGCCTGTTTGCGGAA